>JAISJC010000142.1 GCA_031261745.1 Oscillospiraceae bacterium
TTTTAATCGCTTTCCGCGACCTTTGCCGCAAGCTCAAAATACATTTTTTATAATCAGGCATAGACGAATCCCTCAAAAAATTCTATATGTTCATCATTAGCACTCATTATAGCATAATATAATAGTAAAATCAACATAATAGTTCAACTTTGGAACGGTTGGTGTGTGTTGATTGAAAATTTACTGGGACGGTGAATCGAAAAATATTATCGGCACGCGCGTCCGCGAGTTGCGCAGGGAGCGGAAGCTCACGCAGGCCGCGCTTGCGGGGAAGCTGCAATTAGAGGGCTTGGAGATTGACCGCATTACGATTGTGCGGATTGAAAACGGCCAGCGGTTCGTGCCCGACTATGAGGTTCGCGCCCTCGCGCTCGTTTTCGGCGTTTCCGCCGACGACCTGTTGCGCGGCCGCGTATAATCGAAAAATAAACCAAAAGGAGAACTCATATGAAAAACGTACTCCTGCTCGGCGATTCGATTCGCCTGCTATATCAGCCGGTCGTGCGCGAAAAGCTCGCGGGCCGCGCCGACGTCTACGGTCCTGATGAGAACGGCCGCTGGTCGGGCTACACGCTGAATTCGCTGCGCTTTTGGCTGCATATGGATTCGCCGTGGTCGCCGCCGGACGTGCTGCCGACGCCGGATATCGTCCACTGGAACAACGGCATCTGGGATATGGGCGACGATTACGGTCTCGGCCGCCCGTTCACGTCGCCGGAGGAATATGTCTCCGCGCTCGAACGCACGGTCACCGTCCTGCGGAAGCTCTGCGGCGAAAATGTCGCGATTATTATGGCGACGACGACCCCTACGGCGGACACGGACCTCGCCGCGCCGCACGAGTACAACGACCTGATCAAGCAGGTCGCCGCGCGGAACAACCTCGAAGTGAACGACCTTTTCGCGGCGATTGCGCCGGACGTCGCGGGGAATATCCGCCCCGACCGCATTCACCTCACGGAAGCCGGAATCGCGATCGCCGCCGCGCAGGTCGCGGCGTGTATTGAGAAGTATTTGTAGGTATTTGCAACATACGCAATATACGCGCAGCAAAGCCCGAAAACGGACGGATTGCCGTTCCGCTTTCGGGCTTTTTGCGTTATATGTATAATTTACGCGTCGTCTAAAATCAGCCCGCGCAGGCCCGCCGTGTCCAAAATTTCTATGTTTCCGCGGGTGAGACTGACGAAACCCGCGCGGACAAAACGGTGCAGCGTGCGGGTGACGGCCTCCCGCGTGCAGCCGATGTGACTCGCAACCCTGTCGTGCGTCAGAATCAGAATGTCCTCCGCGGTGTTCCCCAGCTCTTCCAGCAGGAAAAACGCCAGCCGCTGTTTGAGCGTCGTGAACAACGCGCGCTCCACCGACTGCGCCGAGGCGAACAGCCGGTCACTCAGCAGTCTGTCAAAAAAGCTCCGCGCAACGTGACTGGTTTCACAGAGAATCGTGAACGAAACCGCGTCAATCAACAGTATTTCACAATCCGACTCCGCTTTTGATGATTATCATTCCGTTGCTGCCGATATTCCCGTTTCGCAGCTGCGTCCCCTGTTCAAAGCAGGTGTTCACAATGCAGCGCGTCCAGAGCAGCACCTCGTTCGCGGTGAAGTCGTTTAGAAAAGAAACGTGTTCCATCAGGAACGTATAATCCTTCTGAATAATCATAGTCGTCGCCTTCTTTCGCTTATATTATACACCCATTTCTCCGTTAAAGATATGTGTTACGGTTATTTTTACCAAGTATACATTATAATACTGTTCATTACATATTACTACGGCGTTGAGATGGGGCGGGTTTACGACATACACGATTACCAGACTCTCTTTAAGGAAATCTACGGGCGCGCGGGCAAGCTGATGTCGCCCCTGACGGACGTCGCCGTCATCTTTTTCCTTATAATCTCGATTGCGTTCTCGTTTTCCGGCTGCGGATCTTACATCAACCAGCTTTTCGGCACACCGATTATCATCGGCGGAATCGCCGCGGCGATCATCACCCTGATAATCGCGCAGAGGGGCGTCGCCTTTTTCAGCAAGATTCAAAGCGTAATGTGCTTCGGTATGCTGGCAATCTTAGTGACCGTGTACCTTATGACGATTTTAGGCTTCGGCTGGGATTCGCTGGTGGAAAAAATGTCAACACGCTGGGTTCCCGTGGACTTCTCAACGGTGAGTATGCTTATCTGGTGCGTATACTTCGCCGCGACATACGTGTCCTTCCTGTCCACTTATCTCATCTCCGGCAAGGACATAAAGCTGAAATCCGACGTCAAAAAGACGATCTGCATCGGCTTCGTGATGAACCTTTCCGCGATTGTTCTGCCGGTTATCGCGCTTCTCGCTTTCGCGCCCAAGAGCTTCACGTTCAACATTCCGATGTTGTATATTATGACGGACGTTCTGAAATTCCCGCCCGCGCAGATCGTCTACACAATTCTCCTGATATTCGCGTTCCTGACGACCGGCGCGGCGTGCCTCGTTACGCTCAACAACCGCCTCGAACGGTATATCCCGAAAAAGCTCACCAGTAAACCCGTCCGCGCTCTCGCGGTTCCCGTTATCGTCTCGATAATATGCGTCGCGCTGTCGCCGCTTGGGTTGCTGTCGCTGCTGTCCACCTTCTCGCCGTACAGCAGTATTCTGAGCATTATTACGCTCTTACTGCCGATACTCATCATCGCGCCGCGAAAAATCAAGGCGAAAAACAGGGCCTTAGCGGCGGCGCGGGACGTTCCCGTGGTAATCAGAACCGCCGACAAGTATCAGTTTATGATTGAGCAGGCGTTGGACGCGGGCGCGCAGGGCGTTCTGGTTCCCACCGTCGAGACGGTCGGGGACTGCGTCGCCATCGTGAACGCCGCCAAGTACGCGCCCGTCGGCACGCGCGGCTATTGTCCGCGTCCGGCGACGGCGCGGTGGCGGGAGAACGTCAGCTCCGACGTGAAAACCTACGCCGCGGATATGAACCGCGACACCTACGTAATGGCACTGATTGAAACGCCCGCCGGCATAAAAAACCTGCCCGAACTGGTCAAGGTAAACGGCATAGATGCGTTTATGCTCGGCCCCGCCGATTACGGTATGCGCATCGGAAAAGACCTCTGGGATCCGGAGGTCGCCGCGGTGCTGAACGAAGCGGCCGAGCTGATACAAAAAGCCGGAAAAATCTGCGTGTCGCTGTCGATGCCGGAGACCTTTGCCGCGCAGTACAAAAAGGGCGCGAAGGTCGTAATCGCCGGCGCGAGCGTTGACGAGGTGCTGAGAAATACTTACAGCGACATCAAAAAGGGTCTGCTGGACGTCGTGGCGCAAAACACACGGTAATCGCAGAATCAATATTGACAATCCTGCCGCGCAAGGTTATAATGAGTCGTGAAAATGACTAAAATTAACCGACGGAAACGGAAAGGATTGGAGCAAAATGAACAGACGTATACCGTATGTTCCGAACGAGCTTAAAATCATCGGAGAACTGCCCGGAATGTTCGGCCCGGGACAACCCCTGCGCGACACGCCCGTCTCCCCGCGTGAGAACGTCGCCGCGATGTACTTTGACAGGCACCCGTACTGGCTGCCGCTGCCCGGCGACGCGACAATGATGATCCCGAACCTGTACAACGAGCTGCTTGGTCGCGGCGGACCCGCCGGAACGACGGACGCATTCGGAATCGAGTGGGAGTGGGTGCCGTCCGCCGGCGGCTCGATTGTGCGCCCCGGTGACCCGTTTATGGCCGACGCGAACGAGTGGAAAGACAAGATTAAAATCCCCGACATCGACAAATGGGACTGGGCGGCGGAGGCCGAGAAAACCAAGCTCGACGGGCGCGTGTCGAACCAGGTTTCGTTCGTCAACGGATTCTGGTTCGAGCGGCTGATCTCGTTTATGGACTTCGCGCCGGCGGCGATGGCTCTGCTCGACGAGGACCAGACGCCCGCGATTCACGCGCTTTTCGAGGCGATGACGGACCTCGGAATTAAGCTCGTGGACAAGTTCTGCGAATACTGGCCCGCGCTCGACGGGTTCAACATCCACGACGACTGGGCGGCGCAGAAGGCTCCGTTCTTCTCCGACACGGTCGCGCGTGAGCTTTTTGTGCCGTATATGAAAGCCCTGACCGACCACATTCACGCGAAAGGTCGCTACGCGACGCTGCACTCCTGCGGTCACGGCGAGGCGCGCGTTCAGTGCTTCATCGACGGCGGCTTCGACGCTTGGGACCCGCAAATTATGAACGATACATATAAATTATACGACGACGTGGGCGACAAAATCGTTATTTCGCTTGTGCCGCAGCCGCTTGACGGGATTGCGGCTCTGCCGGAGGCCGAGCAGCGCAGACTCGGAACCGAGTTCGCGGAACGCTTCGCGAACGCGGGCAAGCCCGCGAACCTCGGACATTACGGCCAGCCCGCGCTGACTCCCGCGTTCGCCGAGGGCGTGTACGTGCGCTCGCGCCAGATTTTCGCGAAATAGCGCGCTGAATGAAAATTAGGGACAGTTTTCACCCATACGCAATCATTACGATTCTGTTTTGGTCGCTGGCGTATGTGTTCACGCGCCTTGCCCTGCAATACTTTTCCGCGTTTCCGCTCGGATTTCTGCGGTACCTGATTGCGTCCGTCACGCTCATTATTGTCGCGCTCGCGGCGAGGATGAAGCCGCCGAAAAGGGCGGATATCCCGTGGTTTCTCGCCGCCGGCGTGTTCGGTTTTTTCCTGTATATGCTCGCCTTTAACAAAGGCACAGAGACCGTGACGGCCGCGACGGGCAGCGTCATAATCGCGACCGTGCCGGTCGTCACCGCGCTGCTCGCCCGCGTCATTTACCGCGAGAAACTGAGCCGCGTCAAGTGGCTCGCGACTGCGGTCGAGTTTTCGGGCGTCGTCGTCCTGACCCTGCTCGACGGAACGCTGACCGTGAACGCGGGTCTGCTCTGCCTGTTCGGCGCGGCAATCGCCCTCTCCGCTTACAACCTCTTGCAGCGCAGGCTGACAAAGACGTATTCCGCGCTGCAAACCTCCGCGTTCAGCATTTTCGCGGGGACGCTTATGCTCGCGATTTTCCTGCCCGCGTCCGTCGCGGAGGTGCGCACCGCGCCGCCGGTACAGTGGTTTTACGTCGCCGTTCTCGGCGTTTTTTCGAGCGCGGTCGCCTACGCCGCGTGGTCACAGGCGTTCGCAAAGGCGGCGAACACCTCGTCCGTGAGCAATTATATGTTCGTCACGCCGTTTCTGACGAGCCTGCTGGGGTTTCTGATTGCCGGCGAAACGCCCGCGCTCTCCACCGTCGCCGGCGGCGCGATTATCCTGTTCGGGCTGCTGGTTTTCAACTTCGGCGACAAGCTCTCCGCGAAATTCAAAAAACCCGCATAGCACATCCGCATAGCACAAAAGACAGCCCAAAGGCTGTCTTTAATGTTTGGTGGACCCGAAGAGGATCGAACTCTCGACCTCCGCGTTGCGAACGCGGCGCTCTCCCAGCTGAGCTACGAGCCCACATAGAGTTGCTCTGCTATTATAGCAGATATTTTTCATTTGTAAATAGCAAATTTCAATTTTTCTCGTTTTTATTTTTCACGCGCCGAATTACCTATACTTTTTGTATACTGCGTTGCGGCAGTGGAAATAAAGGTGTTATCCGTCAAAATCTTAACGTCAAATTCATCATATATACAGGTAAAAATTTTCTGTAATTCACAAAATTCACCCCGTTTTTCCCGCTGAAACCGACATACTCGAAAGTCGGCGAAAAAAAGATAAACAAAAAGTTATACACATTATCCACAGGGTTATCCACAGCGCAGTTTCATATTAAATTTTAGTTGCGGTTATCGCCGTAACGTGCTAAAATCAGAGAAAAGCTTTGGAGGTTCGCACTATGAAACTCGCAACCATAATCGTTAAAACGACGGACGGAGACGCGCGGCACGTCGCCGCGCTTACGGAACACGGCGCGGTCGATGTCTCCGCGCTCGGTATTGCCGGGGATATGAACGCGCTCATCGCGGGCGGCGACGCGTCGCTTGACTCAATCCGAGCCGCGCTCGCGGGTTACACGGGCGATTATCTCGACGAAAAGACGCTCGTTTTCGGGAAAATCACGGAGCCGGGGAAAATCGTCTGCGAGGGGCTGAACTTCGTGGACCACGCGGAGGAGACGGGCGGCGAGGCCCCGAAATACCCCGTGTTTTTCAGCAAATTCAACGACGCGCTCGCGCCCGCGAACGCACCGGTCGCGCTGCCCGCGTGGCAGCGGTGCTATGACTACGAGGCGGAGCTGGTGATCGTCGTCGGCAAATCCGCGTACAACATCGAACCCGAAAAAGCCGAAGAATACATCTTCGGCTATGCGGCGGGCAACGACCTCTCGGCGCGCGACGCGCAGTTTTTGTCGAGTCAGTGGATCGCGGGCAAGTCGTTCCCAGGGTTCGCGCCCGTCGGCCCGTGGATTGCGACGCGCGACGAGCTGAATCCCGCCGACGGCATCGGCATTCGCTGCCGCGTCAACGGCGCGGAGGTTCAGAACGGTAACACGCGCAATATGATTTTCTCCTGCCGCGAAACGCTCGCGTGGGCGTCGAAGTTTTTCGCGCTGGAGCCGGGGGATTTGATTTTCACGGGGACGCCCGCGGGCGTAATCCTCGGCAAGCCGAAGGGCGGCCGCGTCTGGCTCAAAGCGGGCGACGTCGTGACCGTCGAGATTGACGGCATCGGCGCGCTGACCACGGAGCTGGTGTGATTCTTTTTAACCGGCGGTCGTGCCGGACGGCGCATCCTCCAATATGTACACGACGGTGTGATCCCCTATCGGCATTTGCTCTATCAACGCCTTGATTTGTTCGCCGACCTCTTTTTGCGCCTCTTTCAGCCAGCCGCCGGCGACTGCCTTTTCCGCCATTTTCTCTTTTATCGTTTTTTCAAATTCATTGCGCTCGTCGTTTTGAACTTCATTTTTCTCAAATTTCGCCGTTTTTATGTCATACCGCTGAACGGTTTCGCCGAACACATCATTGACTAAGATTTCCGCCGCCGGAATTCTCACCGTATACGTTTTTTCCGCGCTGTCCTCTTCGACCTTCAACAGGCCGCCGTTATCCCCGAAATCAACGCCGAGCTTCATTATGCCCTCCGCGGTATAGATATAATTTTTGCCCTTGACAAACTTCGTGAAAAAGTTGGTGGCGTTTGAATTGTCAACGCGTTCCGCGACTTCAAAAGGGTACTGCATTGTGATGAATTCAGTCCTTTTCAGCTCAACGGTGGTAATGCTAACTGTAACCTCAGGTTTCTCGCGTTCCGCTGTCAGCTCCGCTTCTGCGGCGTCGAGTTTCTTTTGCAGCTCTTCTAACTTTTGCTTGTCATTGTCTGCGACCTTTTGCGCAATGCGCGAGGTGACGATGAGGGTTCCCGCGGCGATTACGATTACGAGAAGCACCCACAGATGAACCCTTGCTTTCAGGACCTTTTTGACTACTTTCATATCTTTTCCCTTTCCGCCCGTTTGAGCAATAACGTGTGATAAAGCCATTATAATACATATGTAAACCAATTACAACCCTTTTTACGACTATTTTAGATTACAAATGTATAGTAAAATTACCCCACAGAGGTGAGGTAATAATGGACATATTGCGGCGAATAACGGAACTGCGCGAGGCGCGTGGTTGGAGCGACTACCGTCTCGCAAAGGAAGCGGGAATACCGCAGTCCACGCTGTCAAATCTGTACAAGCGCGCAAACTCACCCACCGTTTCGACCTTGGACGCAATCTGCGCCGCGTTCGGCATCTCGCTCTCGCAGTTTTTCGCGGAATCGGACGAGATTCCCGCGCTGACCGATGACCAGCGTCAATTACTTGACAAATGGGTACTATTATCGCCGCGCCAAAAGGAAAAGGTTATCGCATATATCCTCGGCGGACTGGAATTATAAAACAACCCAAAAACCCCGCCCCGACAAAGTCGGGGCGGTTTCTCATCGTATTTCCTGTTCGAGCTTGCGAAAAACGTCTGCGTCGAAAAATTCGGAGAGGGAAATGTCTAAACCGTCGCAGAGTTTTTTCAGCGTGATTACGGACATATCTTTTCTGCGCGGGTCAAGCATACTGTAAACCGTTGACGGCGTTATTCCGGAGCGCACAGCTAAATCGTTCGTCGCAATCGCTCTGTCGCGGCATATTTCGGTTATTCTCGCGACAATTGCCGTTTTCATACCCACACAAATCACCTCGCGGAGATAATACCAAAATATCCGCAAGTGCGTATACGCTGTTGCGTATACGTTCATTTTGTGTTATACTATACGCAGGCGCGTATAGGGGGGGTGAGTTTATGCCTGATTATAAGAAAATGTATTTTGAACTGGCGGCAAAGGTTGCCGATGCAATTGATTTACTCGTTACGGCGCAGCAAAATGCGGAGGAACAATACATCTCCGAATCCGTGCTGATTGAATTTCCGGAAACCACCGAAGAAGAATAAAAAACCCCGCCCCGACAAAGTCGGGGCGGTTTCCGCGCAGCCGGCGCGCTATTTCGCGCCCAACGCCGCCATTGTGATGTAGTTGTACGGCTGGTTGAAGTGCGGCAGGAAGAAGATATCGAGCAGTTTCAGCTTGTCAATCGTCACGCCCTCCTCGATTGCGAGGGAGAACATATGAATCCCCATCGAGATGTTCTCGTACGACGCCATCTGCGCGCCGAGGACGCGCCGGTCCTTCGCGTCGTAAACAATGCGTAGCTTGACGCTGTGGTTTTCTTTCATAAACGCGGGCTTTTGCAGGTCCTCGTAGTCCGTCACGAGTATGTCAAAGCCCGCCTTTTTCGCGGCGGCTTCGGACAGCCCCGTGGACACCATATTGTACCCGAAAATGCTGATGCCGTTCGACCCCTGAACGCCGATGGCGTCCAGCGCGGTCCCGCAGGCGTTGTGCGCCGCGACGATGCCGCTGCGCACCGCGTTGGTCGCGAGCGCGATGTACGCCTCCGCGCCCGTCGCGTTTGAGTGAATCGACGCGCAGTCGCCGATTGCGTAAACGTCGCTCTCGCTCGTCTGCTGGTGTTTATCGACGCGCACCGCGCCGTTCGCCAGCGCGTCGAGTCCCGCCGTCAGCTCGCTGTTCGGGCGGAATCCGATGGCCATAATCGCCATATCAATCTGATATTCGCCCTTGTCCGTGACGATTGCGGAGACCTTTTTGTCGCCCTTGAATTCCGCGACGCGCTCCTCAAAGTGCAGCTCAACGCCGCCCTCGCGCAGAACCTTATCCATATCGTCCGTCAGCCACTCGTCGTAGTACGATGAAAGGCTGCGTTTCTCCGCCTCGAACAGCAGCGCGTTCTTGCCGCGGCGGCGCACCGCCTCCGCCAGCTCCACGCCGATATACCCCGCGCCGATAATCGCGACGTTCTTAATATTCGGGTCGTCCAGAAGCTCGTTCGCGCGCTTGCCGTCCTGGAACAGCTTCACGGTCTGTATGTTTTTGAGGTCAATCCCCGGCAGCTTTGGTATAATCGGCACAGAACCCGTCGCGATTATGAGCTTGTCATACGCGATTACCTCGCTCTTGCCGCTCTTGTCCGCGACGGTCACGGTTTTCGCCGTGTAGTCAATCGTTTTCGCCTCGGTCTCCATCAGAACGCGCGCGCCTTTCCCGCGCAGGGCCTCGGCGGAGGAGTAGAAAAGCCCCTCGTACCCGTCGATTTGCCCGCCGATCCACAGCGCGGTTCCGCAGCCGAGGTAGCTGATGTTGTCGTTGCGGTCAATCACGGTCAGCTCGTTCCCCGCGTATCCGAGGACGGTATTCGCCGCCGCGGTCCCCGCGTGGTTCGCCCCAATCAGTACAATTTTGCTCATTTTATGTTTTCCCCTTTCGGTTAATTGTGTAGTAACGTTATTATAGCACAAATAAACCACAATTACAATAATAATAATTATTTTTATTTATTTTTTCGCCTGCCTCAGATCTCCCGCACCCGTCAGGCGCAAAAGAAACCAAAACCCCCGCAACCGTTACGGCTGCGGGGGTTTCTTGGAGCTGATGGTCAGATTCGAACTGACGACCTGCTGATTACGAATCATAAACTTCGCTTTTTGCAAATGTTAATAAACGCAAAAAACCGCTGGTAATGCGCGGTTATTCGTGCCTAAGCATTTGCGTTCTTTGCTTAATATTCGCCGCTTTTAGTCCCCATAGTCCCCAAATAGTCCCCCAAGAATCTCCGGCTGCTTTACCCTCAAATACAGAACGCGGCATACAGCGGGACGGATTTGATGTTGTTTTCAAAGCCGAAGTTTTTCGTGGAAATGCGAATCGAGTACGCGGGTTTGTAATTCGCCGCAAACATATTCAGGCTCTTCGACTTCGTGCGCTTGCCGATTTTCACCTCAACTGCTATAATTTCATCACCCTTTTGCAAAACGAAATCCAACTCCGCAATCCCCTCGCTCGTCCAATAGTACAGGTTGTAACCTCTATTCGCCAGTGCCTTTATCCGTATCTTTGTACTGTTTGCGTCAGCGAGACTTTATATAGTGTTGATTTGACAACAGACAAGATGATGGTTTATTCACTCACAAGCCTTTTTATGATACAATGAATTCAATCACTTTTGAATGTCAGATAGCTTTAATAATTACTTTGTCTTTTGAATTGGTGATTGTATCACTACTTAAATGCTGATAATGGACACTTGTTGTTCCCTTAAATTCGATTATATAAACAAAATCAGATGATGCTGATAATTTTTTATAATTTTCAATATAGTTTTCAATAGCGGGAAATATATTGTTTCCATTAACAACCAATGTGCTTTCTTCCTCATCGTTCAACGTGTAACAAAATCTAAACAAATATTTCTTAGGTGGTAGTGTTATTGCTTGTTGGTGTATTACCGTTAAATCACCAAGTGATGAAATAACTTCCAATTCATAAATATTAAAATCAATGGACATTCCAATAACAATATACAGAAGATTTAAGGTGAAATTTGCGAAATTCAGTATATCTATATTCGTTATTTCACTCAAAATATTTCCCAATGAATCACACTTTGCTATTTTATCTGGTAGCTTTTTTATGTAATTTCCTGTATCTTTATCTTTGCCGTGAATCCACATATGTCTATAAGTTGAGAATTCTCTATACAGCGGTAAGATACAGATAAAAATATTCTGAGACAATCCGAGCGCATTTACCATATGGCTTAAATCATCTATCTTCTGTTTATACGGAATTAGTGGCGTTGAAACGTATTTCGACATATTACCCTTTCTGATAATGAATTCTACAATCATATCAAGTACCTTATAACTTGACATAAATACAGACGGCAAGAGTGTTGATTTAATAAAGGAGACTTTCGCATCATTAGGATTAACACCAATATAGTCTGAAACGACTAAATGCTGAGTATGGCTGTTAATATTATAGATGCCGTTTCCATATTCTGCAAATGCCTTAGACTCGTAGGTGATGCTTAATATTTCACTTAGAAAAAACAAATCCATTTCAACGAGTTGAAGCAGTTCACTCTGAGTCATAATACCTCCATCATAACCCATAGTTCATTTTCTAATGTGCAAACTATTAGGTTATGTCATAATAATGTCAAATACTAATATTGATATAACTTTCGCGGATTCAGTAGCGCGTATAACGATTCTGTGGTTTCAGATTTTACAATATAGCATTCTGGCTATCGACGTTCACAAACTGTTCGTTCTTGAATACAACGGCAATGCCATTGTCAACATCAAACTTATACGCGCACATAAGCCCGACCACACGCGAGTCATCGGTAGTACGTTGAACATAAAGCGACTTTGGCATAACATACTTGAAAATGTTATCAATCGTACTCATTCCGATTTCTTCTGCGTTACGTTTGAGGCAATACTCAACGACCGCTGCTTTAACATCGGAAATTATACTGACCATCACTTTTTCGTCGGTGATTATCTTGCTTTTTGCTAAGAAATTTTCCAACGCTTCTTTTTGCACGGGCAGTACGCTCTCTCCCTCATAGCAGTCAAAGACCACTTCAAGTTCAAAATCGCGTCCCCATACGTTGAGCTTTTGCTTATTCATCGAATTCACCCTCCTGCGAATTTGCTTTATTGCACTCACCGACACCGCCGAAATGCCCGAAGTAATCATTTATTTCCGTAGGTATCAACTGACACGTTTTTCTATCATTACATTCGTGCCAACTATAACCGTTTTCCCGTCGCCAGTTAGCTACATCGCGAGCCGTCCAGTCAGTTTTTCCGTCTCTACCCTCTTTATTCCATTGTTCAGCACATTTTGAGTCAGCTTGTTCAAAATTTCCACCTTTTCCTTGACGGTTCTCTGTCATATTATCAATTTCTACTGTTGACTCGGAGCAACCTGAAAAGTCAGGTATACCATCTTTATAAACAATCCCGTCTAATCCGTACTTTGCGAGGATTTCTTTAGTTTTCTCGTCGGATGGTATGTACTTTGATTCACCACGCGTGTCCTCCCAGTGTCCACGTTCTCCTTCTTTCGAGGTTTGGTCGAGACGTTCCTTATAAGTGCTTAGGTAATCGCTTTCAAGCCCATCCCAAAGCGCCCTAACAAATTCTTCTTTTTTCACAATCTCCGGTTTCGGTACTTCAACCGACGATTCGAGTTTGTCAAAAAATGTCGCTGTTTTATCTATTTCTTTTTCAGCAACTTTTTCAACCGAGCCACCAAATGATTCAACCATATCGGTTCCCATCTCCTGTCTATACACAGCATTGGCTATTTCTTCGCCAAATTGACGAGCATCAACTTCAAGAGGATTATAGTAATATCCGCGCGGGTTGAAAGTGTCACTCTCAGAGCTACTGTAAATTTCTTTAGCCTTATTCCATTCATCAATAGTGGAATTATCAGCCACTCCAGTTATGCGCCCTGCTATAGCTTCCATTTGCAGTTGATGCCGCGATTCGTGTGCAATCGTATCTATCGCCATTAGTGGGCTGCTATCTTCTAAAAATGCTTTGTTAAGATGAACTACACCGTCACCCTTGTTGTAACCGAGAATATTTCCCATAGCGTCCCACCGAACACCCCTGTCACGAACTCCAAGCTCCTTTGCCAAATCGTGCTGAAACGTCTCATAGCGTTGACGACATTCTTTTGAACTAAAATCAGCCCAATTCCGTAACACTTCCGGCGTAAAGTGCTGTTTTGCAACCTCTCCGCATTCGTATATTTTGTATTCCCGAACACTGATGTTTTGCTCAACCGGGCGGAAAGCATTTTCATTATTGTCGCTGATGGTTGGCTTACCATCTCTAAACATATTATTCGCTCCCCTACCGTAAAGGCTTGCGTAAGGCGGTGGCGGCAGATTCACCATCTTTCAACAACCAATCAAAACTGATAATTATGCCAATATCGGCTAAATTTTTGTTTTCACGCAACCATAGCGGTGTTATCCCGTGAATAGAAAATTCTTTGACCAAATTGGTGTTAATCCACTCGGATAGCATATCTGTTGCTTCCGGTCGAAAGTTTTCAATTTCATCAAGGATACTTGGTATTTGCTCATCAGCGCAACCCGTTGAGCGCAAACGGGCTTTCAACTGTTCAATATCTATCATATTTAGTGCCTTCCCAACTTCTCTACCGGCTCAATGGTATTGTCAAGCACCGTATTCAGCGGAAAATATAGCAAAAACAATTCGTTTATGCGGCGAATAACTTCGCTGTTTTCCTCGACGCCATATTTGCCCAAAAGTGTTTGATTGACTTCGGTAATGGCATCTTCGCGGACTACAATATCTTTGAGTTTGCCACCAACAACATAGTAGACTAATAGCAATTTTTGCCTGTCATCTATGTCATTAGCTTCAAGAACATTTTCAAACACATCGCGCGCCTTTGGACTAAGAGCCAATATGCCGTACCAATTCCTGACTTTATCGACTACATCTTTCGTCAGCTCGATATGCTCAACATCAAGAGCAACGCTCAAGAACTGTTGAATTGCTGAATTCTCGTCATCCGTCCAATCAAATGCATCGGTTTTGAAGCGGTCTTTCACTGATTGCTTGTCTGTAAATTCATCAATCTTGCACAGCACAGGCTCAAGCCAATCACTCTGCGAAATAGCCGCGACACCTTGCTCTAACCGAGACAACTCATCAACTTGCGAATCGTTAAGCCCCGCTGCTTTTCCAACGAGCCTGCGGTCACTTTCATCAGGTAACCGCATAATAATCTTCGTGTTAGTGTTGCGGATGACTGACATATCCATAAGTCCGGGCGATTGGTCGGCAATGATAAATCCCTCGCCGTAAGTACGCATCTCTGCGATTGCGTTAGCGAGCATTTCAACGGATTTGCCTTGCAAATTCGAGCTTTCCTGTGATTGTTCGCTCGAAGTGCGGCGCAATAGGTTGTGTGCTTCTTCAAGCACGGTAATGTGGCGTAAACCGCTATTATGCTCAACATCTTCCGACATTCTGAACTCTTGTAGTTTCAAGACGAGAATTCCCATTATCAACGCCTTTGTTTCTTGCGAACCGATACGGCTAAGGTCAACAATCACGTTAGAGTTAAACAGCGTTTCGTTTGGAACATCGCTCTTAAAAATCTGCCCGTGAATTCCGCGAGTAAGTGAACGAATACGCGTCACTAAAGCACCTTTGTAGTCGTTGCTCGTGTCGGCAGAGTATGCGGAACTGTCTACAACTTTTGGAAGAATTGACAGAAGCATATCGAATGTAGGGTACGCGCCCGCTCTTTTTGATGTTTTCAAGTTCCACCCACACTCCTCATAGGACTTCTCAACCGACTCCTTAAGGATTGCAGGCATAGCGGCGTACATAGGCCAACACGCGTTAAATACCTCAACAAGATGGTCTATGTGTTCAAGAACGTGCGTGTCATCGGGAAAACTGAACGGATTTATTTGGAGCAAATTCGGTGACTTGAATGGATTTGTGCCGAAAACCGTTACGTCCTCACGACCACCGAATACATCTTTGTACTCGCCCTTTGCGGGTTCTATAACAAGGAACTTGGTGTTGCCCGAACCTGTCGGACACAGTTGCTCAATTAACTTGAATATTGTGTTGCTCTTGCCGGAACCTGTAGAACCCGTTATGAATGTGTGCTTTGTCATTTCATCTTTGCCGAGAAATACGCGATTGTTTTTTTCTTTTGTGTGCATATGATAAGCACAACCAACATTAACATCGGTTTTCAGTTCTATCAGCGAATGTGGCTCACGACCAAAACGGGCGCACTCAACCACAGGTAATCCCTGCACAGAGTATCGCGGAAACGCAAAGAGATTAGAGAGTTCAGATGTTGACACATTTGCAGTCGGTAGCACTTTAGCATTTCTGTCAATCTTGTTTTCAAAAATCGGGTGCGTGATATGCTTAACATATTGCAATATATTCTTAAAGCTGTCACCTTTATCGAATTTATACCAAGTCTGTATAAATGGAGGTTCAAGATATGAACTATCACCTTGCATTATAGAGTTCAGGAAGTTTGCGGCATTAGTGCTTACTTCGCTGTTTTCGGACATAACATAAATTGCTGTGCGCCACAGTCCGGTTGCTTGGCTTTCGTTGATACGCTTAATGGTTGCTTCGAGCTTTTCTACGAGTCCCGAAATCATATACGACTTATGTGAAAAAGTCGTACTTTCGGAATCACCGACAGCAACACTTTTATTTGTACCTACGGTCAGTGTATCGTTAATGCTGTCCGTATCGGATTTTCCGAAAGTATATCCATAGTTTCCTGTAATCCCGATATTCGTGCTAACAGATGCTGAAGCTCCGGCGGTTACACCTGACCCCGCAAATCCAGCAGTCGCGCTTCCAAACACCGAAAAACCAAAACTCATTCCGGCTGATATGGCAACGCCTAAATTATGAGACGAATTTTTGGTATGTGATGTTCCTGTTGAATGTGAATCGGCTGTTGATTCACCTGACGTGTCAGTTTGGGACTTTCCGAATTGAATCTGTTTTCCGGCAAAAGGCGTCAATGCGGATGCGATAGACTCGTACCCAGTCAACGTATTACGAAGTTCAGAAATGGACATTGGCTGTGCTAAAAGTACACAGGTATAGCTATCCTTTTCGGTTGACGGAACAATGCCATTAAGCAGCTTCTCTATCCCTTGACTTATGTAATCCTCGGATTTTTCAGACGGGATACCGCACAAAAGAGATACGGCATTCGCGTCCTCAAAATCTAAAATTGCACCAGTACCATTGCTCTTAATAAGCTCTATTTCAGTTCCGTTGAAGTTGCCAACAAAAGAATCGCGCAACAAAGCAACATTGGTATTCGCAGGTTTTGCAACGGTACTATTCTCATTTTTAACCACGAAATCCAATGTTACTTTCGCAGGTGTACGACGAATAATTAACGCTACGTTGTGTGAACCACCGGAAAACAACCCAAGTACATTTTTGAATCCGTCACGGATTAACTCGTCCTTATCATAGACGAAGCGACGAACCCGCAACGCTCTGATATTTGTGTCCATTTCGAGTGAACCATTATTGCTATTAACAACAGAAAGGTATTCGCTAAATGGAATGACATCATAATCCTCGCGAAGGCGTGACATATAAGCTTTATCAAGAGAATAGGCGACTTTTCCGAGATTGTCGGCAAGTTCCTCAATGTTTGATACAGGATTATTTCCCACTTTGTCCGCTCCTAACTTTGTTGAGCTTTTTATTAATGAGACCGACAAGATTTGTTATAACGAGGTTGACATCCTTTAACTGCTCCTCTGTGAACTTATCCCACAGCTCCTCTATTGCCATAACAAACGTATAACCATAGAACGCTATCATCAGAGCTGAATCATCATCTATATTTAGAGTATCCATTAACCCCTTAACTGCTGCACTTACTAAAACCTCGCCGAGTCCTCGTCCACCAGAAGAAGCAAAACCATCGGTGGGCACCCACTCCGGAGAAATAAATCTTAAAACTTCGACTTCAAAACCGTCTTTGTCTTTCATTTCGGTCAAAAATCGTAACACGTTTTCTACATAGCCAGAATTCCAAGGATTAATCAGCCCGTGAAAATTGTTCTTGAAATCGACCGCGCATTTCTTTGTTGCGTCTTCAATGCTCTCGGCTTTTAGATATGTAATATACATTTTACCGATTTTTTCGAACATTTTATTTATCTTACTGTCGGTTGTAATGATATTTATAAATGGTACTTTGTCCCAGAAGCCATTCTTCGCCGCTGATACATATTCAATAATAATAGCTTCGCATCGAATGCGCTTTTGGACCACATCAATACGCTGTGCTGCAACAAATCCGTCTTTGATAAATTCCGGTAACTTCTCGGTCGTTGTTTTAACGAGTTTGTCAAGACCAAAAGCCGGAATAGCACCTAACGGTGTGCTTTTATCATTTGCCAGCACTTGAATCACTTCGATATCACCAATACCGCTCGACTGGTTAATCTCGCGTATGACTTTTTCAAAATCGTCATCATCTATACCGCTATAACACTGCGTCATAACAATGATAAACGGAACGCCAATTGAGTGTAAGTTCCTAACAAAATCCAACTCTGCGCCTTGGTAGCGTTTGGCTGGTGCCGAAACGCAGTACCAAATTGCGTGAATCCGGTCAAACGGGTCTTTTGAAGACGCTTTTTCTGCGATTTTTTTCCTAATATCCTGTATTGATTTCTCTGTCTTTGATGAGTCCAATTCAAGACCAACGGTGTCCCAAATCACCACAGGGATTTGGGGGTCACTGTAAACGGCTATGTTGGTCGTTACAGGGCGTCCAATTCCGGTTTTAGCCATATCAGAACCAAACACGGCATTAAGCAGTGTGCTTTTGCCCGTGCCGGTAATACCCGCAACGATAATATTTGCAGTAGGCAAATCACTACTATCAAGGTTCGAAACCATCTTGTTTAGTTCTTCCGTCTGCTGCCTGAATGATTCCTGATTTGTAAACTGTGTCATTTGATATTACCCCCGTATTTTAATTTTTTCTTTTGCGAGAAAGTTCCCCTTTAATCCTCACCGACATAAGTTCAATATTTTTCAGTTCTAAATCCGTTGATTTTTCGATTACTGCTATAAGTGCGTCAAGATATGCTTTGCCAACACCTTCAACATATCCTCGTGCGACAAGAGTGCTTAGTAAAGGTATAGCCATCAATGGCGTTGCAATAAGCCCTTTAATAACATTTGCAAATATGTCTTCCCCAAAGCCTTTCGTGGTATGTATTCCAACTGTTTCGTTTAGGTCATATAGCATCTTTATACAAATGCCGTGAACAAAAGGTATACTTGCGACAGGAATCCGACCTATCTTTTGAGCCGATTGTGCGTGTTTTTGGATGCACCTGTTGGCACTATCTTTAATTTCAGTAATTCTCGCTTCACGCCAATGCAACAAATTTTCAAGCTTTGATTCCAATATTCTGACTTTCAATTTATCATAAGCGATAACGGTATAACGTAGCAACGCATCAACGCCGAATGACTCCAAAATACCTGCCAGTGTTTTATAGTCCCTTGCCAAAACTCGCATTGTTGATATTTCAGGCAAATCGCGTTCAATCTGTTTTTCAAGGTCTCCCTTTTCGTCAGAAAAGCACTGGGTAATAACTATGACAAACGGGATTTCATAGTCATTTGCAAGTGTTTTTATTAGCTCAACCTCGTATGTTTCAAAACGGTGGCTGTTGCTGTTTACACAAAACCACACAAGGTTTATATCCTTATCAGTTTTTTCTCTTTGGGCTTTCTCTATGTAACCGCGAATTTCTTTAAGCGTTTTTTGCGTTATTGAACTGTCTAATTCAAGCCCAACTGTATCATATAAATTTAACTTTCGATGAATTCGGCGAAACAGCAGAAATTTTAACTTCCCATCTGGTGTTAATAACATTTTCCGCGAATATACCTGATTTTTCATTGTGACAGGTTGTCCGTTTCCGGTTGGCGCAACATCGTCCAGCATTATAGCATTAACCAAGGTGCTTTTCCCCGCGCCGGTCTTCCCCATAATCACTATATTCACGTTTTTCATATAATCAATCCCCGAAAATGTTCTTGATTAGCTCATCAAGCCCGAAAGGTTGAAGGTACCCCGCATTTGTCCGCATTTCCTTAGCCAACACCGTAAAGGCTTTCGTTTGCTTAGTCGATTTTGATACTTTATCCGCAAAGATACGAGAAGTGATTTCTTCAACACAAGCCGTAACTACCGCACAGACAATTATATCAGGATGTTTTTGTTTGACATCAACGATAAAATCTCTCTCAATGTCCTCTATTTTACCCGTCTGGGCGCTAAAGCAGTAAAGTACAACCGAAACACCATTATCGGAAATCAATTTATCTAAGACTTCACGCGCTCTAATTACATTTTCTTTTCCAAACTCAATTCCCGCTATTTCAAACCACTCTATATTGTTGTTGAAGTCGGAATACTTTGTCGCGCCATACGAAAGCAAACTACTTTCACAGGCTGAGTTGTTATATTCCGTCAAACCCTCAATCAAAACAGTTTTTCCAGATGAAATCTTCCCGACTACTGCTACCTTTAATGTCGGTTTCGGTTCTGCGGTTGTGGAATCAGCAGCAGGTTGATTCGATTGAATTTCTGTCGCAAGCACTTCAACTTCCTGTTTTGGTGCGGACTTATTTACATCAATCTCGAGTGTCACCTTAGTTTCGCTGGTTTTATTAAACTTTTTGACGTTCTCCTCAAAACGCTCAAACTCGACTCGCCTTCTATCATAGTCCAGTTGCAAAACTTCTACTTTTAATATTATCTCAGATTTTCCGTCAAAGTTTTCGCTAATGTAGTTAAACACAATACCGTGTTGCCCCTCAAGCGAAAAGAGACCGTCTTTGTTCTCATAATCCTTTAATTGTTCACTATCAGCAATATCGGCACTAATACCCGAACCTTTGATTACAACGAAGCGCACTTTACCTTCAATAGGGGCATATTTTATCACGAATATATCAAGGTTTTGCATATTTCGCTCCTTATCTATAATATCTCTATCTTATCGTCCTAACTCCGCAACCACATATTAATCCCGTCGCCCCGGCTACAATCGTTGTTGTGTCGCTATCGTCGCAGTCGAGAGTACGGCAATGGTTTTTCTGCGTGTTTAGACAACTTGCAAAAAACTATTATATATTTTACCACAAGTAATCTTATTTGTCAAAACAGATTTCTTGATATTTCGACTGTTTTCCGCAGTTTTAGACATCATCATTTAACATTTTCGCATTGCTAAATTAATCTTGAATTTCTCCTAAATCTGCGGTATAATAAACTCGAAAGGTCGGTGAGGTCATTGAACACGACAAAATCAACATACAGCGTTGCGGAATTGCGCGATACGCTTCGTCCGATTTTTGAATCCGCGCCCGTGTACAAAGCCGTGCTTTTCGGCTCCTACGCGCGTGGAGAAGCAAACGAAAATAGCGACATTGACATCTTAATTGACAGCCGCGGCGAACTCATCGGCATCGACTTTTACGGCGTTCTCGAAAACATAGTAACCGCTCTCGACAAAGACGTTGACCTTTTTGAATTTTGCGAGGTTCAGCGTTCGCCGATTCTCGCCGACATCAACTCTCAGGGGGTCGTGCTGTATGAGCGGTAAGGACGAAATTGTGCTGCGAAAAATTGTCGCCTACATTGACGACGCGCTGACATATACCGCCGGGCTTGATTACGACGGATTTATTGCCGACGGAAAAACTATGGCGGCGACCGCGTTTATAATCGGTCAAATCGGCGAACTTTCCAAGTCCGTAAGCGAAGAAATTCAACGCACCAATCCGCAAATCTCGTGGGTCGGTATGCGCGGACTTCGCAACCGAATTGTACACGATTACGAGAACATAGACTTGACGAAGTTGTGGGAAGTTATCACGCTCAACCTCATCGAATTGCGCGAACAGCTTAACGAAATTTTTCGCGGATAATCATACTCAGATTTTTAGCGTTTCTGTTTATGGCAAGCACGGCGCGGTGCGCGCACCCGCGCGATTTTTACAAAATCGCTTGCTTGTCGGGGAACCCCCGAACCCCCTCGGACGGATGCTTAGCGTCCGTCCGTTTTGAAGCCCGCGCTGCGGTCTGCTGGACCCTGCGGGTCGGTCAAATTTCCGCTTCAAAGCCGTGCGGAGTTTTGTGGGATTTATTTAGCCCAAGCATTCTGCTCGCGTTGGATTTCGTGGCGCAGAGGTCTTTGAATTTTTTGTTCGCAACCTTGTACTCCGCGCAGAGCGGGCGTCGGTCTTTTTCAAGCTCCGCCCATTCGAGCTTCAGCGTGTTTATCGCTGGAAGCTTTTTCAACCCAAGCCCATCAAAATATTTTTTCGCGGCGCGGTGGAGCGTGATGTCGGCACGGTTAGACTCGTAAAAATCCTTGTCCCAACCAGACGCTTTGTACTGAACATATACGCCGCGGGTCTTGCCGTAAGTTCCAATCTGCTTTTGCAGCTCGTTGATGTCCTTTTGCTTATTCTCAATCGCCTTTATCTTGTCGTTGACCGCCATAGCCTCGCCGCAGGCAACAGAGCATTTTTGTTCAAGCTCCTCATACGAATCAATGCCGGACTCCTGAATGTAAATCAGCGTCTTGGCGGAGCGTTTGAGGTTCTCAATTTTCGCCCAATGCTCGTACCCGGGGCCGTAGCCCTGCTGCAACTTTTCCTGAATGTCAATCAGCAGCTTCGGCACTTTCATCGGCGCGGTCGCCCTCGGTTTCGGCGTAAAAATCTTCTCGCCGGAGATACGCGCACGGATAGAATTTTCATCGTAGCCGTCGGGAAGAGATTTCAGCCGCACGAAGGATTTGCCCTTCGGTAATCTGAACGCAATATGTGCGCCGAGCTTCACCTCGAAGCCGAGAGCATTCATCTCCGCAAGAAAATCCGCCCTCGACTTGCAGCGCGGCAAAACGCTGTCGATTGCAAACTGTAATTGCTCGCGCACGCCGAGCGGCTTATTCGCGCCGAGCCACTTGTTATAGCTCTGACCGCGCTGCGGATTTTCGACGATGCTCAGTCCGTTTTCAAGACAGAGGTGGTCGGATATTCGTGCCAGAACCTTGTCCGACCTTTTGAAGTCGCGGAACTTTCTTTGCCCGTCAATCGCAACGGAATTGAAGATGCAGTGGCAATGCAAATGTTCCTTGTCAGTATGCACCGCCACCACGAATTGGTGTTTGCCGTGAGTGAATTTCATCGCAAGCTCGTAACCGATCTCCAACGCTTTCGCCGCGTCAATCTCGCCGGGCTTGAACGATTGACGCAGGTGATACGCAATCACATCGCTCGACTGCTCACGCCCGTTTACATTGTGGTACAGAGATTTCGTGAGCGCAAACTCGCTCGCGGCAGTGAAGTAATCGCAGCCGTAGCTTTTGACGAACTCATAATCGTTGCTCTTTTCAGGATTGTCCGCATAACCGATTGCGTCCGCGAGTGTCGCAACGACGCTCGAATTTTTGTGCCGGTGAATACTTTTAATCCAAGTAGTTGCTATTTGAATTTCCCCCTCTCAACCGTGCAGCCAAGGGTGCAAACGCGCGTTTGCACCCTTACTAACTGTGTCGTAGACCGCGACATCACCGTCGTCGTAAATGACTTGCGCCTCAAACGGCAACGACCAGAACCATACGCCGCCGCGACGTTCGGACCGCACTCCGAGCAGGGCTTTTGCACTCTTGAGCGTCCGCTCTGAAATGCCCTCCTTATCCGCGAGAACGAACATATCCACCGCCGCGCGCTCCCCGAAAGACAACTCGCGTCGTAACAGCTCGACCGCAGATTCCAATTTGCCCCCTTGCGCATTCTGCTGGCGGAGCAAATCCTCCGGCGTGACGACGCACTCACCATTCCACGAAAACTCGCCGAACTCGTCAAGCGAAAACGACTGCGGAACTCCCTGCGCGGTCAGATTCGACTTCGTATGTGTGAACGCTCTCTCGGTTTCGTTCAATCGCCCGACCGAGAGAATACTCCGCACCGACGCGGCGATGTCAATACTACCCAGTCCGCGATAGAGCACGGAACTTCCTGTCCTTTTCGTCAGATGCCCGATGAAAATGAACGAGCAGTCCGTCCTCTCCGCGACGCGTGCGAGATGCTTAAACGCGGGGCGCGTTCCGCTCGCGCTCCCGATGTTCGCGCCGCCGAGATAGGCGGTCAGCGTGTCGAAAATCATCAGCTTCGCGCCTGTGCGCTCGATTGCCGCCTCAATTCTGCCGTCGGTTAGCGTCAATGACTCGTCATTCTCATCAATGACGTGGACGCGGTTGCAGTCGGCCCCGAGCCGTTCCAATCGCGGCTTGACGGTTGAATTATATGAGTCCTCCGCCGTCTGGTACAGCACGTCAATCGGTCCCGCCATTTCAGTTTGTCCCGGCAGAGGTTGCCCCGTTGTCAGCGCGGCTGCTATTGCAAGACACATCGTACTTTTGCCCTCGCCGGGATTCCCGACGACAGATATTAACGACTTGCGCGGCAGATACGGATACCACAGAAATTCCGGTTCCTGCGGCTCGTACTCCGCGATAGTGCGGATTACCAAGTTTTCACTGTGCATAATCCACCTCCTGTGCCTTTGCAACGGCTTTCAGCAGCGCGTCAAGTTTTTCCCAGAGCCTCCGCTGTTGCTCCTTGATGTAGTCGAGTTCCGCCGTGTACACACGCCCGTATGTGTTCGCCCGCGCCGCGATTTGATTCACGTTATTGCTGACCGTTCGCAACAGCCGCGATAACTCCGCGAACTCCTGCGGCTCGAATTTCACGATTTTCCCGCGCACAACTTGGTGCATAACGAACTGCCGCAGATTGTTCCACCCCGCCTCCTCCATATGCTTTTTGAGGTAGAAGGCTTCGTCCTCGTTGACACGAAAACCAATATTAATATTGCGTTTCAAGTTTTGCATTTTTCCTACCTCCTACTCAAAATGGATTTTACTTATAGTTTAATAGTTTTGAATTGCTTGGCACTTTCTCGGAGGGAAAGTGCCGTTGCTTTTGCAGTCATATCCGATTGCATTCCTGCGCTCGTGCCTTGCTTGACAACGACCGCGTTTTCACCGTTACACCGATTCGCGCGCTCCCTCCGCGAGCGTGGACAAACCGGTAATTACGGGTATCCAATCGGCTGCGTATTCAATTTTTGCAAGGGGGCGTTAGCCCCCTTCGCTACGGCTCAATCCTCCTTATCCCGTTGGTAACCGTCGGCTCCGTGACCTCGGCGGTTTCTGCGGCAAGGTATTCCTCAATGCGGTCGATGTCAATCAGCCGCTTGCGACCGGCGTGGACGCAGGGAACGATGCCGCTGAGAACCGCCCGCCGCAACGCGTGCGGCGTGAGCGCGGTTCCCGGGTCCTGCGCTCTGATTGCGTCCATCGCTTGGTTCAGGGTTCGCATTTTCATTCGCGGTTCTCCTTTTCAAAAAATATTTGTTGACAGCCGCAAGTAACAATGATATACTAATCTCGGTTGACGGTTGCATATTAACACAAGAAGAAGCGCTTGTCAACACTTGCGACTAATGTTTCGCACTTGCATACATTCGCAACGGAACAGTCAACCCAATGCAAACTAATGCTAACAAAAGTTATGGAGATGTTTATGGACAAAACTGATTACGAATCCCTGACCGCGAAGCAAAACCGCCTCACGGATTTCCGCGAGCGTTTGAAACTCGTGCGCGGGAACCGCTCACAAGCCGCGTTCTCGCGCTTCCTTGGCATTTCCCGCATCACCGTGAGCAACTACGAGAGCGGGGACAGGCTCCCCGACGCGCTCAATATGCGGCTCATTTGCGAGAAATGCAACGTCAGCGCGGACTGGCTTCTCGGACTGTCCGAGGTCGCGTCGCCGGAGGCGGACTTTCAAGCCGCGAGCAAGCGGCTCGGCTTGACGGGAATTGCACTCGGCAAATTGGAGGGTTATCTCACATTCAACCCTCCTGTGATAAAAATTATTAGCAATCTGCTGTCCGACGATGCGTTTTATATGGTGATGCAGCACGTCCACGACGCGGAGGAATCGTCGGCTAAGATGCGGGTTTTACCTGAAAACAAGCCGCTGTCGGAGCGTCAAAAGGTTGAAATTAGGGACTTTATGCTGTGGCGCATCGACAACGAGGTGCGCCAATATGTGGACAACCACATCTCCGAGGACGGGTCAATAATTGAGCCGGAGATGGCACCGGAGCAGAGTTGGTCGGTTACGATTGAGCGCAAGCTTAACACGGAGGCCTACGACAAGCTGAAAGAGATTGAGGACGCACTCAACGCGGATTAGGGGGAAACGAAATGGCAAATAACAGGGGCAGCGTAGAAAAACGCGGCGACAGTTACCGCATCATTGCGAGCGTCGGCTATACAACCGACGGCAGGAAACTCAAAAAGACAATGACTTGGACGCCGCCGGAGGGACTGACGCCTAAGCAAATTCAAACAGAACTCGAACGTCAACGCGTACTTTTCTTGGAGCGCGTCGAACACGGGCTTGTACTCGATAACAATATTCCGTTTGAGGAATTCGCCGCCAAGTGGCTCACGGACTACTCCGAAAAGCAACACAAGGCGAAAACAATACGCTCCAACAAGCAGGCGTTGGAGCGCATAAATCCGGCGATAGGACATATTAAGTTATCTAAATTGCAACCGCACCACATCGTCGAATTCGTGAACCAACTTGCGACCGAAACCAACAAGCGTTCGGGCGAACTGATTTCACCGGCGACGCAGATGAATATCTTTCGCGTGTTATCTTCAATACTGTCAACGGCGGTAGACTGGCAGATAATAACGGACAACCCCTGCGCGCGCGTAAAGCCGCCGAAATTGCGCCGTGAGCAGTTGCCGAGAGTATTCGATGACGAGCAGACCGTTCGCCTGCTCGAAGCGATTGAGGGCGAACAGCCAAAATATCGCCTTGCAATTCGTATGCTCCTGTTCGGGGGAATGCGGCGCGGCGAACTCGTCGCGTTGCAGTGGAACGACATCGATTTTTCAAACGGCACGGTCAGTATAACAAAAGCAATCCAATACACACCCGAAAAGGGTACATACCTCGACACTCCGAAAAACGCCAACTCCAACCGCGTCATCAAAATTCCGCAGCCACTGGTTGCAGAATTGCAGGAGTACAAATCCGCGCAGGACGATTACGCGGCTTCGCTCGGCGATGCTTGGCACGGTGAAAATTTCGTTTTCACGCAGGACAACGGCGAAGTAATGCACCCGGACACGCTGACAAAATGGTTCAACAAATTCATCAAGCACCACAACGCAACGCACACAGAAGATACCGAAAAATTGCCTAACGTACCGATTCACGGACTTCGCCACACCTCGGCGACGCTCCAAATCCTCAACGGCGTAAACCCGCGCGCCGTCGCGGGCAGGCTCGGTCACGCGAACACGACAACGACGCTGAACATCTACGCGCACGCGGTAAAAACCGCCGACGCAATGGCGAGCGACGCGCTCGAACTGGTACTGCTCAAACCCAAAAAGGACTAAATTACTCGCAATTAACGCTTGCAACACGCTGTAAACAACGGCGTTTTGCAATTACTTTTCGCCCTCTTAGTCCCCAAATAGTACCCAAAACGCTAAAACGGCACGACTGTCGTAAAAACCAAAAACCCCCGCAACCCTTACAGTTGCGGGGGTTCTGTGGAGCTGATGGTCAGATTCGAACTGACGACCTGCTGATTACGAATCAGCTGCTCTACCGACTGAGCTACACCAGCGCAATGCGGAGCGCGCTCCGCATTTGTGCGCGTTTGACATTATACCGAATTATCGGCGCATTGTCAACCACTATTTTTCAGGCCGTCACCGTATCACCGCGCCGAGTTCCGCACCCGCCGCGTCGAGAATCGCCCGCACAACCGCGTCGGCCTCCTCGTCGGTCAGCGTCCGGTCGTCCGCGCGCAGTTTCAGCGCGAACGCAGCCGACTTTTTCCCCTCCGGAATCGAGTTCCCCCTGTAAATATCGAACAGGTCCGCGGTACGCAAAAGCTCCCCGCCGGAGCGCGAAATCACGTCCGTCAACGCGCCCGCCGTGACCGCCTCGTCGCAGACCAGCGCGATGTCGCGCTCGACTGCGGGGAAGCGCGGCAGCTGCGCGAACTTCGCCTCCTCGGCTTGCGCCGCAATCACAAACGGCAGTTCAAGCTCCGCCGCGTAGCTCTCCGGAAGCCCGTATTCCTTCGCGACGGCGGGGTGAATCTGTCCGATAATCCCGACCTCAATGCCGCCGGAAAAGATTTTCGCGCCGCGACCGGGGTGGAGCGTCGCAATCTCGTCCGTCGCCTCAAACCGCACGTCCGGCACGCGCAGAACGCGTAAAATCTGCTCAATCGCGCCCTTGACGCCGTAGAAATCAACCCCGCCGTACGCGCCGAGCGTCAGGACGGAGAACTCGTCCGGCAGCGTGTTTTCGCTCTTGCGGTAGATTTTCGCAAGCTCGTACAGCCGCACGTTTTCGTTGCGGTAGCCGCGGTTCCGCGCGAGGGTTTCGAGCATACTCGGCAGCGGCGTCGTCCGCATAACGGCGCGATCCTCGCCGAGCGGGTTGAGAATTGTTACGGAGTCACGCAGCGGATTGTCCGCCGGCATCCCGATTTTGTCGTAGTCCGACTGCCCGATGAACGAGTACGTGTAGATCTCCGAGTACCCCAGACCCCGCGCGAGCGCGCCGATTTGCCTCTCCAACGCCTGCTTCGCCGTCAGTCCGCCCGCCGCAACGCCGCCGCTGAACAGCGTCGGCTCAATCGTGTTGTACCCGTAGAACCGCGCGACCTCCTCCGCGAGGTCGGAATAATGCTCAATATCCCCGCGCCAGCTCGGCGCGGTCACGTCGTCGCCGTCCACCGTAAAGCCGAGGTCTCGCAGCGTTTTCACCATAAATTCCGCGGGAATATCCGTTCCGAGCAGCTTATTTATCCGCGCCGCTTCGAGTTTCAGCGTCACCGCTTTCGGCGCGGCCGCGCGAATGTCAATAATCCCGTCGAGGACCTCACCCGCGCCGAGAAGCTCGACGAGTTCGCACGCCCTCTGCACCGCGGGGAGCGTGTTTTCAATGTCCAGCCCCTTTTCAAAGCGTCCCGACGCGTCCGTTCGCATTCCGAGGGACTGCGCCGTCTTGCGAATCGAAACGCCGTTGAAATTCGCGCTCTCGAACACGGCGAATTTCGTGCTTTCCGTAATCTCCGAGTTCTCGCCGCCCATCACGCCCGCGACGCCGACGGCCTTTCCGGCATCCGCGATGACGAGCATATCCGCCGTGAGCGCGCGCGGCGTACCGTCGAGCGTGTTCATCGTCTCGCCCTTTTTCGCGTTCCGCACGACGATTTTCCCGCCGTCCAGGCACGCGTAATCGAACGCGTGCATCGGCTGTCCGTATTCAAGCATCACGTAGTTCGTGATGTCCACGATGTTGTTAATCGGCCGCACGCCCGCCGCGCGGAGCCGCTGCCGCAGCCATTTCGGCGACGGCGCGATTTTGATATTTTTCACCATTCGCGCCGTGTACCGCGGGCAAAGTTCCGCGTTTTGTATCTCAATCGCGAGCTGCGCGTTTATATCCCCGACGCCCGCTTTCACCGTCGGCGTCGCAATATTCAGCGGCGTCTTGTACGTCGCCGCCGCCTCGCGCGCCAGCCCGATTACGGACAGGCAGTCGGGGCGGTTGTTCGTAATCTCAAATTCGACAATCGAATCGTCCGCGCCGATTGCGGCCCTCGCGTCGTCGCCGACGTTCACCCCGTCAAGCTCCGTGAG
>JAISJC010000061.1 GCA_031261745.1 Oscillospiraceae bacterium
AGCTAAAATACTCCGTTGACAAAGCCATTATTATGTGACTATATTTTTATATCTGCAAAAACGTCCACCAGCCCAGTCGCAGCGGGCGTTTTGGCTGTTTCATTGGCGTAAACTTGGGAAAATGCCGCGCTCATCGCGACGGCGGAAAAGCTGATCGGCGATATAAATACGGTTTTTCCTTGACAACGCGCATATCGGTGATATAATTACAACGATAATTTAACTCTGCCCGGTCGCGCACAGGCGCGATAATAGGGAATCGGGTGTGAATCCCGAACAGTCCTGCTACCGTATTGACAGAGCGGCTTTCTTGTTTAGAAAACAGCCACTGAGCGTTGCGCTTGGGAAGGCGAAAGTCCGTGTTGACGTCTGAGTCGGAAGACCTGCCCGGCAGTTTTTCTATCGCCTCCACAGAGTATGGGGTTGCGTATAGGTTGCCGTGCGCGGGTCAGACTGATCCCGTGTACTTTATTGCGGCGGCGATATGTGATTCCGGCTTTGTTGCCGGAATCATTTTTTATTATATTAAGAAAAATTTTAAGGAGAAAACAAATGAAAAAAAGAATTACAGCACTGCTCCTGGCGGTCCTCGCGCTGTTCGCGCTCGCCGCCTGCGGAACGTCGTCCGACGCGGACACAACGCCTCCCGCGGATTCCGCGACGCCGACCGCCGCCGTCAGCGTGAAACCCGCCTCCGACCGCGGGGGCAACGCGATAACCGTTCCCGAAACGATTACGAAGGTCATCTCCCTCGCGCCGGCGACGACGCAGGTCATCGAAGATTTGGGTCTGCTCAGCACGCTTGTGGCCGTTGATACGCAGTCTCCGCTGTACGTAAACGGCGTTGACGGCCTCCCGCAGTACGACCTGATGACGCCCGACAGCGAGGCTATGCTCGTTCTCGCGCCGGACATAGTGTTCGTATCCGGTATGAGTTTGGTGGAGGCGGACGATCCGTTCAAGCCCCTGCGGGATATGGGCATTTGCGTGGCCGTGATTCCGTCGAGCGACAGCATCGCAGGCATTGAGGACGACATCCGCTTCATCGCCGACTGCCTCGGTAAGTCGGACGCCGGCGAGGTAATCGCCGCGTCAATGCGCGCGGATATTGACGCCATCGCGAAGATCGGCGCGACCATCAGCGAGAAAAAGACCGTTTTGTTTGAAATCAGTGCCGCGCCGTATATTTACAGCTTCGGCAGCGGCGTGTTCCTGCACGAGATGCTGGATTTGATCGGCGCGGAGAACGTATTCGCGGATCAGGTCTCGTGGATTCCCGTCACCGAGGAATCGGCGATTCTCGCGAACCCCGACGTGGTGCTGACCAACGTGAATTATATCGACGACTCGGTCGGCGAGGTTCTGTCCCGCACCGGCTGGGGCGAGGTCACCGCCGTGAAGAACGGCGCGGTGTACTACATTGACAACGGCGCAAGCTCCCTGCCCAATCAGCACATCGTTACCGCGCTGAAACAGATGGCGAAGGCCGTCTATCCCGATGCATATGCCGGACTATGAAAACCGGGCTTAAAATCACGCTGACCGCCGTTCTTTGCCTCGGCGTTCTGGTTCTCGCGGTGTGCATCGGCAGCGTTGCCGTTCCGCCCGGCGACATTGCGGGAATCCTCGCCAGCAAGCTGTTCGGTCTGCCGCTTAACGCGCGTATATCGAATATCAACGCGGAGGTTCTGTGGCAAATCCGCCTGCCGCGCGCGCTTATGGCGTTCTTTGTCGGCGGCGCGCTCGCGGCGAGCGGCACGGTTATGCAGTCGGTTTTGCGCAATCCGCTCGCGTCGAGCTATACGCTCGGCGTGTCCGCCGGCGCGTCACTCGGCGCGGGGCTTGTTATGCTCACGGGCATCTCTTTCTCGTTCGCGGGGATGTTCACGCTCCCGTTCGTCGGGTTTGTGTTCGGTCTCGGTACGGTTTTTCTCGCAATGGGTATGACGGCGCGGCTCGACCGCAATATGGAGAACCAGACGATAATCCTGATGGGTATGGTGCTGTCGCTGTTCGTGAACGCGATTCTGACGCTCATCACCGCGCTGTCGCGCGAGCATTTGCAGCAGCTGATATTCTGGCAGATGGGCAGCTTCTCGTCCAAATACTGGGTTCACGTCGCCGTCGTCGCGCCCCTGCTGCTGATCTGCGTAATCCTGTTGATGCGCTACACGCGCGAAATGGATATTATGACTTTCGGCGAGGAACAGGCGTTGTCCGCGGGCGTCGAACTGAAAAACGTCAAGTTCCTGCTTATCGCCGTGTGCGCGCTGCTGACCGGTACCGCCGTGGCGTTCGTCGGCACAATCGGTTTCGTTGACCTCATCGCGCCGCACGTCGTGCGGCGGCTGTTCGGGGTCAGGCATTCCGTCGTTTTGCCGGTCTCCGCGCTGTTCGGCGGCGCGTTTATGACGCTGGCGGATCTCGTGTCGCGCACCATACTCGCGCCGCAGGAGCTGCCCGTCGGCGCGGTTACGGCGTTAATCGGCGCGCCGTTCTTCGCGTACGTCTATTTCAAGCGCAGAAAGAGGGCGGTGTAATGCTGAACGTCTCTCACGTCCGCGCCGGTTACGGCAGCGACGAGATTCTGCACGACGTCTCCCTGCAACTGCCTATGGGGCAGAGTCTCAGCATCATCGGCCCGAACGGCTGCGGAAAGACCACGCTGCTGCGCGCAATCGCCGCACTGATCCCGTTTGAGGGCGAGATTACGCTCGGCGGCAAGTCCGTCGCGTCTATGAAACGCCGCGAAATCGCCGCGCGCATCGCCGTGATGAGCCAGATGGCGAGCGTGTACCTGCCGTACACCGTGTACGACACGGTTATGCTCGGAAGATATCAGCATATGAAGCGCACATTCTTCGGTCGCCCGTCGGAAAACGACCGCAGGGTCGCCGACCTGTGCATTGAGAAAACCGGTCTCGCGGACATTCGCGACCGGCGGATTGACGAGCTGTCCGGCGGACAGCTTCAACGCGTGTTCCTCGCGCATACGCTCGCGCAGGAGCCGCAGATAATCCTGCTTGACGAACCGACAAACCACCTCGATATGAAGCATCAGGTGGAGCTGATAAGCTATCTGCGCGACTGGGCGTCCGACGCGGAACACGCGGTTATCGGTGTGTTTCACGACATCAATCTCGCGATGAACCTGACCGAAAACGTGCTGTTTTTGAAGGACGGAAACGTCGTCGGACAGGGGCTGTTTGAGGACGTCGCCACGCCGGAATTCCTGCACGGCCTGTTCGATATGGACGTTGTCGGCTATATGGAGCAGTCATACGGCAGATGGAAAACATTGAAAGAGGGAAGAAAAAATGGACAAACTTTACAGGAGCAAATATGAGGCGTACCCGTTCCTTGCGGACGCGCCGGACGACCTGCGGTGCGATTTTGAGGTCCTGACGGACCGCGTGACGAGCCTGATCGGTCTGCTGCGCTCACTGTGCAACGAGAATGACCTGCGCGACGAGCTGTTGGAGGTCGGCACGCTGCTCTACCACGCGAACCCGACGCTCCGCACAAAACTGACGATCACGCAGGCGGAGGTTGACTGGCTGTCCGGCTGCGTCGAGCGGCTGCGCACCGAAACGGCGGGACGCTGCGAAAAATTTGTGCTGCCGCAGGGTTCTCCGCGCGGGAGCGTCGCGCACGTTCTGCGCGCCGACGGCAAACAGCTCGTGCGCCTGCTGTACCGCCACGCCCACGCGGGCAACCGCGTTGACGACCTGCTGTTCGACTTCGCGAACCTGCTCTCAGGATATTTCTTTATGATTTCCCTGAAACTCAATACGCTTGACGGCGTGGACGAAATACCGTTTATCAGCCGCAACTACTGACAGCGCAAAAACCGCCCCCGACCGTAACGGTCGGGGGCGGTTAAATATGTGCATTGACTAACGCTTGGAGAACTGCGGCGCGCGGCGTGCGGCTTTGAGGCCGTACTTCTTGCGCTCTTTCATTCTTGGGTCGCGGGTCAGCAGACCTGCGGCTTTCAGCGCGGCGCGGTATTCCGCGTCCACGAGGAGAAGCGCGCGGGCGATGCCGTGACGAATCGCGCCGGCCTGGCCGGTGACGCCGCCGCCGGCGACGGTGGTTTCAACGTCAAACTTGCCGGAGTTGTCGGTTACGACGAGCGGCTGGCGGACAATGAGTTTCAGCGTTTCAAGTCCGAAATAGTCGTCGATGTCGCGGCCGTTGATCTTGATTGCGCCGGTTCCGCCCGGGAAGAGATGCACACGCGCCGTAGAGGACTTGCGGCGGCCGGTGCCGTAGTGATAAGGCTTCTTGCTCTCGTACATTATGCGTTACCTCCATAAATCTCAGGCTTCTGCGCGGCGTGAAGATGCTCTGCGCCGGCATAGATTTTCAGACGCGCAACGGAGTTGCGGCCGATTGTGTTCTTCGCGAGCATACCGGAAACGGCGAGCTTCATCGCAAGCTCCGGACGCTCCGCCATCAGGCGTTTGTACTGGATTTCTTTGAGTCCGCCGACCCAGCCGCTGTGGCGGCGGTAATACTTTTGGCGGAGCTTGTCGCCGGTCAGCACCGCGTCCGCGGCGTTGATGATGATGACGAAATCGCCGCAATCGACGTTCGGCGTGAA
>JAISJC010000083.1 GCA_031261745.1 Oscillospiraceae bacterium
CTGCTCGCCTCCGCGACGAGCATTGACGCGGCGATTACGGCTCTCGGCTCCGGTATGAGCGGCGCGTACGTCGCGGCGGCCGCGGTTTTTACGGTTGTGTTTTCGTTCGTGGCTGTCGCGCTCGGCGTTCACCTTGGGCGGTATCTGTCCGGCAAATGCCCGATTAACCTCTCAATCGTCGGCGGTGTTATACTTATTGTTCTGGCAATTACGAAACTGATGTAAAATAAAAACGGAGCCTCTCGGCTCCGTTTCATTTTCACGTTAGTATGAAATTACTCGCCGCGACGCTTTGCGAAGCAATCGCTACAATAGACGGGACGATCCGTCTTCGGCTCGAACGGAACGCGTGCTTCCTGTCCGCACTCGGCGCAGATTGCGACGAAATACTCGCGGGGACCGCGCGACGCGCTCTTGCGGTTGTCGCGGCAGTTCTTGCAACGCTGCGGCTCGTTCTGGAATCCGCGCTCTGCGTAGAACTCCTGCTCACCGGCGGTGAACGTGAACTCGTTGCCGCATTCCTTACATACTAAGGTCTTGTCTTCGTACATTTTGAAACCATCCTTTTGACTTTTGTCTTCCCCGTAGGGTAAAATATTTGCGGTCGGTTTTCACCGATTATCGCCTGAAGAATAAAAACGCGCGAGCTTCTTTCTTATCCGCGAAATTGCGTTTTCAACGGATTTGTACGGTTTGTCAAGGCTCTTCGCCATTTCGCCGTATGTGAATCCGTCAAGATATAGCCCAAGCACCGTGGATTCGTATTTCGACAACGAATCATTAATGCTGTCAGTAAGTTCGCGGACACGCTCTCTTGCTATGACAAGCTCCTCAGGGTCGCGCAAATACGCTCCGGGGGATTCATCGAGCAGGACATCGTTTCGTTCGTTGTGTCGTGACGCAGACGCCCGAACAGCGGAAATAATCCGTCTGCGTACGCATATCTCAGCAAAGGTTTCAAACTTCACGCCTCGCGTTTCGTCAAAGCCCCGAATAGCGGAAAGCAGGCCGAGCATACCTTCCTGTATTAAGTCTTCGGCGTCGCCACCCACCAAAAAATAAGGGCGGGCGCAGGCGCGTACAAGTCGCGTATGGCGCGACACAAGTTCTTCTTCGTTTATTCTGTCTGACACTTGTTCATCATAACAGTAGAATCGTGCTTTGTCAAGCGTTATTTTGGTTATGTAGAAATTTATTTTGCCTTTTCGACAAATTTTGTGAATATTTCACAACTGTTCGATGACTTTCGCCACGCGAGTGGCGCATTCGTGCGCCTTTTCCGTCGTTTCTGCCTCAACCGTCACGCGGATGTACGCTTCCGTGCCGCTCGGCCGGACGAGAATCCTCCCCGCCCCCGCAAGTTCGCGCTCCGCCGCGCCGATTGCCTCCGCGAGCTGCGGCGACGCCATCTTGCCCGCTTTGTCCGCGTTTGCCGCGGGCGCGTTGACGATTACCTGCGGATATTTCGGGATTTTACGCGCCAGCTCCGACGCCGTATCCCCCGTTTCCGCGAGCAGATTCAGAAACTTCACGGCGGAGAGCTGACCGTCGCCCGTCGTCGAATCGTCGAGGAAAATTGTGTGACCCGACGTCTCGCCGCCGAGGTTCGCGCCCTTTTCGAGCATCAGCTCAATCACGTTGCGGTCGCCGACGTCGGCGCGGTAAACCTCAATATCCGCCGCGCGCCCGAATTCGTCCAGACCGGAATTCGACACGATCGTTCCGACGAGCGCGTTCGCGCGGAGCGTGCCGCGTTTTTTCATCGACAGCGCATTGAGCGCGAGCAGAATGTCGCCGTCAATCGTCGCCCCCGTCTCGTCGATGACGAGGCACCTGTCCGCGTCACCGTCGAACGCAAAGCCGACGTCAAACCCGCCGCGCGCAACGGTTTTCCGCAGTGAATCGAGGTGCGTAGAGCCGCATCCTGCGTTGATATTCACGCCGTCGGGACGGTCGTGAATGAACTCGGTTTTGCACATAAAGCCCGCAAAAAGTCGCCGCGCCGTGACGCTCGCCGCGCCGTTTGAACAGTCCACCGCGACCTTCAAACCGCGAAAATCGCTCACCGCCCTCGACGCGATATGCTCAATATACGTGTCAAAACTGTGCGTCTCCGCGATTCCGCGGCCGATCTCGCCGTGCGTTTTCACGGCAACGCCGTCCGGCGCGTCAATGACGCTCTCAATCGCGGCTTCAAGCGCGTCCGAGAGCTTGAAACCGTTGATATTAAAGAACTTTATGCCGTTATGCTCGTATGGATTGTGCGATGCCGAGATGACAATGCCGAGTTCCGCGCCGGTTTTCCGCGTGAGATACGCGACGGCGGGCGTCGGCAAAACGCCTATCGGCGTAACGTCCGCGCCTCCCGCGCACAGTCCGGCGGTGAGCGCGCCTTCGAGCATATCCGAGGAAACGCGAGTGTCCTTGCCGATTACGGCGCGAACTTTCGCGCCCGTCTCCTCACCGATTACCGTAGCGGCGGCAAAGCCCGCGAGATACGCGAGACGCGGCGTTAAATCCACGTTCGCAATGCCGCGGATGCCGTCGGTTCCGAAATATTTTCCCATACTGCCTCCACGGACGCGCAATGCGCGCCCCTACGTTTATAGCGATGTCTGCCCTTCAATGCCGTTGTAGATAAGCCCCAAATGTTCGTAAGCCGCCCGCGTGGCGCACCGCCCGCGCGGTGTGCGCGTAAGGAAACCCTGACGCATCAGATACGGCTCGTACACGTCTTCGATCGTAATCGCCTCTTCGTTCACCGTCGCGGCGATGGTTTCAAGCCCGACGGGACCGCCGCCGTAGTTTTCGATAATCCGTGCCAGGAGCCTGCGGTCGATCGTGTCCAGTCCGAGCTTGTCAATGTCCAGCCTTGTGAGCGCGGAATCGGCGGCGTCCCTTGTGATTACGCCGGAACCCGTCACCTCCGCGAAGTCGCGGACGCGGCGCAGCAGCCTGTTCGCGATGCGCGGCGTCCCACGTGCGCGGGACGCGAGTTCAAACGCGCCGTCCGGCTCAATCGGGATATTAAGTATTTTCGCGCTCCGCTCAACAATCTGCGCAAGCTCGTTCGGCGTATACAGCTCCAATTTCAGGTCAATCCCGAACCGGTCGCGCAACGGCGAGGACAACTGACCGCTCCGCGTCGTCGCGCCGATGAGCGTAAAGCGTTTCAGTTCCAGGCTTATACTCGCCGCGCTTGGTCCCTGCCCGATGATGATGTCGATATGACCGTCCTCCATCGCGGGGTAAAGGATCTCCTCAATCGCGCGGCTCATACGGTGGATCTCGTCAATGAACAGCACGTCCCCGTCGTCGAGGTTCGTCAGCAACTGCGCCAAATCGCGCTGTTTTTCAATCGCGGGTCCGCTCGTCTTTCGCAGATTCACGCCCATTTCAGACGCGATAATCGCGGCAAGCGTCGTTTTCCCCAACCCCGGTGGGCCGTGCAGCAGGACGTGGTCAAGCGGCTCTCCGCGACGCTTCGCGCCCTCGATGAAAATCGCAAGATTTTCTTTCGCCTTTTCCTGCCCTACGTATTCGGTGAGCGTTTTCGGACGCAGTGAATACTCCGTCTCATCCTCCGGTAGCGACGCCGGCACGGTTATGGGTTTTTTCGATTCTTCTTCACCAAATTGTATTGCCATAATTGTCACCTTATTACTGTTTACTGTTTTAATGCGGCCTTTATTATCTCTTCCGTCGTCATATTTTCAATGTCGAGCTTGCGCATTATCGCGGAAATCTCTCCCGCCGTGTAGCCGAGAACGGCGAGAGCCGCCGCGGCGTCGCCGGATTTCCCGCCGAGCGTCGCTCCGGACGGCGGCGCAAAACCCTCGGACACGAGCGTTTGGTCGCGGCTCACCTTGTCTTTGAGTTCAAGAATCACGCGCTGCGCGAGCTTTTTTCCCACGCCGGGCGCGCGCGTGAGCGCGGCAACGTCGTCGCCGATGACCGCAATGGCAAGCGCGTCGGGCATAATTGAGGACAGAATTCCGAGCGCGGCCTTCGGTCCGACGCCGGAGACGGTGAGCAGCAGCTCAAAGCAACGCTTTTCGCTCGTCTGCGCGAATCCGTAGATGTCAAACGCGTCCTCTTTAATGTTGCAGTACGTGAACAGCTTCGCCTTTTTGCCGATTTCCAGACGTGAAATCGTCGCGAGCGTCGTGAAGCACGCGTAACCGACGCCGCCGCAGTCAATGACCGCGAGGTTCGGTTCCAGTACCGTGACAACGCCGTCTAAATAGTAGAACATTCCGCTCCTCCGATTCCTCTCATCAGTGATGCCGCGTTTCTTGCGTGAGTGATTGCAATTGCGAGTGCGTCCGCCGCGTCGTCCGGCTTCGGCACGCTTTCGAGTTTCAGCAGACGCTGAACCATAAGCTGAACCTGTCGTTTCTCCGCGCGCCCGTAACCGACGACGGCGGATTTGACTTGCAGCGGCGTGTATTCATACATCGGTATCTTGCGTTCCTCCCCCGCGAGAATCGCGGCGGCGCGGCCGTGCGCGACGGAGATGCCCGTCGTGACGTTCGTGTTGAAGAACAGTTCTTCAACAGAGATTTGGTCCGGCTTGAAGGTGTCCAAAAGCTCCAAAACGTCATAATATATCTGCGAGAGCCTCAGCGCGAGGCGAAGCCCCGCCGCCGTCGTGATCACGCCGTGGCGGATATAACGCATATTCGCGCCCTCGGCTTCGATCACGCCGAAGCCGACTGTGGCGATACCGGGGTCGATTCCTAAAATAACCATAACCCGCATTATATCATATAATGGAGATAAGCGCAAGACAAAAGTAGCTATGCACACCTCATCGTGTGAGTGCATAAACTACAATGTAATAATCCTTAAAGGAGGAACAAGTCAATGACTGACAAGGTAATGCCCGGCCCCGCGCCGGATAACGCTCCCATTCGCGAAGCGGTCAGCATACATACGAAAAAAATATACGATTCCTGCCGCGATGATGACTACGCGTTTTAGAGGTATATAATATAGCACGAAAACAGAACAGCCCCCTTTCGGGAGCTGTTCTGCCTCACAATCGCTTTTTTACTTAGGCGTTCTTTTCGCCGGGTGTTCTTGGGTTCCCGTTCTTTGTCTTTGTTCTCAATACCGGACTCGGTTCGTACACGAGTACATCGCCGATCGCGCAGTCCAATGCCTCACATATCAAGTCGAGGTATTCAAGGTTTATTCTGTCGGAAAACTCGTTATATAGATCTCCGATTGTTGACGGGCGGATCCCCGTGGCGCGTGAGAGGTCAGCTTTTGTCCACTTCCTTTCGCCGAGGCGTGTAGACAACAATATCCGTATCCCCATATGGTATGCTCCTTTGCAAATAATCTAACACAAACCGAGTTTCTTGTCGGCAGATTGTGAGATAATCACGAGTTTGGTTAGATAAATTTGAAAGGTGCGAATTTACAAAAAATAATGCGCCACGCGCGGGTTCTCCCGGCGAAGTGCTAACGTAAGTATATACCCGTTGTCAAGTGGGACAAACACTAAAACGCCCTCTCGAAAGTCAATCCGAGAGGGCTATATTAAACAATATTTCAAACTTTGCGCGAAATTATGCCCTGTTCACGATGTCATACCGCTCCGGGAAGTTGGGGTCTTTCTGCAATACCGATATGAGCCGTCGCGCCGCGCCGTCCGGTTGGTATCTACCCGCTTCCCACGATTCAACCGTCTTTCTCGACACGCCGATTACGTCAGCAAACACGCCCTGCGTCATACCGAGGTTGCTCCGCACGTTCTTGATTTCCTCCGCGCTGTATGTCGCGCAAACCGGAACGACACGGAGCCGCGATGTCCGCAGTTCAACCTTGCCCTCCGAGTAATCCACGACTTCCTGCATTGCTTTGATAAGCTCTTGACCTATCTTGCTCATTTTTGATTCCCCCAGTTCTTGTTAATTTGCTCCACCATCGCTTTTAGGATTTTCTTTTCCTCGGCGGTGATGTTCTCCTTTTCGCTCTTAGGATAAGCATAAAGCAACGCCGTCATTCCTTTTGACGGGAAATCTGCATACATCACTCGCGCCCCGCCGCTCTTGCCGCGCCCCGGCAGCGCAACGCGAATTTTCCTCACCCCGCCTGTCCCTTGTATAACACGAGGTTTTTGCGGGTCTACGCATATTGCTTTCTGCAATTCGCTCAAATCATCGTCGTTGCACTCCATTCCCACCCACGTCCTGTTAAAAACCTCCGTGTGCAGAAACAATCTGTCCATTAGCATATTGTAATACTCCTTTTGGGTTCACTCGTATTATATACGAGTTACGAGGGATTGTCAATAGTAATTTCTGATATTTTATTGAGCTATCACATAAGCAAAAACGCCCTCGCTCGGAGATTATCCAAGCGAGGGCGTTAGGTATGTTATATAGTTGCAGGGGCGGCTCCAATCTCCGCTGTACTTGTCGGCTCCGGCGCGGGCGCGTGTCCGAGCGCGTTCACACTCGCTTCAACTGCGCCGGTTACAAGTCTTTCAATATCAGATGTGACCTCGACTCCCGTGAGTTTCAATGAATCATAAACATATTGTTTCGCCGCCTTATTTCGCTCGTCGCCTTTGAGTTCGCCTATTTTATATAATTGCTCTGCGTTTCCAACACCTGCCGCCGCCGTGGTTAGAATCTTATCCACCACGTCCACGCCCTTTACGTCAGCAACAAACGGCTTGATAAGCGTCATTGCCGTGGTTGCGGTTTCGACCGCCTTTTGCGTCTGCGTGAGGATTGCGTCGAGGTTGACCCCGCGCTTTTTGAGTTCCGGCAAGACAACCGCAAGTGCGATTATCACCACCGCGATGATTCCGAGAATCAAAAAAAGAATTTGACCGTTTGACATTGTTTTTTCCTCCTATATCAATTTTGGGGTCATTACCCCTTTAATAAACGGATGAGCGGCATTGCGATTAGCGCAATGACAACGCACGACACGAACACAATAGCTCCGACAAGTTGAATTTTGTCCTCTCGTTTCATTCGCGTTGCCTCTTCGCTATTTGCATAATGCGCGATATAGTAATCTCGTGCCGCTGACGCAACATACCCGTCGCTACACATATCGCGTAACACTTGCTCGATTGGGACTTTATCGTCGCTCATTTCAGCAGCCCCAATCGCTCGAACAACGCGGCGAGTTGCTCACGACTCGCATCGCCCTGTGGGTTGGTACCGTCAAACAGCTTTTGACCGTTTGCAACATCGTAGGCGCATACGCGTTCCCAAATGTCCTTTGCCCAGTCGTGAGCGGGCTTTTTCGCTATCTCGGCGTTGTGGGCCGCGAGAGCCGCTTCAAACATCTTGTTGAATTCGTCCTGTGTCATTTTGTCCTCCTTATTGTACTCACGAGCATCTATCGCCCAATAGTATTTAACCTGCGCCTTGAACAGCGCGGGGTCGCCATTCACACGCCGGTCAAGCGTACTCGCCGGGTCGTTGATACGCACCTTGTCATCCCAATCCCACACGACGATGTAGTGACCGCCCGTAGTCCAGTTCCCCACGCCCATACACGCGATGAGGTAATAGCCCTGTTTAACAAGGTCTTTTGCCGTTTCGTGCAGCGCGTCGTTCGGATGCCCATAAATGTTCGCGGCGTTTAGCCGCTTGCAGACGATTCCATACGCGCTGAATTGCGGTACAAAATATGTATAATATGTTCCCTGCGCGACGGCCTTGTAGCCGTGTGCGAGGCTCCACGCGACCGTTTCTAATGGCGTTACCGTTTTTTGCGCGAGAGTAGCGATCAGCATTGCCGCCGATGTCGGGCCGCAACCCGCCGCCCCGATTGTCGTCTTTTCACCCTTTGCGGAATAATCCGCACCGCGCCACGCATTATCCGTTTGGAAGTATGATACAGGCTGCTTATTCATCTTTCTTGTCCTCCCCTTTGATGTCTACGCCGGTCGCTTTAATGGCAACTGTCGTGAGCGCAGTCAACGCTCTTGTTCCTCCCCACCCCGCCAAGCCGGACAAAGCACACGCCCAATAAGGGTCGATGTGAAGCGGCTGCGAAATCAGAAAGATAATCCCGCCCGTAAATGCTGCCGTGAGCATCGCGGCGACGACACGGATCATTTTCAATGCTTTTAGGTTTTTGACGTTCAGCAGCCGAACAATGCCGCCGACCGTCGCCACAAGGACAGCGATTATCGCTTCCCAAATGTGTTCAAGCGTCAAAACAGCTCACCCCGCTCCCGGTACTTGCTCTTGCCGCTTCGCTGTTCGTAAATGTGACCCAGTGACATCACGAATAAGATTACGGCAAACTCGCCGAGGTACGAGAGCGCGATGTTTACTAAGCCGACGAAGGACATTCGTTCGTTTATCTCGGATATGACGCTATACTCGGACACCGCGACGATCACAAGAAAACGGCTGTTGAGGTTAGAGTCTGTTGGCACCCATCGAAAGTAAATATACATATCTCGCGGTTCTGCACCATCGGGAGCAAAGCGCATTATGTACTCTCCGTTCTCGACTGTATCGCGTCCTTCGCGGTTTGCCGCTGCGCGTACAAGCGCGGTGAACTCTGCGCCGTGTTCTTTGTCGAGAAACGGCTCGAAAGGTTGCGCCTCGACGCTCTCCGACCTTTCGGACAGCAGCTCCAATTCCTCGTTGAACAGAGCGGCATATGTCATATATTGACCGTCCAACCACTCCATATCGAGTTTGAGAATATCTCCGTAATGATACATTCCCCAGTCGAGGTCTATCTCAACTTCGTTGTCAACGTGATTGCACAGAAAGTCAAGGTGCTTTTTGCTTTCGAGGAACTTCTCCTCAAGCAACGCATCAGTCACCGCTCCGACGTTCCAACGGTGAACGCCCGCGTTGACGATCATTGCGATTACGGGTATTAAAATCAGATACCGCCATCGCCTGTGGTTAAGAAAAGTCATCACATCACCTTCCCGTGAAAAGTTCTTTGTACACGCTCCGCAAACTGTACGGCGCGTACTTCGGCGGCTTGCCCGGGTCGAGCTGCCGCCGCGTGTACCAATCGTAAATGCTCCACCTCGCCGTGTCCTCCGCCCATATAGCAAAAGGGGTTATCAGCACCCACAGCGCAGCAAACGGCAAGCAGATTTGACCCATTATGTTACCCCAAACGCCGGAGTAATCCCATATACCCCAACCCCACCACAGGTTGATGACGCAGCCGGAGCCGAACTCTACGCAAAGAATAATGGCAGCCACAGTTATGGACTGCCATATCATCTTTGTTTCGTAGAACGAGGGTATCTGATTCACCGCGCCGATTGCCAGGCCACAAATGCCGCCAACGACGAGCATACTGACGTGTGTCCACCCGCGCCATATGCTCTCAATTACGAGATACAGCGCACCAAGGACAAACCACAGCGCGATTATATGCCTTGCTTTCACTCCGCACCACCGCCAAGCAGCGCAATTATACTCGCGGCAAGGTCATCGGGCAGCTCGGAACTGTACGAGATTAGTTGCAGCTCGTCGGGGTCAGCCGTGCGCTCTGCCCACGCCTTGAAATGGTTTATGCGTGTCGTGTGAAATGTGACGTGCCGAACAGCCGACGCCGCGACCGCGCCGAATTCCTCGGCGGTAAACGGGCGGCATATCTCACCGTCCGAGTGGTACAGCACGACAGGCGCACCTGTCGTAATTTGAAAGACGAGGTTCTGAATGTTAATCTGGTCTTCCGTGCTGAGGGAGAAATGCTCAATGCCCTGCGAGGTTTCGACATCGATTCCCGCCGTTATAGCGGCGTTGCACGAGCGTTTTAGTTCAGCGATTTTCGACTCAAGGAGCGAAGTCTGAACCCCGTCCTGTGTGTAGATTGTTCTGCTCATTATGATACCCCCAATCCGATGGCTGACACCGAGATCTCCCCGGCAGCGTTGTTCGCATTTATGATTATGCGAATGGCAACGCCCCAAGATGTCGCCGTTTTTGCCGTGTTCGTAAATGCGTACATCGTGTTGTTTTGATACGCGGTTGTGCAGTCCTCCCACGCCGGAGAGGAATCGTTGCAGTTATTGCATACCAGTATTTGAAGCGTAGCAGCAGAGTCAATCGTAGCGTCAAGCATAACTTTGACGTTGCTCGGCATATCGGCTCTCGATTCGGGTTTTGTCTGAATGTCGAGAACATTTCCCGTCTTGACCGCGACCGCCGCCGAGTTCGTGGAGGCGTTTGCGTCGGACGTTACCACGCGTATATACCTCGTGCCGTTGAGCGCAACGCCGCTGTACGGTATGCGGAACTGTTTGCCAATGTCGGCTGCAACCGCATTCGACACGTTGACCCACGAGCCGCCCTCATACTTTTGCAAGCCGGACGTGAACTCTTGGAGCGTTGTTGTGAACCCCGAATTTGCCGCGATTTGCAATTTGAGCGTCTGCGTGTCCCCCTCCGCGTCAGCAGCCGGTGTGAACGTCACATAGCCGGACGCAGGGATTCTCGCGTTTGCCGTCGGGGAGTTTATCGTCGGTGCGCCCGGTGCGGTGTTCGTTTTTGTAAATGTATATGTTCGCACCGCTGCCAAGCCCTCGGGGTCTGTTGCCGTTACCGAAAGCGTGTGCGAACCGTTAGACAGCGCGGCCCACGTCCCGGACGGAATTGCGAGGGTAAATGACCCCGCCGACTGATTCGTGAGGCTTCGGATTGTCGTGCTGTCCACCACTTCCAAAATTGAAAACGTGTCGCCGTCAGCTTCGCTGACGGTATAGGGGACGGACGGTGCCGCTGTCAGACTGCCGAGGTCACGGTTCGTATCAGAGATCACAGGGGCAGAGTTCAGAACTTCAAGGCAGGGCCGCCACCCGATGCTCGCGGTCGCGTACGACGACGTGGCGTAGTTCCAAAAGCGGGCGGAGGAGTAGCCGCGAAACGCGCGGGTCGCACTGTTGCCCGAGTATGTCTCTTGGCACCACGAATACATATAGTACCAATGCCATTTTGTGTTATGCGTACCGTTAAAGTCGGTCGCGTTTTGCGTACTGTCAAGGTCTGTTGCGGTCGGGGTCGGCAAGCCGGAGAACGCGCTTTCGTTCGTGATGATTCTGTCCCACTCGTTGTTTGTAGGAGTGCCACCCGAATACTGATCCGTTCCTGTGCGGAAACCCGTGCCGCCCGTGAGAACGCGCAGTTTGTACCTCTGCCCGCTGATGGTGATTTCCTTGCCGAATATGAGGTTCTGCGTGTTGAGCGCGTCCCACGACACCGTTGCGAGAAGTGCGCGGTCAGCGACGAGCAGTTTCTTTCCGTCGATATTGACCTCGACCCACTGAATCTGATACGCAGCGGACGCGTCTGTGTCGCGGATTTCGATGTTGCCGGAACTGTACGCGGGTACATTGCCGGCCGCGCTTGCGCCTGTCGGAGTACCGTTGTACGGGTTTGTCGGCAACGCCTGTTTGACGTTGTTCAAATAAAACGTGCCGAGCTTGATGATGTCACCGTTTGCCATAATATCTCCTTTCGCTCGGTAGCAAAAAGGACGCTCATTTATGAGCGTCCAGTCTTACACCGAATTTATACTTGGGGTTGTCTACTTGGATATAATCGTACTTTGCAAAGAGTTTCTTTGCGAGGTTATACGAGTTAGAGTGCCGCGCGTGTCCGAGCCAAGAGTTGACCCCAAGCATAACGCGGTTGAGCGAAATTTCGCCGTTTTTGTACTTCTTATCCATTTCCTTAATGCGCCGTTTCATCGCTTGTTTGCTCGATGTTCGGACTTGCCTATGCGTCGTATGGATTTTGAAGCCGTATGCGTTCACGCCCTGCGCGACCGGAAAGATGCGGGTTTTGCTGTTTAGTTCCATATGGAGCCGCTCGACGACGACTTTCTCAATCTCCGCAAGATACCTTTCTGCGGTTTCGCGGTCGGGTGTCATTACAATGATGTCGTCCATATACCGAACATAGTATTTCGCGCCGAGGTACCGCTTGGCGAATTGGTCTACCTCGTTCAGATAGATGTTCGCCATATCTTGCGAGGTGACGTTGCCGAGCGGAATTCCCGTGTCACCCTCGGGGCTGCTGTCGATTATCATATCGAGCAGCCGCAGAAACTTCTCATCCTTGATTTTCTTTCGGTACAGCGTTTTCAGCACCTCGCGGTCGATGCTGTAAAAGAACTTCCTCGCGTCCATTTTGAGGATCCAACAATCGCCGTGCTGCCATTGACAAAGCCGCATATAATGCTGTACCTTATCCACGGCGCGGTGCGCCCCTCTGAACTCCATACACGCGAAAGAGTCCGCGATGAACACTGGTTCGTACACTTTCCACAACGTGAGGTGCGCCGCGTACTGCACAATCTTATCTCGTATATGCGGCGCGGAAACGCGCCGACGTTTCGGCTCCGTGACCTCGAAAATGTAATAACTCCCGGGGCAGTACGTTTCGTTTTTCAGTTCACGCCAAAGGGCGACAAGGTTCCGCTCCCGAGCCATATCAAAGATGATGGCTTCTTTGCGGTATTTCCTGTCGCCCGTGAGAGCCTTATCGTAGCTGTACTTCAGCGTCTTATAATCGCAAATCGAATCGTATTGAGGGGTTTTCGACATAGTGGCGTCCTTTCGGCTCGGCACTAAGCCATTGTTAATGTGTTTACATTCTCGACGGCGCGGAGTGCCGTGTTCCGTGTTATGCCGCGCGGATTTGCCGTAGTATTGCACCGTCGGAATGAGGGAATATCGCTCCCCTGAAGATCCCCCGCGAGGGAGTTCAAGGACGTGTTGATGAATCCGTAGACGCACCAATCCAAAGTCTTACAGGGCAGGGCCGCCACCCGATGTTCGCGTTCGCGTTCGACGACGTGTTGTTGTTCCAATAGCGGGCGGAGTTGTAGCCGCGAATCGCGCGGTTCGCACAAGCAGCAATATCCCCATACTTATCGATTAACATTTCCGGCGGCTTTTAACAATCCGCCTGTTATACGACCGAGTTCGCTGACCCGCTCTTGTAATTGCAAGGTCTTTTTCTCGGTTATGTACTTCTGCTCCCTTGCAATTCCGAAAAGAATCAACAGCAATTTCAAATCGCCGTCAACCTCACGATACCGCTCAACCCGAATCTCTCCCCGCCTCGTCGCATTTGCAAGCATCGTGTTCCGCAATATGCGGTAAAACGTCTGTTTGATTTCTTGACAGAGTGAAAACTTCTCGGCTTTCGGGAACTTTTGCAGAGCGGGATAGACTTCTTTGTTAAGTAGCACCTCCGTCTTTTTCTGTAAAACGAGCGGTTCTACGGTCGATTGCGGTTTTCCCGCGTCCATATAAACACCTCGCTTCACGGACGAGCCGAAGCGCGTCCTCGTCGCCATAATAGTCAAAGCCATAATCGGTGAACTTGATTATTGCATTTTCGCCGCTCTCCCCTCGGAGGGTTCCGACAAGTACGAGGGCATCGCCCTCAATACCGTCGCATAGACTTTCACATAGCGGCTCAATTTCGGAGATTAGGTTTGCGATGATGCAGCTTGCCTCAATGCGTGAGCAAGCCACTTTTTGTGGTATGCCCGATTTCATTTGACATCACGCCCCTTTTCGGTATGCGTTACATCATAGCACCGCTTGTTTGTTTTCGCTTGAATTTGTTATAAATTCACGAAATCCGTTAGATGAAAACCTTTCCGTTTGTGTACTGCCCCGCATTTATGACGACCGCAGTTGCGGAGTCAATCGTATCGACAATCACTGTGATGTAGGTGCCGCCGCTGATGACTCCTTGTACTTCGAGTTGAAATGCGATATAAGCCACATCGGAAACGAGCGCGGAGTATCCCGCAGCGGTCGCGCCGTCCGCAATGAGATCGCTCAACTGCGAAAGCAGATCGGCAGAAATGAAACGCCTTGTGTCGCTCTCAACAATCATCGCGGCGGGGTGTTCCGTGGGATGCACATAGTTCGTCGCGCCGAATGCAACGCTTTCAAGTTTCTCCTTGTCCTCGGCAGACATAAGCCCGCTTTGCGTCGGTGTCGCGGGCGACGCGAACGCTTCAAGAATTTCCGCGAGATTTTCGCCCGTGTTGGGGTCTGTAATCGCTTCGAGTACCGTCATAGGCAGCGCGATGCTGTACGAACTCGACGTAGGGTTGCTCGGATCCGCATAAATCCGGATCTCTACGATTTGAGCATTTGAAAACACGCCCATATTTGTTCTCCTTTTCTAAACCCGAACGGGGCGAGAGGTTCCCGCCCCGTTAAGTTTTCGTTCTTATTCGCCCGGCTCGTCAACGCTTGTGTTGGTAACCGCCATAAGCACAAACGCGCCGTTGCGGAGATTCTTCCCCGCCATATCCTCCTCGTCGGTGCAGTACGCCGCGTCAAGAAGTGCCGCCGCTGTCGCCGCATCCTCTGCCGCCTCCTGTGCGTCCTCTGCCGCGCTCTGCGCCGCTTCGGCGGCTGTCTGCGCGTTGTTTCCCGTGGTTTGGGCGTTCTCCGCTGCCGTCTGCGCGGTCGCCGCCGCCGCACGGGCGACATCATCAACGGTGGTGTTGTCTACTTCGGCGTAATGATCGCCGTTCGACACAAGCCAGTCGCCGATTGCGAAGTCGATCGCCGCGTCCGCGCCGGGCGGTGTAAATTCTCCCGCCACGCTTGCAATCCAAAAGAAGCCCTTGTTGTCTGCCGCAGGTTCGGGAATACCCACGCCCTCCGCGTCCTCGCCGGTGTTGGGGTTGAACGTGTCTTGATAATTAAGACCACCCGTGACGCTTGACGGAAGCTGCGAAAGTGTCAGCTTCATATTTGCGTCGAGGGTAGCCACGCCGTTCGCCGCGCCCAACAGCGCGGACTGAATCGCGCCGTTTATCGCCGCAATCTGGTCGGTGGTAAGGTGAATCCCTGCGTTGGTGATGTGCGTTTCTGCGCTCACGCCCGTTGTCGTGAGTACGTCCTGTGCGCGGGTCTTGACCTCTTGGAATTGTCCGGCGTTATTATAGCCGAATTTTGCGAATGTCGGTTCTGCCATTGCTGTTTCCTCCTACAATAATAATTATTTGTATTAAACGCTCTCGCGCCCGATACCGTGCTTATGGTATTTCTACTTCAAGCGGCTCCACGGCTCCGCCGTCAAGCTGCACCTGTCCGTTTTCCGTTTCGCCGCCGTCAAGCTGCACCATACCACCGACCGGATCCGGCGACGGTGTCGGGTCATCCGGCTGCGCGGGTTGATAGTTCGGAACGCTTTTAACATCAAAATACTGTGTTTTAACGCCAACGGCCGGCGTATCGTTATCTGATAGCTCCACGCTGTTCCACACCGCCTGTATGGTCGCCATCCCCGCGAGGTCAACATTGACGATAACCTCACTCGCATTGCCCGTAACGATGCTAAATGTAGGCTGATACGTCCACGGGTGGTCGTTTGCGCTTGGGACTTGATTCGGCTCTGCAAATTGCGATATTCTATAAAGGATTTCGCCCTCGTCGGGATCTATTGCGTAAAAGCCTATCTGCGCCAATGGGTAGCCGACAGCGAGTCCGACGTTCGTGAGAACGGCAGATATGCCCGTTCGTGCGCCTTGCGTCGTTCTCCCCGTTATTACAAACTCTTGCTGTTCGTCAACAACGGCATTGAGGTTTAACGGATCTTCGCTCGTACCCGACCCCGATGTGATTCGCGTAATGCTCAACGGAATAGTTCCCGCTCCCATTTCGATTTTCGCTTTTAATGCTTGCCCTTTCGCTGTCAACGCGAGATTTACAGATTCAATCATTGGGGAAATACCTCCTTTATCAACTCCGAAGCTACGCCCGCAGAGTATATATAAACGTCAAATTCGTAAGGGGTTTCCTCGGAGAAATACTCCTGTACCCACTCCGCTAATGCTGTTGCCTCGTAGTCGTAACCGTCTATGGTTTCTATATACTCGCCGCCGACTTCAAACTGCAAGTGCGCGGGAATGGTCGTAACGAGCATATACACAAGTTCTTGGTAGACTTCGGTCGCGGGGTTCTTTGCGGTTATCTTGATATAGTATTCGCCGACGTTTTGCTCGATTGTGTAGTTGCCCGCGCCGAGCATAAGGTTAAGGTCTTCCCGTAGCATCCCCATTGTATATGGCGGTCTGCGGTTCCAACGCCACAGAACCCGCCACCGTCTGACCGATAGCGAGTCGCCCGGATTTATGTCGATTTGGAGCATTCGCTCAAAGTCCGCGAGTGTTGGTTCGTCGCACGTCTGAATATAGAAGTTGAGCTGAACGCGCCGCATATACACGCGAAGTTCTGCGAGTTCAATTTCCTCCGTGAGCATAAGAGCCTTAAAGTCAGCAATCTCTTTGAACTTCTCCGGCAGCAGATTAAAGAGGTCTACATCGTTATACACTCAAAATCACCGCCCCCAAAAACGGAACCTGTTGTGTTTCTCCGCTTTCCTCGCATTCGATGTCCACTGTATCGCCGTTCACTGCCAGGCCCGTCACGTTGTTTACCCCGTCAACGCCGAGTATCGCTACGCTGATGCGCGAAAGAAAAACTGAAACGGGATATGTGGCGGTGTTCTGTGAGATTTGCATTGCCCCCCAATTACGCCTTATGCCTAAAAGATATGCCGAGATAGCCTCGCTGACGGCTTCTTGGACGGCCGCAAGCGCGTACCCCGCCGCAAGCGCGACTTTCGCCGACACGTTGATTTCGAGCATCGCGCCCGTCGTAACGGTAACCACCGCGCCGATCGGCGCAATTCCAAAGCCCGCGTCTGACGGTGCCTCTGCCGGAGGACAAACGAGGTCTTGAATTTTCTCCACAAGTTCGGCTGTCGCTATGTTGTAGTTCGCGTCAAGGAAAGAACATTTTACGGTACCGCCGCCGTCCCACGTCGGGTAAACTTGAACGGCTCCGCATTCCGGCTGCGACGAAATAAATTGTTGATAACTCGCAATGTTCCCCCCAAACGGTTGCTCTTGAAGTGACAGCAGATACCGCGTGTAAAGGCTCTCGTCCGATTCCGTATCAACCCCGGGAATTATGATGTCGGTGAGTTGCGCGTATGTAAGCCCCTGCACAAACGACGAGGACGCGACTTGCAGGAGGCTCCCATAATAAGCATTCCCGACGATCCCCGACGTTTCGCACTGCAAGCGGTATTGATAATACCCGTTTTCGGCAGCACCAAGCGATTCTGTAACCGCAAAGATTACGGAGTTGTCGCCGTCGATTGTAGAAAATCTCGCGCCGATCGCAACCTCTTTGTCGAATACGCCCTCACGGATAGCCGCAATCGCGTCATTACGGAATACCGCGCGTTCCTCGGCTTTGTAGTCAAGAAACTCGCCTCGCGCGTACCGCGCTATACCGTTTTTTTGAATTTCTTGCAGGTCGAGATATATGCCCTCAATCTCCCACGACTCGGGGCCAAGTGCCGTCTGTATAATTGATGTATCTCGTTTATCTATGTCGTTCCGAACACGGCGAAGCTGCTCACTTTGGATGTACTCCTTTGTCTTTATCGAAAAATCAATCACAATGTCACCCCCATTTCAGAGTTAATATCGCCGTAAACCGTGTGAACAACAAAGGTCGCTGTGATTGCGCCGTTCTCAAGCGGCGTAAATACGAAGTCGTCCACCGAGGTGACGCGGTTGTCGGGTATGAACGCCTCTTTAATTCTGCGTTTCAACTCGCTCGTGATGAACCCGTAATCCTCGCCAATCAGCCCGCGAAGCTCAACTCCCGAATTGGGCGTGTATATTTGGAACATATACCTCTCAACTGAGAGTGCAATCTCCACGGCTTGAACCATCGCTTGGTGTCCGTCGGTCATTCCTCGAACAGTATTTGTTATGGGGTCGATATAAAACGTGAATGTGGGATAGTCCTCAAAGTCCACGAGCGTATCAACGCCAACGCCCTCAATCGGGGCGGGAAGTGTAGCCATTTATATCACCTCAAAATACGCGCGACAGCACTAAAAATTGTTGGCCGCCCATTACGCGCAGCATTATTACCTTGTCGCCAACAGCGAGAGCGCGATTAAGCGTTACTGTCCCCGTTTCCGTTGGCAAGTCGCCGCCGTTTTCGGTCACTTGCATTTCGACAGTCGTTTCAAGCGTCGTGTATGTTTCGTCCAAGTCGGTGCTTGACGGGTATTCGGATGTTAAGTCCGTGCTTGTCACGCCGCCCGGCGCGGTGTGGGAATGCCCAAGGCCGCCCGTCGTGTGGTTATGCCCCAAGACGTTTATATCGTGCGTATGCGGGTCAACCGTCAGCTTCTTTTCCACCACGCTCTCTGTCAGCAGCAACACAGCTCTCGGCAATACGAGCATTGTCCCGACGAGCGTTATTTCAAGCGGATCCGTACTCGTTACGGTTCCAATCGTCAAATCGGTTAGCCCCGCGTTTCCGAGGTTTTTTTCGCTGATTTTCATTAAGGTGTCAATCAGTTCCATACTTCCTCCTACTTCGGCGACGTTATTCGGATCTCTATATCCATCGTGTGCATATCATTTTTGAACTTGTGGTTCACCTTTTCGAGCAGCACAAAACTCGTCAAGCTGATGTCCCCGAGGTTGGGGATATTCATTGCTACCATTGCCCCTGCCCGCAGCCCTACAACTCCGAGGCACCCCGGTAATGATAATGTCCGCAGCGTGCGGTTGTAGTAGGACAGCATCGTCTTTGCCTGTTCCGTAATCTGCGCGGCGTTCATATTCTCGTCAACGGTTTCGTAGAGTTGCAAAATCCCCCACTTCTTTATGGCGGCAGAATCCTCGACAATATAAACATCAGCTTTCCCCGTTTCCTTGTTCGGGCGCACAAGTTTGATTTTGCTATACGTTTCCTTGTCAATATCCGTCGTGTAGGTATAGTCCGTCACGAGGCTTTTGTCGCCAAGCACGCTGTCGATTAACAGGTTTTTCGATTCCTTGAGCGCGAGTTTTCCCGCGTCGTCATAGAACACGAATATTTTACCCGTGTTCATTGTTGTCAACTGAACGGCTTCGCTGATAATGTCAAGGCAACTCTTGTCCTCCTTAACAAAATACGGAATCGCAAATCCCGTGTCATCAATACTCCCGACATTAAGTTGGAAATCGCCCGCAATCTTTTTGATAATCTCGCCCGCCGTCAAGCCGACGAAGCAATACGATTCGTTCGACTTCAAATAGCGTAACTGATCGTAGCACGTTATTGCGATATGCCCCCACCGGTCTTTTTCCTTGCGGAATATAAAACCGAAAAAGATATTGGTACCATCGACCGAGAATCTGACGGGGTCGCCCTCGTTAAAGCCGCCGTACACCTCTTTCGGTTTGTGAATTGTGAACGATAGTTTGCCGGGCGACCCTGTGCGGTTTGTTGTGAACTCCACGGAATCGGTTACTTCTGCGTAATCGACGGTAACGCCCGCGCGGTTTTGGATAAGAAGCGCGTAAGTCATCTCCTACCGCCCCCCCCGGAGATCTTTATCTGCGATTCTTTAACCCACCCCGAAGCGGTCGTATTGGTAACGTGGTATGGGTAAACCGCATTCTGTATTGACGCTATTCGGCTTATTTTCATTATCGCGCCACTCTGCTCACCGTAACCCGTTTTATTTGCGGTTGCGGCTGCTCCCGCGTAAAGATACCCCGATACCTCAACAACTTTGTCAACGATTAAAGTATGGGGCGCAACTTCTCTCTGCGGAGTGGCGACCGCCTTAACCGTTGTCTGCGTTGTTTTCGGCGCGGGCGCGGGCGGAGCAGACACAGCGGCTACGGGCTGCGGTGCGGCGACCGGAGCCGCTGCCACTTTCGGCGCACTTGACGCAGTCGGCATTTGCAACTCAACTTTTTTTGCTTCGTAGGGTCTGTATTCCGACAGCGTGATTGAGTAGTAGAAGTCCCCCGTTTCGCCGCCCTTTTCCGTGACTTGAAAATCCTCTACAATTATCTCAATATTCGTGTCGAATATCGCGCTGCCGTCCTCATAATAGCGATTTGCGATGAAACGGACTGGCTCCTTATCTGCCATATACCCCTTAATGAGCGTTATGTAGAATTCGGGTTCTTGAAAGCCGCCCGCCGTTTGAACATACGGATCCGCTTGTTTGCCGGGGAAAAATGACTCAAACGATATTACGGCGAGTTTCGGCTCTCTCGGTATAACGATTTCACCGAGAGCAAGGACATTTGAATGCTCGTTATCTCCTTGGTACCCGATTATGTACTCTGCGGGGTTTACAGGTAACCGAACCGTGGTGCCGTTTTTACTTAAATATAAGCCGTATTGCGTCGCCACGGTTCAACACCTCCATTATGTCGCGTAGACACCGTCGGAGTGCATCGCCAGTTGTTCCTCGAGAATTTTCTGCAACGCCCCCGCTATTTTGTTCTCGTCGAGCTTCTCGCCGTTGTTATTGTTGACTTCGAGTTTTACGTCGGGCGTGAGCTGCGTGATGTTGATTTGGTTCACATACTTTCGCTCCGCGAGGTCAACAAGCAGTTTTATGTCCTCGTCCGCGAGGTGAACGTCGCTTGACTTGACTTTGTTCACGGTTCCGACATCGATTAAGTCGTTCCCCGCTCCGATTGACGGCAGCCCGCCCACGTCGGGCATAAGGCTGCTCGGGTCAAAAGCATCAACCTTTTCGCCAAGAGCCGCCCCCGCTGCCGCCCAAGTGTCAACGGTGTCTGCCAAGTCCATTCTTTCCATACGCGGGAGTGTTATTTGCTGTTCCGCGAGGTTGTTGTCTACCCACTCGGAGATACCGTCGCGCCAACCTTGAACTGCACCCGCCATATTCGAACCGAACACGAGGTCAAGTGCTGACGCTATCGTCTGAATTACCCCAAGAACCGAATCTGCCAACCCCGCGAACAGCCGTATGATAGAGCCTATCGGGTCATTAAACACATTTGCAAAGAACTCCGCAAATGTCGCTATGAAGTTCCAAATATCCGCTATGAGGTTATATACAAATGCGTACAAGCCTCCGGCAAGACCGCCGATGAATCCGAACACGTCCGCGCACGTCACCCCTGCGGCGTTTAGCGCAAGCGTGAGAGCAACGACAGCCGCGACGATTAGCAGCACCGGCCACGCCGCAATCAGCGAAGAGGCCGCCGAAATAAGCATATACCCCGCGAATATCGCAAGGGCAATACTCGCCGCCATCACAATCGTCGTGAGGTTGTCCGCAATGAAGTTTCCCACCCATATCAGTCCGTCAACGAGAACCGCTGCCGCTTGCCCGGCGACGTTCATCGCCCCCTCAAGCGCAGCGAAAAACTTTTGTCCCTTATCGCTATTAAACCATTCGTTCATTTTCTCGAACGCGGAGCCGAATCCGTTAATAAATGCCCGCCCCGCGAGTTGAACGCCATTGTGTATGTTGTTTGTGAACCGCTCCCACTGCGCGGCACCGCCGCTTGTGAGCTTATCCATAGCGTCCTGTGTCATTCCCGCAGCTTCGGCGGCGGCTTCAAGAGCCGCTGTAAATGCCGCCACATTGCCCGTGTCAAGGGCTTTTTGTACCCCACTCTCGGCAAGTATGCCCGTGGAGATGCCTGTTTGCGATGATATTTGTCCGAGTGAACCGCTACGCAGTCCCGCTGTCAGCCCGCTTGCCACGGCCGAGAAGTCGTTTTTATCCGAGAACCGCGCAAAGCGGTCGGCGAGGTTTGTCAGTTTGTCGATATTTTCTGTGTTGGTTGTGATTTTTGTAAAATCGTTTGTCGCGGCAGCAATATCATTAAGTGACCGCCCGAGGTTATTTGAGGTATCCTCGACATAGCGCATCAGCGATGAACCCGCCTCGTCCCCAAAACGCGCTTGAAAGTTCAGTTCGTAGGTCTGATTTTTCAAGCCATCGGTTAGCATACCCGCTACCGCCCGAACAGACACATACGCTGCCGCGAGTTTGCCAAGTTTGCCAAGCAGTTTATCCATACCGCCGTCTGCCGCTTTTTCCGCTTGTTTGCCGGATTTCTCCACATCATCGCCCGCGCCCTCGGCTGCGTCACCCATATCGTCAAGCGATTCTGCTGCCTCGTCAGCCGCTTCCGTCACATCGTCAAGCTCGGCTGCGACATTTTCCGACGATTGCGTTACAAGGTCGAGAGTTTCGGCGGCTTCGGAAGCGGCTTCGGACGATTGTTCGAGCGCGTCGGCCGTCATATACCCCATATCCACGAGTTCTTGCGTAGAGTACATCGCTTGAAGTGCGCTCGTGTCGTAGTTCCCGATCGCGTCCGTCCAATATCCGACTGCATCGGCAGACGCGGACGCTTGCTCGGCGGCTTGAACCCCAAGATTGATAAAGGATTCAAAGGTTTCGCTGAACGCGTCCGCGAGTACCAGTCTTTCAACTATATCTGCCATACTGTCACCACCTATTTCTGCGGTCTGCTCCGAATTTCTTTGACTGCAAGCTGTGTCATAAGGATTCTGCTACGCTGGCTGCACCGAAGAACGTCCTCGGGCAGCGTCCCGAAGTTCACGAACATATAATGCACGAGAAGCATATCGGGGTCGCTGCCCTCTATTAGTTTTTTGCTTCTTCAACCAGTTCTGCCGTGCTTTTGAAGTTGTTGATTTTCATTATCTCGTTGACGAGCAGCTTGTACTCGCCCGGCGTGAAAAGTTTGCTTGCGGTGAGGAGCGGGTCGAGAACGCCGACGTTCTTGCAGAGTTCCTCGCTTGCGAGGTTAGGCTCAACAACACACGCGAGGACGAGTCGCCGCTGATACTCAATTTTGTTGAGTGTTTCGGCAATCTGCCCGTCCACGTTTGACTTCTTTGTGGACTGCTTAATCAGCGCGTCGTTTTCGTCTTGCATAATGTTACGGATTTTCACAGTCGCCGGGGTGCCGTCCTCGTTCTTAAAACGGTCGGACACGATAACCTCCGCTGTGTTTTCCGTATATGTCGGAGAGAGGAATGCCTGTAAACTGCTCATATTGTTTCTCCTTTTTTAGTCGCTGCCGAGTTCGGCAGGGTCATTGAACCGCGAGAGAACCTCGAAACTCGTGAAACTGAACCCAACGTCCATTGTGAGGGCATCGGTATCCGCGTCGAGCTGCGTAATCGGCAACTTCTGCAACTTCACATTGTAGAAAGCTACCGTTTGCGTTCCGACCGTCGTTGACGGGTCGTTGTTGGTAATTTGCAGCGAGAAGTACGGGAGCCGCCCCGTTTTCAGATACTGCACCAACAAATCGAGGAAGTACGGCGTTCCGTAGTAAATCGTCATCGTACCGTCAAGTTTCACGCCGGTCGTTTTCTTTTGAACGAGGCGGGTACCGACGACTTTGAAATCCGATTCCTCAAACGACGCGTTTGTATTGAACTTTTTGATGTTGAACATCTCGTGGATAAGACCGTCAATGGTGAGAAAGCCTTTCCCCTCTTTGCCGTTTACGGCATCACGTTCTAACAGAAACATTTATACCGCCTCCTTTTTGACCACAACGGTCATATAGACCTTTTCGACGGAGTCCACGGGCTGAATCGCCACGTTGATAAGAATTGCGTCAACATCGTTGCCCGGCAGCACCTCAATGTCCTCCGCCGCGAAGTCCTTAATCGCGGGCGGCGACATTCCTTGAAGCGTCATTATCTCGGCGATGCACTCCGCTTTGTAGAGGTTGCGTCCGTCGTCGTCATTATTGACCTCGCCGTTGTAATTCTGCGCGAAAATGCGGTACACGTCATTTGCGATTGTGTACAGCACGCGAATCACGCGGTTTTTTGAAAACTCCTTGCCCTTGTCCGGCGAGAACGACGTGTAGGAGTTAATGTCGGTCAAGACTTTCACCGCGTCAAACTCAATGAAGAAAGTGAGCGAACCCTCGCGGATAGCGTCGTCGAGTTGCGTACCCTTGTACAACGGCACAGCGGCGACGGCATCGGGGTGAATCTTGTTCGTGAGCGACTTGTTGACCGCTGCGCCCGCTTCCACGCCGCCGACCCACCACGTCGCGTCCTCGGGCGTGAGCGTTTCTCCCGTGTTGAGCGTAAAGCCGTTTTTAACGCTTATGAGCGTGTCGTGGTCTGCCGCGACATAGTTTGCGACCGTCGCTTGGCAATAACGCCCCTCGCCGTAACTGAGCCGCTTGACGAAGTTGGCGACGCTCGTCTTTGCGACTTGGTCGGTTCCGTCATAGACAAAATTGTCGAAGCGATAAGGCTCGATTGCATCGAGGGCTTGTGAAATCCCGCTTGCGACGGCATCGCCATCTGCGCCGCCCGTGAGCGTTGTTCCCGCAGTCGGCGTGAGCGCACTTCCGGCACTTCCCGAAAAAGCAACCCAGTTATTGTTCACGAGATCCCCGATTGTGCCGATTTGGTAAGTTTCGTTATCCGTGAAGCTGCCCACGACCTGCGTATCTTGAATCAAGCCGTCAACGACCGTTTCAACGAAAAACACGGTGTACGCGTATGTCGTATCGTCGCCATCAGAGATGCTAATTTGCGAGTCGAGGTCGGGAGCGATGATTATCGAGATGTCATTTCCGCGCCCGCCTATGTATTTCGCCGTTACCGTGAGCGACCCTATCGTTGCGGTCGCCGCCGTGCCGCCCGAGGTCGGCAAGCGGTAGACGAGAACCTTTGACGCGCCCGGCGTTTTATTCGTTCCTCTGAATGCTTGGCGCAAAAACAGCATCTCGTCGCTCGTAATGTCGTATCCGAGTTTGTCGAACACGTCTTTTGTTGATTCGATAACGGTGATTCCACCGGGAACGCCCCAACTTAACGCCTTGGGGCCGGCAACGATTCCGCGCTCACCAATCGACACGAGGCTCGACGGCTTTGACCGGAAATTGATGTACACGCCGGGTTGAAGTTTGTTTTGAGTTTCCCACGTTCCTCCTGCCATTGTGCATTACCTGCCTTTCTCAAAATAGTTTTTGACAATCTTTTCCGCTTCTTCAACGGTATAGGAGGGCGCAGTCAGCAACGCCCTCAAGAAGTCTTGCTGATAGTTGGAAAACCGCTTACTCGTAATGAGTTTTGACGTGGGAAAAGAAAAAGCCGACTTCGCGGCCGGCGTTTGCTTTCTCGCGTCTTCGCTTTTACTGTGCGCCATCTGTTGCTTCCTCCTTGATCGTTTCGGTTAAGCTCTGTATTTCGAGCATTTTCGGGATCGGCGGCAACTCCCGCGACACTTCCAATTCAACGCGGAACTTGTAATGTAATGCGCCCAAGTCGATACTCCAATCACGGTCGTATGTCCTTATGAACGCGAAGTTTTCCACCGTCTCGCCTGTGATTGCGTTTTCTGTGGTATACGGGAACTTGAACAACTCTAAACCGTCGTCGAGGACTTCGGCAGCCGCTTGATAGCGGTCGTAAAGATCGACGAGGTCAAAGTCCTCGAGATACACGAGGTCAAAGTTCAGCGTTCGCATATACCGGTTTCCAACCCCTTTTTTAATGCCCGAAAGAGGTATCGAGTTGATATGCCAACAAGGGGTATCCTCTCCCTGCTGATTGGGGTTGTTGAACACGGTGCGGTTTGGGAACCGCGACACAATAAAATCCGCGAGAGCAGACTTCACAAGTTGCGCGGTCACTTCAATCTTATCAATCGCCCATCACCGCCTTAATCTCTATATCCAAGGTTCGCTCGACCTCGTTTTCCCAAACGAGCGTGGCATATTCCTTAGCGTGAACGCCCGGGACGTACTTCGTCTTTGTTCCGACCATAATGCCGCCCATATCGGGGTCTACCTTTTCAAGCAAACCGCTGTACGGATTAAGCACCAACCCCGGTACAAAGTGTTTGTCCATTCTGTGGCCGTCGTTCACATAAGACGCGTAATCGACGCTGTTTGCGAGAACCGTCGTGTACTCCGCGCCCGTTTTTCGCGGCACGGCGTCGCTGTCTTGCGCCCAATGTGATTGCATTTCGCCCGTCGTCGTGTTCGTCCCCTCGGAAACTTTTTCATCGGGCGGTGTGTACTCGATTGCGGTTTCAATCGCCCTCATTGTCGCCGCCGTGTGAACCTTTTCGATGACCTCGGGTATACGAACCCCGCGTTGCCGCAAGACGCTCATTCTTGCCCTTATTTCGTCACCAAACGCCATATTGTCACCTCATTTTGCCCGCTGCGTGGAGCTTATCGGAACCTGCTGATGCGCCATTCCGGGGAGAACGCCGCCAAACGGCTCAAAGTAGTTATCGGGCTGTCCCGCATAGTAGACCTCGGTCGAAGTTTTACCGAGCGCACCTCCGCGCGTTATGTGCAGTTCGTCGCCCGGAATAATGTCAACGCCATTGTCACACGCAAGCATCGTTGAGGGGTTGTACTCGGCGGCAGTCACCGTCATTTTGAGCTGACTCGCCGATTTCTGATACACCCTGCACGGTATCGCTGTTTGTATCTCGTCACGCCTTTGTTTTGTGAGGTTACCCTCCTTGTACGGCGTGTTTCGGTAAATCGACATCAAGTCGGTATACCAAAGGTTTTTGGGGCTTTCAAGCATACTCATCACCTCAAATTACATAGGTGCCGCCCATAGCGACAAGACGCGCTTCGGTAACGAGTAGTTGCCCGTATGTTGTACCGTTCCAAGCACCCCATAACTCCGTTGCCGCCGTCACCGCTTTTGTGTCATATGACACGGAAGCGTCGCCGAGCGAAGCCGAGGCGACCACGCCGAGAACGGATCCCGTGTTCGCTGCCGCCGCCGCGTTCGGTGAGTTTTCGGCATAGGTTCGCAAATAGAGCGTTGCGTAATGGGCAACGAAAAGCCCCATTGCGTAACTCCATTTTTCAAACCACCTATTCTCTTGAATTGCGGCATTCGCCATCGAAATGAACGAGTCGAGCATCATCTGAGGGATTAGGCTCTCGCTTGTGTACGTCGGCGGGTCTGTCGGCGGCAGCACTTCCACCTTTTTCGTGAACTGTGGAAACGCCTCCGAGAACATTTCGGCGGTATATTCTGTCGTGTTCGGGCTAACGAGATTTGACGCGTTAGCCCGTAACCCGAGAAACTGTGAAAGGCTGATTCCGCTCATAACGCACTACCCCTTATTCTTTACTCGGCATTTGCCGCGAGAACAGTTTGTTCCGCTTCCTTTTCGGCTGCCGCTTTGAGTTCGGCGGTCTGGGCAACATCAAACCCTTTTTCGGCGGCTTCTTGCTCTGCGGCGATGCGGGCAGCTTCGACAGCCTCGTCAACCTTGCGTTTGAGTTCGGCGACTTTTTCGGCCGCTTCCTTTTCGGCTGCCGCTTTGAGTTCGGCGGCTTCGAGGTCATCGTCTTTCGTTGACACGATTGAGGTGATGTTGCCCGCCGTGCAGTGCGCCTTGAAATACCAGTGGCTCTGCACCCACTTCGGAACGGAGCCGATATACCCGTTGGGGATTTCAAACTTCGTTTTTCCGTCGTCGGCAACAATCACAATGTTCTGTCTGCTCGTAATGAACAGATTACCGTTTCCGGCAGAAACGGCGACCGCAGGAGCGGTCGCCGCCTTTTTTTGATTAGACATATTGCCCTCCTAAATCCCGTCGCGGTAAGCGATGGGCTGCGTATAGAACACCTCAACCTCGGAGATGTTCGCCGCGTAGATGGTATCATACGCGAACGCGTCCGTGTTCGGAGACGTCATCGAGCGCATAAGCGGCACGAGTTCATCAAGGCCGAGGAACTTGCGGTCGTTCCGATACACGACAAGGCGGTCGGTGTTCGCCGCGCCGGTTCCTTTGCAGTACGCAGTCGCGCCGATGAACAGGTCTGAACCGTTTTTCCGTGCGATGTTGTTCTCCTCAAGGAAAGTCAGAATCGTTTTCTCGGCAAGCGGGGAAACTTTCTGAGTTGCGATATAGCTATACTGCTCATAAGGCATAAGCGCGTGGTTTGGAATCGCGGAGCGGTCATATGCAGATGCCGCCCACGCAGCCACAATCGCGCTGTTGATGTCCGCGAGTATCTCGTCAGCGGTCTTGCCCTCGAATTGAGTGCTACCGCTGTCGCCCGTCGCGGCATTTTGCGCGGTTACAAACGGATTGTTGAGCAAGCCGGACGTGCCGTAGCGGGCGAACCCGACGTACACGTTGGCGTCCATATGCTTATCGTAAGCGATACGAATGCCGTCCGTGAGCAAGTCCTCAAGCGAACGCCCCGCGAAGTTCTCGCGCTGTGCATCAATCCAACCCACGCGGAGCGCGATGTTGAATATATGCGCCTTGTAGATGTCGTCTTCAAGGTTCGCTTGTACGACGGGGATCCCGTTCGCGCCGCCCGCAGAGATAACGCCGTCGTTGGAGCCGCCCGTAACGCCAAAGTCGATGTTCATAGCGTTGATGTTTTTCGCCCAACCGCCGCCGACCTTGATGTCGATGTCACGCTGATAGGTTGTGCTGTTGAGCGGCTCACGAATAAGCGTGTCGCGTTTTGCGAGTTCGCTCGTCAGAAAAGCCTGTCCCGAGCGGATTGCCGAATCACGCATACTGATAGGGCGGCCTTTCTGCCCGGCAACTCCCGCGTCGTATGTACCAACATTTTTCATTTCAATATCCTCCTTATGCGTTCGCGCGGGTGAGCAGCACAAGCTCCGCGACACCATTGGCATCGGGTTTGCCGCCCCACTGCGCGTTGGGAATCAAGACGTTGTTTGCGCCGTCCGCTGTCGCTTCAAAATCACCGATCTTTTTCGGTGTGTTATCGGTGATGCGGACATAGACCTTGCCGTTCGGTACGGCATCGAGAAGCGGATTAAGCACGTTAATGCTTCCGCGCTGAAAAACCGACACGGCTTCGTTCGGCGCGTACTCGCCGCCGCCGTTTTGGTCGAGATAGTCGGTCGCAGAGGTCACTTCAAACGACGCAATTCCCTCGAACAGGGCGGCTGTCAGCGTCGCGTCGGCACTTTTCACGCCGCCTGTGGCTCCGTCAGCGAGGAGCGCGGTGCCGAACTTGATTTTTGTTGTCCCCGTATTGGGGCGGCTCTGAATAATCATATCCGGCTGCCGCGCGTAGCTTCCGGCGAAACCGTTATTCATTACGAGACCGATGACTTTTCCGGGCATATTATTTCTCCTCCTTTTTCTTGTGCGGATTATGCTTGTCATAAGCCGCCTGTTGCGCTTCAATGATTGCCGATTCGGACATCTCACCGGAATCGCGCACGTTCTTTTTCGCCGTGCTGTGCGTGGTTTCAAGGACACCCGCATACGACGAATTGAGCGACTTTCTGATTGACGCAGAGAGTGCGTCCGTCACGCGCTTGCGCTCTTTCGGGTCTGCGATTGCCGCGATCGCCGGACGCGCATTTTTGATTATGCGAATCGCCGCGTCTGCGGTAATCTCCGAGACCTCGTCATCATCGAGTGCGCTTGCCGACACGGTGACGGCTTCCTCTTGCTCGGTCGGGCTTTCGCCGTCGTCGCCCGTTTCGAGTTCACCGAGCAACTTGTCGATAGCGTCCTCTTTCTGCTCGGCCGCCGCTTCCTCAACGGCAGCGGGCAGTTCGTCGGGCGTTTTTGCCGCCGACAGCGCGTCAATCTTTGCTGTCAACGCGGTGATTGCTCCGAGGAGAGCATCAAGTGCGCCGCCCTTGGCGGGGTCGCAGTCCTTGACTTCCTCTTTTGCGGCGGGCGCGGGTGCTGTTTCCTCTGCGGTGAGTTTCTCGACCGTTTCGGCAGCGTCTTGAACAAGCTCGTCGATTTCGTCCGGCTTTGCATCGCGGACGCTTTTCGCAAAAATGTTCAAGAACCCGCTTGTCTTCGTGGGTTTACTCATTTTTCGTGTTCTCCTTTCGATTTTTGTTGGTAGTTCGTCTTTTATTGAAACACTTTTACCCGCGCGTCCGTTATCAACGAGCGCGACGTGGTTACCGCGTATCTCAATCTGTGAAAATGTGCCGTCCTCGTTCAGTGTGTACTGCGCCGTGTACCCCGAGGACACCTCGCGTTTTCCCTCCTCAATGTCGGAGATGGCGCGGGGATCCGTAAAGAACAGATCCGCAACAATTTTGTCGCTGTCCTTATCCGCGCCGCGCCGCACATTCTGAACGTGTCCGACCGCATATGTGGCATAGTTCAGCGGCTCAACATCTTTCGGTGGGTGTTCGTTTGTTGTGGGTTTCCCCTCAAACGAAGCAAGAACGGCGAGGTCAAAAATATTGTCGCCACGAATGACCGTGACGACTTCGTTCGGGGAATCCTCTAACCCGATTTCGCCCCGCAGATATTCCATAGTGCCTGTGCGCCCAATCGGTACGTTCTTGCAAATGAGAAATCCCTCGGGAGTCTTAACCATATTCGGCGATATGCGGTCGCCATAATAAGCAAGTTGTGCCATCAGCTCACCTCAACCCAACTTAGCACTCCGTCAACAGCTTCGAGCCTAACCGTCCCGTTCAGCGGTGGAGTCGGAATAACAAGCCCCTCCTTGTCGGTCATTGCCACAAAATGCTCTGAAAGGTCGGCTCTCCAAACTGTCGGCGTTTTGTTGGAGCGTATCCGCGTCTGATTCTGCGTGTCTCCGAATTTCTCCGTGTACGGTGCGCCCTCCTCTCCGTCCGGCAGCGTTATTTGACCGCCTATTGCAAGAAAGTCGGGGTATTGCTCCCCTGCGAGTGCGAGACCGAGTTCAAAATCGCCCGTGTCGGGGTTGGCCTCCGGTATCTCGATGGAGTAGTCGCCCGCTGCCGCGTCGTAAAAGGTTAAGACGTTTCCTTGCAGCGGCACTGTCTTACCCGCGCCGTTGACGATTGTTGCGTCGCCACCCCCACCGCTCGATCCTGTTTTCCTCGTCCATACGGAGCCGTCCGACTTCAAATACTTCGTGGGTTCAACAGGGGCTTTCCCCCACAAAGCGGCTCGTCCCACATCGGGCGGTAGCACCTGCGTACCGTTATCGTCGCTCTCGTTGGGAATGCTGTCCCAAATCGAGCCGTCCGGCGCAAGGTATTTAAGGGGCGCGAGGTTTATAGCGGCGTACAGTTTCGCCCGACCCCCGTCGGGAGGTAATATCTGTCCCATATGTAGTGTCCTCCGTTCTGTTAATTTGTCGGCGAAAATGCTTCTTCCGGCGCAGCGGCAAGAACGCCAGTGAGTGCCTCAATGAGTAAATCCGTGTAAATCTTGATATGGTCGTTCTCGTCCATAAAGATTTCAATGAGTTTCGGCATTTTCTCTCGCGGAGCCGTCGCCATCGTCATCATAACGATTTGCATTGCAGACGCTTCCTCGTCAATCGCAATGTACAACGCCTTTATGTATTCTTGGAGTTCCTCGGGTTTCATCCTGTTCACTATCCTTTCGCGGCAGCCGTAATGGCTTTATTTTGTTGACGGTATAGTCGCTGCAACTCGGTATACTTATCGCTCCCCGCGAGTTTGTGCTTTTGGAACGTCTGAAAGGTCTTCGGAGCCTTATCGCCAAGAACTGTTTGATACCGTTTGAACTGCTCAAAGTCGTTCAGCATCTTTGTCCGTGCGGCTTCCTTTTCGCGGTAGGCTTTGCGCTGTGCTTCCGAGCGCGGGTCAACGTCCGGCGGGTTATCCTCGAAACTGCTGAATTTCCGGGTTTCCTCGATTTCCTTTTCGGAGCGGTAATCCTCTGTGTACGGTATCAAGGTGTGCTTGCAGTTCGGGTGAATGTTCAAGTATGAGTTATCGAGCGAGTTCGGGCCGGCAGCGTCTACTTTCCCAAATGCTGACGAGAGCGGCGGGTAGTTCGGGTTCTCGCCGCTCCGGCTGTACACACGCCCCTCGAAAGGAGCGCATATAGGACACGTTGAAGCGTGAGAGCTTATCTTGTAGAGGTCGTGTTCGGGAAATGCGAATAACGCGCCGAGGTTCGTGGACTGTCGGCTCGTCGTGCGTGTCGCCATATTCGCATAGTTGCTCAAACTCCAATTCCGACCGCTTTTATCTGTGAACGCCGTCACGCCCTGTTTCTCCATATCCTCGAGGAATATAGCCTTTGCTTTCGACAGTCCCAAACCGGACGCTTCGCTCGTCGCTACTGCCTCTCCAATGGACGTTCGGAACAGGTCGTCGCTGCGTCTGCCGAGCGTCACCGACTGCGCCCACGTTTTATGAATATTGCTATTCGTGGTGTTTACGGCTTCGGTAAGCGTTCCCAACAGGTTAGCCGACAGCTTGTCAATCAAGGCGCGTTCGGAGATTGCCATCGCGGACGCGGCAGAGTAGCCCGATGTGTGTTTTGCTATTTGCTCGGCGGTCGATAACCCCTCTATGTTGCGGTAATCTCCGAGTTTGCCGAGGTAATACTGACGCTCAACAGCCGCAGGGACATAGTCGCCCGCTTCGTTCAGCGCGTCACGAAGTATACGCTGAACGCGTTCGAGTGCGGCTTCTTGCGAATAATCCACAAGCCCGCGTGAGCGTTTGTATTGCAGCTCCCGAATAATGTCCTGTTCCGCTTTACGGAATATCTGCTCGATTTTCAGCGATTCGGGAGAGTACCCTGCTGTATTGACTTTTTTCGGTTTCACAGGCGTTGCCATAGCTTCTCCTCTTGACAATTACGGTGATCTGTGTTATAGTATGAGTAAAGATACTGGCTCCCGACTTTCGACGACTAAACGTAGGCGAAAGCCGTGTAGGGGCGGCAGAGTACAAACCTCTCCGTCTTCACCCAGTATTTTTTGTTACCCAATTTTCCACCCCGTCAGCAACCACGTCTTTTTTTCTCCGTGTTCGTCAAGCGATAGAACCGCCTCGTACCCGTCCTTTTCGACGTGAATGGTTTTCTTAGCTGCGACGTACTTCACGATGTTTCCATCAACAACTGCATCAATGACTTTCGGCACGGTTTCGGCACCGTGCCTTTCCTCAATATGTACCAGGCCTTTCTTTTTATCGCCTTGAATAAGCGTTATGTCGTTTGTTCCCCCATACCGCTCCAAGTCGTCGCGGAGATTGCTAATTGTTACTTCGCTTTCTCCGGCTGACAGACGCTCAATCGCGTTCTCAACTTGCTTGTGCTTTTCGGCACTGCTACTTTCGCCGTTTTCGCCGCTGCCCGACCCGCCGCCGCTTCCGAACTTTCCATCTCCATCGCGCGGTTGGTCGGGGTCGAAGTCATCGGTAACGCGTGTCGTTTCGCCATCACGCGCAAGGTAGTCAGCAAGCAAGCCGAGCGACTCCTTGAACGGCGGGAATAGGTCAATCGTTTTTAGCGCAGACGGCTCCACAAGTGTAAAGTCGCTCATCTCGCCGTCCGTGGCTATTTCTCCACGGTTCTTTCCGCATTTTGTGCAAAGAAAGATATGCGGAGAGCCGTATTCCTCGGAAAGTGTGTTCAGCTGATTCAGCGGCACAAGGTTTTCGGCAAGCAAGCCGAATTCCTCTTGCAATTCACGCCGAGCGGCTTGCTCCGGCGTTTCTCCCAAGTCTATGTGACCGCCCGCGCTTGCCCACCCCTGCCCGTCGCTACGCTTGGCAATAAGGAATTTGCCGTCTTTCATCACGATTATTCCGACAGTCCCGGGTGCAAGGCTCGTGTCCTGTGCCATACTCGGCAAGTCCGCGTCTATATCACCGCCAACGCCCGCGCCGCCCATCAGACCCATCATAGGGTCGTTCATTGATTGTAGGTCTTTTGCCCATACGCCCGCGCCCTCGGCGATCATTTCGTCCGTGATGCTTGCGTACATTCCGCTTTCGTCGCTGAGGGCTTTGAGTTCTTTCAGAAACGCCTCTTGCGTCATTCCGTTGGCGTTGAAAACCTCAATCAGCGTCATCGACTTTTTGTGCGCGATTTCGGCTTTCTCACTTTCGGTCGGATTGCGGACATTGTCGTAAACGTAATCAATATCGTCGGGCAGAACGCCCCACGCTGACAGCGCAAGGATCGGGAGCAGCTGCTCAACGACCGGTGACAACTCAATTTCGCGGCGTTCCTCGGCGTAGTCGTAATAGTTCTGCAAGTCCGACTCGCCTGTCGCGTTCATTCCGGCGGGACTTCTCCCGAATAACTTTGTCGCGGGGATATGCGATGCTCCCGTAATATCCATCATCAGCGCATTGTAAACATCGGCAAGCCCGGCGAACGTATACTGATACTGTTGAAGCGTGTCGCCCTTGTTGAGTATCCGCGTTCCGAGGTTTGATTCAAGAACGCTTATCGCTTGCATCTGATTCCAAAAACGCCGTTGAACCTCGCCGCCGCCAATCGCAAACATCTGGTCAATGTTGTCCATTGTGAGAACGGTTTGGTTCGCCTTGAACGTGAGCGACGCGATATTTGCAGATACATTGTCGTGCTTTACGATTTCCTCGTAAATCGCTTCGATTTCGCTTTGCCCCCAATGCAGCTCCGCAACACGCTCTACCCACGGCAATTCGCGCCCGATAAAGCGGATGCAGCGAGAGTGATGCGCTTTGTACTGAACCGACCCGGCTTCATTCCGAATCTCGTAGAATTCGGGGTACCCGTAGTTCGGATCGTTTATATCGCTCACAAGCGACATACTCGGGTATGCACCATTCCAACGGTCAACGATATACAAGCCGCGAAAGCTGTCCGGCATTATCTCGTCGAGGTTCAGCGGCTTTTCGAGGTCGTCTTGTCCGTCAATCAAAATCAACCCGATTGCGCCACCATAAAGCCGCCCCCACTTCATACCCTCGAGGACGGACTTGCGGAGACGTGTTGTCCGCATTAGCTTGTTGAGTTTACTGAGCATATCCGGCGCGACATTGGACGTGACCTTGAACCACTTTTTTGTGATATCCTCGGGGATTGTGTTAATCACATTTTGAACAATCCAATTCCCGCGATAAAGGCTATTGAGCAGTTGATAATTCTGCGTCAGCCGCATAAGCGGGTACTCGGTCGCTTGCATAAGGTTTTGTGTGCCAACGCCGAGCCGCGCGGCGGGGTTGCTGAACGCATCTGATGTTCGCGCCAAGTGAGTGGACGTGGTAGGCGTTCCGCGCGACACCGCTTTTAATTTTACTGTTGCCACAGGGAAATCACCCTACTTTCTGCCGTTCTTCTTTTCGCTCCTCGAAACCTATGCGCCACTTCGGCAACTTGGTAAAAACGAAATAACGGAGCGCGTCGGCTCCGTGGTCGTTTTCTTTAATCGGTTTATCCTCGCCCTTTTGGGACGCTTTCTTATCCCACGCATAGGAGCGCAGTTCGCCGATAAGGCCCGCGCACCGTTCCCGATGCACGCGAATTTTCTTTTTCATAAACATATTGGACGTTGCGCGGATCCCGTCGTTCACCGCGTTGTCCGCTTGCGTAACGAACATTAACCTTGTCAGCAGTTCCGCAATGAAACTCGCTGCGGAGGGGTCAACGACGACCTCGCAGAGGTTATCCCCCATAAAGGTAACCATATCTGCGCCGTACTCCCCATCCGTCTTTTGAGCGCGGGGCGCACGTTTCGCTTCGTCACTTTGGCTGTCCCACCGATATTCGTTGTCAACCCATATTGTGTCGCCGTCATCGTAAATATCGAGAAAAACGCACGGGTTTGTAGTGCCATAGTCAACCGCGATCGTGCGCTGCGATATGAGTTCAAGATTGTGCGGCCGCTCCGCGTCGTCGTAGATATTCGTTTCCGAAAAGGAATCGTAAATCACGCCCTCGGCGACGACACGTTCCCCGAGTATGTATCTGCGGTAGAAAACGCCGGTGTACTGCTTTTTCAGTTCCTCTTTGCGCTCCTCGGGAATTGCGAGATTGTCGTCAAGCGTAAAGAACCACTGCCGATACCCGGGCAGTTTCTCATTGAGGTATCTGTCCGTGTATTCCCTATAAATCCAGTGGTTAGGGTTATCGGGGTTGAGTGTCCATATGTTCTTGCGATCAACCGACGCAAAGGAGCGTTTGAACGCTTCCTCAACGAACGACTGCGGCTGCAAATTGACCTCGTCGGCGTACCAACCGCCGACTGTTGCACCGCGCAAGGAGTTAAAGGAGCGTTCCGTATTCGCTCCGAAACAATAGCATATCTTATCCTTGCCGCGCCCTGCGTGAACTATGAGCTGTCGAGTGTCGCGGCTCGTGATGTACTCAGCGCGACGACCGAGAACCGAAAGCAATCCGTAATCGCCCGAAATGACATTGCGGTAAAGCGACGCGATTGTATTGCCCGACATAATAAAGAACTTCTCGGGGCTGTTGGTGATATAGTTTATCCACGCCAACTCCGAGGCTACGGTTTTGCCGGAGCGAACCGCGCCCTCGTAAACGGTCAAGTACCCGCAGTTCGCTATGCTGTTGATTGCCTTTTGTGTCAACGGTTTAACTATCCCCATCGGTTTCGTCCTTTTTCACACCCGAAACATCGGCGATAACCTGCGCGAACTCCGAAAGCAAGCCGTCGCTGTCCTCAATGTCCCCGCCATACTTTTTCGTTTCGTGTTCGTGTTTCTCCTGTTGCATTTTGAGTTGAGCAGCGTCATAGTCGATTTTGTGCCTATCAAGCGGATTGACGAGGAAGTACCGTTCTAAGAAGTCGAGCGACTTATTGCGGTCAGCGAGTTTGATTTTTACGCCGCTGTCGCTTTCGGTTATCTCGCTTATGAGCTGCCCGTCTACATCTGCGCTGCTCTTAATGGTGACTTCGTTGACGATTCGAGTAACAGGCACCATCGCGCCAGTGTCGGGCCGCTCCATCATAACGACGTGTCCGTTGTACACTTTCGGCGTTTTATGTGAGCCGAAGTCCACGAAGTCCGTGATGTCGGAGAACGCAACCCTCATATGGTACTCGACGAGTTCAGCCGCGTCAAAGGTTATGCGGTTTCTGACTTCGTCGCTCATTCGCTGAAGTAAGGCTTTAATTTCGGGTTTTTTCAAGAGTTCGCTTGCCATTGAGTACGCGCTTTTCGGTGAGTATCCCGCTCGAATTGCCGCTTGCGTTCCGTTCTTATTGCGGAAATAATAATAACAGAATTGTCGCTGCTTTTCGTTGAGTCCGTCATCGTCGAGTGCTTCGTTAGCAGCCACCGCAATGTATTCCTCAACGGACGGTGTTTCTTTTTTTGGAACGCTCCGCACAGGTATCGGAGCGTTCCGTTTGTTTTTTGGAACGCTCCGCTCGTTTTTTTTTGCCCAATTATCTTTGTTTTTCCACGCTCTGATGGTTGATTCGGGGAGTTGAAGCGTTCCCGCTATATCGCAGAGTTTTGCCGTTCCTTTTGATTGTTCCCACATTATTCGGGCTTTTTCTCGCTTTGGATCTCTTGCCCTTGGCATTTCGCCACCCCTCAATCAACTTGTACCGATTTGGAGCAGTTCGCTCCTTGGCAACCGCGCCGTGCCATCGAATGGCGGCTCCCACGTTGCAAATCTGTCATCTTGCGGTACGCGCTTCGCCGTTCCCGCTGATATAGCGTCCACAGCGTTGCACAGCATTTCTACGCCTATCGGGAATATCTCTGCCCAAAGACGGTGATAATCCCAATCCCGAGCGACAAAGACGGGCGTTTGCGCGAGGATGTCCCCGCCGTCCACCTTATCGTCAAGCCAATAGACCGTCGCGCCGGTTATTGCGTCGCACATATCGACCGCCCACCGAACAGCGTCACGCCCTCGGTGCCGAGGGAGGAGCGACGGGTGAAAACCTATCGCTCCATATTTTGCCGATGATATGGTCTGCGCCGATATGTACCAATGCGAGTGCGCTGAAATAACGAGTTCGGTGTTTCGTGGTATCTGCGCCGACGTGATGTTCTCGCAGTCGCTTATTACGGGAATTTTCCGCTTCAACGCCGCGCCTGTGATTTTGTCGTAATATTTCTCTTGCGGCGGCGGGGCGACTCCGACGATATTGTGACCGCGCTCGAAAAGGTTCACGAGGACAGCGCGACCGAAACTGCGCTGTCCGCATATGAAAATGTTCATATGCGCTCACCTATGTACTTGAATCCTTGTACCGCTCGGAAGTGTCCTCCATAGCCGAGGTTCATTTTTATATTGCCACGGCTTTTCGTCATACTCCGTGCGCTGCGCGTCTTGTTATCTCCATAGAGTATTGCGCTTGTCTGTACCCACCGTTTACTGCGCCGCAGGGCGGCGCACAGCTGAGGGTGCGACGTGTGAAAGAATGTCGGTATTTTTTTGTTCTTTCTGCCGTTCCCCTCAAGGTGGTATTGGCATACCCATTCGAGAAATCTGACTCCGACTCCCGCGCCCTGCCACTCCGGCATCGTAACAAGCCGTGTCGCCCTGTACCCGTTCGCGGTGAATAGCGGAGCCACCGCGAGATGACACGCCAACTCTCCGTCCACCGTGCCAACAAAATATTCGGCTGCGGGTGGCATCGGGAGGTCTAAATAATAATGCGGCTTAAAGTAGTGCCAATAACTGCCGTCCGTCTTGAAAACCTCAAGCTCAATTTTCGGCCTTTGCCGAAGCCGCCCGCGCTCGAATTCTCTTGACTTTGTATCAAATACCCAGTCGGGCTGAACCCAGTCGAGAATATCGTAGTGCGGGGTAAGCAACACCACCTTTCCGTTTGGATTGGTGCGCCGCCAAGCCTTTTGAAATGCCTGTGAGCCTATGCGGGCAATTTGCCGATCAACGACGCTTGTGAACTCGTCAACCACTACCCGTTCGGGCCTGGTGCATATGAGCCGCGCAAGACCTGCGCGGAACTGTTCACCGTTTGACAATACACGAAACGGACGGAGCCACGCCGGAACATCTCCGAGTCCCACGTTCGCAAGTGCGCCCGTGACCTCGTTAAAATCGCCGTCCGGCGCGATCTCGTCAATTATTGGGCTGTCAGCCGCCCAACCCTGCGTGTAATCGTGAATTAAGTTTTCGCCGAATATGACTTTCCCGATTGAGGACTTGCCGGATCCGGACGGCCCGACAACAACTCCAATCTGCCAATCTCCCGTGAGGTCAAGTTCCGCTTCGAGGTCAAAATTGCAGCCGCTTTCGGCATTGAAAAGGCTTTTTACCCGCGCGGCGCGGTAACTGTCGAAGTCTGATGTGCGGTTATGCACCGCAATCTTTGTCAACTCGCTCACGTCGCCACCACCTTGCAGTTAAGACCCTGCTCGGTAAGGCTCTCGTAAACGCCGCGTTGCTCGTCCTCATCGGCGCATATGACAATGACCCCGAATTGCTCTTGGTAGTTGAACCCGGATTCTCTGTTCGTTTCTCCGTCGTCATCATCCATATTGTCTGCATCGGGCAGCATAAACAGCTCGTCGAGTTCCGCTTGCGTGAACCCCGTGAGGCTTGCCAACATCTCATCGGCATCTGCCGCGAGTTCCTCGAGAAGTACGCTTAACTTGTCATCGTCCCATTCGCCGGATATTTTGTTGAGGGCAATATTGAGCGACTTCTCCTGTAATTCGTCAATGTCTATGACGCTTACGTCGAATTCGTCGATGCCCATATCGCAGAGAACGGTGTACCTTTGATGACCGCCGACGATGTTTCCGGTGCGGCGGTTCCAAACGATCGGCTCCACCATACCGAAATGTTCAATCGACCTCTTTATCTGCTCGTATTCCGCATCGCCGGCCGCAAGTGTTTTCCGTGGATTGTATGCGGCGGGGCTGATTTCGGAGGCTTTAACGCGTATAATTTCCATTGCTTTTCTCCTTCGTCGTTGCTCCACCCGAGGTACTATCGGCGAATAGTACGACGTTGGGCAGCGACGCGCCAAGGAGCGAACGCGCCGCAAGAAAAGCCCCCTTTCACAAAAGAATGCCGCCCCCGGCGAGGGGCGGCATATGAGGTTACAGGATATTATGCTGACATAATAGCACGGGTTTAGGGGTCGTTATACGCCATTTTGTGATTTTTTTACCTTTTATCCCCAGTACATACCAAGATTGGCGGCTACGCTTCTGATGAAATGCCCGTGCCACCGCTCGGCGGTCTTGTATGATGTCGGGATCTGCATTGCTGCGCCGTTCATCGTGTGCGTCCGTTTCCAGTACATCAAGTCAATGAGTTTGTAACGCGCCTCGCCGTCCGGCATACGAAGGCAACTCGCAATCGCGTTTGTCACCGCGTCATATTCGCTCTGCTCCCAAGGATCGAGTTCTCGTAATGCGAGGGTTTCTGTTGCGCGTGGTGTTAAGCCGCCGTTTTTGACACCGAGTCCACCCGATGGCGCGGAAAGCTGCGGTCGATGCAGTTCGTTGTACGCCTCGCGCATTTTCGGATAATTGTACAGAACGGTTCGTATGTAAGACCACCACTTAAATCTTGTTTTACCCACTTGCAAAGCCGCCTTTCTTGTGATATAATGACTTTGCTTTCAAATATTAATTATGTTTCACAGGAAGTCGTCCGCTTTGCAGAGTGGGCGGCTTTCGCTTATGCGGATAGAGCGTCGCGTTTCAAATGCCATCCGACACCATATGCGCCGTGTAGAGCTTCGGTATATCCGTGAACATACACGTCGGGCGCGATGGAGTCCTCAACTTTGCCCGTGAACGGCCCTGCATCGCACACAACGTAGATTTCCGTGCCGTCCGGGAACGGGGCAATGTAGATGCGTTTCTCGCGCATAGCGGCAAGAACAAGGGCGACAACAGCTTTCACGGTATTACCTCCAATGTTGTGATAATCACTTCTCGCTCCTTGCCCTGTCGTATTGAGTACACCAACAATTCTTATCCATAAGGCTGCACCTTTTCCTTTGGCAGAACCCTCCGCGTATGTACTTTTCGCAGCTTTCGGGGCCGCCCTTTGTGTAGAGTTCGCACTCGCCAAGCTGCTCACAAATATCGAACCGCTTCTTACACTTTTCGCATTTAACGCTCCTCCACCAGTCACCTACATTCGAGTAATCATAGCCGCTCTCAAGGTCAATCAGGTCTTGGTCGTTGACGAAGTCGTCGAGAACTCCCGCGCATTCGAGGTGCAGCTTTTCCGTGAAAAAGTCGCCGTCAAATGTGCCGATTCTCACGCGATACCGCGTCCCTTTTTGCACTGCCTCGCCGCACAGTTCGCACTTATGCTCTTTTTTCGCGGTCGGGAAGCTCTCCCTAAATAGTTCATAACTCATTTTGTGGACATTCCTTTCTTGCGCCGCTCGGCGCGGTTTCTCGGCTTTTCGTCTGCCCTAACAAGTATAGGCTTCGCGGGTGCTACATCAAATCCATCGCTGATAATAACGCGAAATTGCTTATCAAGATTGGGGAAGTCTTGCTTAATAAAAGCGTACTCCTTTGATGTCATTACCAAAATATCCATCACTTACGCGTCTTTTTGCAGCCGCGCAATTTCCGTTTCCGATGCGGCGGCTTGTACACACGGATCGCCTTTGCCGGTTTCCACCCAAATCCGTCCACCAAATAATGGCTGCTCGGCAAGATTTTTTCATCTTTTCCTCTCATTCCAAATCCTCCTCGTCATCGCCATAGTCGCGCTCATAAAATTTCGGGTTGTCATAGATGTTGCCAACGACTTCCGGCACTCCACTTCCGTTATCTCCCCACCAATACGCCATTATCTGCGGCACGTCATCGCGTTCTGTCTTAGCAAATCCGTTTGAGCAAACCGCGACAAATGCGCCCTCTGAAAACTGAACGAAGTATAGGTAGTTCGGATCCCTCAGAAACCGTACAATGTCACCCTCGAATATCCGCTCACCGTTTTTATCATTGAAGCCTGTAAATTGCCCTACCGTCGCAGGGTCTACCTGCGGTCGTCGATTAGGCGCGTCGATACGCACGTCTGAACCGACTGACATTAGGTTTCCTTTCACCCACATACCGTTGTCTAAAGCTATACCCCGAAACAATATCTCACGCATTTTCAATCACTCCTTTCGCACATATTGCCGCTTCCCGCACAAAATCGTCGCAAACGAATTTATGCCCGAAGTTCAGCTTGTGTTTTTTGTTGCATCGCTTATCGGGTTCCTCGGGGCCGGTGACGAGTAGTTCACCGCGCGGGCAATGCCCACACACTAAGCAGATAATTTCCCTCGGTTTGCGCTTAACGCGCTGTACGACAACTTTTTTCATTCCTTACTCCAATCAAGTCTCTGCCCGCAGTAGGGGCAATAGTCGGGGCGGTTCATTTTTTGCCCACGGTTGAATATTTCATAATCATTTATGCGTTGGCAGCAGAAGCAACCGCTATTTGACCATAAGATTGCGGATTGCGTAAGCGCAAAAGGCTGAACTGTTTCGGGTTTTATTCGCGCACCGCGTTTCTCTACCGTTATCATATATTCTCGCCCGTCGTTGATATAATCCCCGACATAAAACCCAGTGACTTTTTGTGCGCTTTCGTACCGTTCAGCAGTTACGAGAAATCTGTATTCATTCATCCCAAGCCTCCCTAATACCACTCGCCCACACGGACAATCCAAACCTCGAACCACCCCGGTAAATTCTTTCCGCTATTATCAAGGCGTTTTTTGCTGCCGAAATCCTCTACAACGTAGCCGCCACGCGGTGTGCCGTCGCCATCTAACCAGTCCGTGCGGACTTGGTACTTGCACCACCCGCTAATAACATCCGCTTCGGAGAGGTGCGCTCCAAGCTCCGGGTTGAGGCATTCGGGCGAGAGGTAATCTTTATCCACAATGAATTTCGGCACCTCCGCTTTATTCGGGCATAGGTCTTTTCGTATGATGTAAGCGTTTCCGTCGCCATCGTAATCCCAAGCGTTCCACTCAAATTTAGGCTTTCTGCTCATTTTTCTACCTCCCACGGAAATTCTTGTATCAGCGGTTCGCCCCATATCACCCCGAGCGAGGATTTCATAAAGATTGGTACCAGTTCCCACCTCGCCGCATCGACAATATCCTCGACCCACCCACGCTGCGGAATTATCTTGTCTTTCCGATTGCCCGTTTCCGCTCCGATTATCAGCCAGTCGAAATAGGTTCTCTCGTAGTTGTCTGTTATCGACTCGTGCAGAGGTTCAATACTCGCAAAGGCATTTACACTCGGCGTGAGGGAGCCTATTGCGTCGCTCGCACGCTGCGCCGACACCTTATCCGTTATACTCGCGCCATACCAAAAGTTCTCGTAGCGAGGCAGTAACGCCATCTCGTCAAGGTCTTGGTACCGTCCCGGATTCTTTGTTAAAAACAGGTACCGATGCTGCGGAGCCGCCGCGCAAGCGTCAAATACGTCTTTTATCCACGAAGTCGGAACCCAACTCCCGAACAGGTCGCACATACTGCCGACAAATATCGTGCGCGGTTCTTTCCACTTTTGCGGTTCGTCGAGGCGATAGCGGTGGAGCGTCGGCTCAAAGCCGAACGGGTATGGGTCAATTTTGCCGTTTTGCGGGTTGCCGAGCGGCACATCTAACTCCTTTTTCAAGAAAACCTTGTCGGCTTGCTCTTTGGTGAACCTCGTTTCTCGGAGAATGCGACCGCGCGGATCGCTTGCTGTATTCTCGAAATACGTCGCTTTCTGCGACAGACACGAACCGCCGAACCGCCGTGCCATACTCCGCGCGTAGCAATACTCGCAGTCGTGGCGGCAACCGGTGACGGGATTCCAAGAGGCATCAAAAGTTTCAATTTTCGTTTTATTCATTGCGCTTTTCCTCCCCACGTCCACGTTTTTCCTTTTGTGTTGTGACCACGAACATTTTTTCGTAATCTTCCCTTGCTGTCACGGCATTCAATACGTTGACCGCATCCGCAAGCGCAAAGAACTAACTCACGAGATAGCTTGCGAACTTTTTGATATTGAACTAACCCCGTAGCCATTGCCGATTTCTGCTCCGATGTCATTTTCGACATATGCAAGCGTTTGTGTTCAGAGTTTCCGAGCATTTCAAGGTTTTCAATCCGATTATCCGTTTTATCTCCGTTGATGTGGTGGACGTGTTCATCTTTTGTGAGAGGTCTCCCTAAATGGTTAGCCATTACCAAACGATGTTCAAAGACATAACCGCCCTTGCCGCTTTTATTAAATTTTGCCGCAGGGTATGTCGGCGCGTGTACCAATACATATCCCTGCTTTATATGAACCTTTTTTCGCGTAGGTGTGGTTTCCCACGGCGCGCTCGAATCGCGCCAGTCAATCTTTGTCTTGTTCATATACCTGTAACCTCCTATGCGCCTGTTTTTTCTATTTTAATTATCCATTTCGCGGGGATTTTCCCTTGGTAGATGTACCAATTTTGATTGCCCGCCCACGCCGTTACAATTTTCTGCTGCTCGACAGGCAGATCCTTTACGAAAGCAACCGCCGTTTTGAGCTTCCGCAGTCTGCCCATCGGAATATCAACTGTGAGCCTGTACGCCGTTCGGCTGTACGGTATGAGGACGCTTGTCGCCCAACTCTGCGCCATTGGATTTTCGTCAGCGGTAAGCCATTGAACCCCGTCAATAAACGACATATGCCCATCGCCGAGCAGTGGAAACTTTCCGAGCGTTAATCCGTTTCTCTGTATACCCCCCACCATATGGGCGGGGCAGAAATGATAGAGTTTCATTCCCCGAACAACTCCTCTCGCATATCGGTGACCCTGTATTTGTGGGACGGCCAAAGTCCCGAATAATCCGCACTTTCCTTGTGACAGCAGAACGAACGGCATATGCTCGGTCGGTTTTCGTATATTCTGCAACGCTTGTCTTGTGACAGCAGCGGACACGTCCAGTCAACGCCTATTTGCGGGATTTTTATAAACGTGTTCGACTTGATGTTCTCCTTTGCAACCATCGCTTTGAGCCGCGCCAGTTCATCCGATGTCATTGGCAGCATTCGGCTGCAACACTCGGCGCAGCTCACGCACTCGCCGTTTTGCGTGTAATCGGTTATTTTTTGATTCCCCTCGCGTATGGCGATAGCAATCGCCGCGCGTTCCAACGCATCCACGCGCTACACCTCCGAATCTATATTGCCTATCCAACACCAATGCGCGTCGTCATAGCAGTCGTAACACATACTTTCGGGATTTTGTCGACCGTCCCATTCGTGAACACACACGTCGCAAACATTCGTAATTGCGCCGGGTTTCGCGGACAACACTCTACATAGCCGAACGATTCGCCGTCTTAATACCGCAACTTCTAATTTGAGCGAGTTTATTTCGTCGGGGTCATTATTTCTGTCCTCGTATGCGCCGAGTTTAGTGATCGCTTCGCCCAAAACGCCATTCACTTCTGCGCTCGTGAAATTTCCGAACAATGGCGGCAGTTTTTTCAGTTTGTATCCCTCGGTACCGGGAATATTTTCAGTCAACCGCACATCATTGCTTTCCATTATGCGTCCCCCATTGCTTCAAGGCACGTTATATAGTTCTGCTGCAAAGCCTCAAACGCCGCGCTCGTGCCGCCCGCGTCGGGATGTAACACTTTCGCCAGTCGGCGGTATTGCACCCTAACCTCCTCTGCCGTTGCCGGATGCTCGGTAAAGCCGAGAGCGATAAACCACGGGTCGAGGTGTGCGACCGACTCCGGCAGCGATGGCAATCCGCTGATTATCGTTGCAAAGTCGTACAGTCCGCGCTCCGATGCCCGCGCCAAGTCCTCAAGCATAAGCACAATTCGCGCGAAAACGTCCGACACAGCGGTTATCTTTTCGCCACGGATCCTCGCGGCTTCAAGGCTGTCGGAAAAGTGGAACACGCGCCCCTTGCAGAGCAGCTCCACGAAACAGTCTTGACGCGTCCAGTCATAGTTAAATTTCTCGACTCCGAGCCGTGCCATTACTTTTTTGAGCTTCCCCTCATATTCGGGGAAACCGCCTGTATAGAACTTTGCCATAATCTATTCCTCCCGTTTTAAGTGCCGAAACCTTTTTGCGTCGTTTTCCATAGTTTCAAACGTAATCGGCAGATTTGCCATAAGCACGTCGTTGAAGTCCTGCACATACTTCTTGACAATCTCAAAGCCGTATGCCTTGCGCCCGAGTAGTTCCGCGCAATACAGCGTCATTCCGCTGCCCGCGCAGGGGTCAATCACCACATCGCCTATATCGGTGAACGTCGTTATCAGTTTGTTAATGACGTGTTTCGACTTCTGCGTCGGGTGCAGCTTCGGCGTTTCGTTGTCGCGTACATAGTCAATGCAGTTGAACACCATTTCGCCGCCATTCCGAAACTTCGGCAGCTTGTCCCGATAAAGCAGTACGGCGTATTCGCAGTTCCCAACCACTTTCATATTCGCTTTCAGTACTTGCGCCGACCAGTTTTTACGAAAGACGAGGTTTATGTAGTGACCGAAACCGTACTTTTTCCCTTGCTCTATCAGCATAAACTGTTGTTCAAATTCGCAGAACACTATCATACAGCCCGCGTCGGACTTGCTTTTCGGCTCCGGTTTCAACATACGATTTGCGAAGTGCATAAACTCCGCGATGTTAAAGTTGCTGTCGGTGTTAAAGAATTGTTTACCCGCGAACTCGCTCTTGCCGTTTGCGTTATCGCCGTCCTTGTACCACTTCGGGTTGCTTGCGTACGCGTTTATACCCAAATTAAAGGGGATGTCCGCGATGATGAGCTGCGCCTTGGGGATTTGATAGGTTTTGAAGTTTTGGAAACTATCGTGAAACAGTTCAGCCATTTTTTACTCATCCTCTTGGCAAGTGACGCACACGTCCTCCCACTCACCGTTTGTTTTGCGGCTTTTCCACCCCGCCGTCTTTTTTGCCTGCACCGCGTCGTAGAAGTCAAACCCGCCGTCAAGTTCCTCGCCGCAAATGTCACACGTTGGCGTGAATATCCCGCCGAACTTTTCAATGCTCATACGATTTTCCCTCCGTGGCGGTACGGCCGCGACTTGTTGTACTCCATTTTCAAGCGCACAACTTCGTCAATGTCAATTCCCTCTGCCGCGCAGGTATCGAGTATGCGTATCAAGCAATCAGCAAGTTCTACCGCCACGCCCTCGGGTTTTGCTTTCGCGCAATGTTCGCCTCTGCCGTTGCGGAAATGGCACGGACTCTTATCGTCATCGCATAAATAGCTCTCCTTACCGACCGCGTCATTAAAAGTATCGCACCCGAAGTAAAGCATCGGTTTTCTGTCGCGGTACTCCTCCATAGCTTCCGAAAGTTCACCGACCATATTCATAAGCGCGGCCGGCAACGGCGGGTTTCCGTTTTCATACCACCCGTGGTCGATTGCGTTTTCGTGTATTTCACGAGCAAGTCTGCCGAACGCATTTTCATTACTGTTCATCGCTTTGATTCCTCCCGCTGTATTGCTCCGATAATTCCTTAAACGAAAACCACTTGTCCTCAATGAGGTTACCGATTTTTTCGATTACGCCTCCCAGGCCGGTATGTGCCACACGCACAAATGCCCCTTTCAGATCTTCCCACTTTTCGACGCCAACCGTGTCTAAAATGCGGATGATGCATTCGGTTCCGAATGCTGTACCGACACGCCGCTTTTCGCCCGCGCTCCAAGAGTCAAGCGAATAACCCCCGAAAGAGCAACCACCCGACGCGAACGTAATCGTCAGATATGCGGACAATATACCGTGGTCTTCAATGCCGAGCATCGTTGAGGTGATTTTCCCGTTTTCAATCGTCATTTCTCCAACCGCTCCCTAAACGCCGCGCGAATTTTATTCGCCACAAGCTCGGTCTCCTCGCGCGTTCTGTAATAGTTTCCGTTCTTATAGCGGTCGTTATCAATGTAGATATGGGTATCGATCACGTCCATAACCGAGATGTAAAAGTCATCGGGGCCAGCAAAATAAACGCAATAATATGTGCCGCCATACTCCGCCCGCCACCTCGGCGACTCCACAGGTTCCCATTTATTGGTGTAGCTGTTAGCACAATCCGCACACGGATATTCATTCTCGCTTTTACCCTCATATTTACAAGTATCGCAACCACGGGCATCTGCATCCTCGTCAGATGGCAGAGTGTCAGAGGAGCAGACTTCAAGGCAGGGCCGCCACCCGATGCGCGCGTACGCGGTCGACGACGTGTAGTTGTTCCAATAGCGGGCGGAGAAGTAGCCGCGAAGCGCGCGGTTCGCACTTGAAACGTAGTTGCTCGTCCACGAATAGCAATTATCCCAATTCATCAACGTTTCGTTCGGCACAACCCACTTATCCCATTCCTCGCTTGACAGCATACGCACCTTGCATTGCAACCAGTCAATAGTCGTTTCAACGCCCTCCACAAAGCCGTTTTCGTTCAGCGTATCCCACGATATGTCAACGAGGATATTTCGGTCAGCAATCAAATACCACTTTCCGTTCTCGCACACGGGGAGCCAATTAATCGCGGTATCCGTATTCCCGCTGTCCGTGTCGCCAATGTCGATGTCGCCGCCATCATACGACGGAATATCTCCGTCGTTGCCGTAATACGGGTGTTCGGGATTCGGCATCGGATGCCCGTCAATCCATAGTGTGCCGAGCGACACAATTTTCCCTTGCTCAAATTCCATTGTCATTTCCCTCCAAGTCTTTAATATCAAACACGATTCCGACACAGAAAGAGTCGCCGTCGTCGTAAATCTTGAATACCTCGTGCGGTATGTCGGTTTCAAACGTCCATACCGCTTCCGCATCGGGCAGACACCAACGGACAATTATCGTGCGGCTCCGCGCGAGTTCGCGCTTGTAGAACTTGCAATCCTCACACGCCTCCCTGTCATCGTATGGGCTTTCGAGAAACCCCTCTGCCGTGAGGTGGAGCGTTGTCCCCTCATACGCGCCGTATTCCTCGTTGAACGCGCCACGCACTTCTACGTTGTCGTCGCTGTACCCAAACATTACGACAAGCCCCGCCTCTTTTGCGGCTGCTTCCTCTGCCCGGGTGATTTCGTTCCCGTACTCGCGCCCATAGAGTATCTGCGCGAGTTCCTTTGCCGTCATTGCCATTTCTATTCCACCTTTCCGATATTCTCTTCTCCCGCATAGTTTTGAACCCAGTCTGTGCAAGTACCATTGAGCCGAACCTTTACCGGCGCGTCCTCGCGTCCGTCTTTTAACACAGCGCAGTACAACCCGACGAACGGATACGACATAAATTCCGTTTTCTTGGCCTGGGAGCCGTCGAGGTATAAAATTACGCCCACGCCCTCCGGCACGAGGTCTTTTATTTGCGGATACAGTTCGCGCGGCACGACGTAATAATTCAGATTGCCGACGAAGTTATGCCCGTTCTTGCTGCCGAAGTCCGCTTTCGTGATTTTGATTTCAAAGCAAACAACAAGGATTTTCGGTACACCGCGTTTTATTTGATGATTATCGCGGCATCGCGTGTGTTCACATTCCTCCGGCTCTTGCCCGGGCGGCACTCCCAACGCGCAATCGTGCGGGAAGTCTTTACCTCGGATCCCGCTGCGCTTGTACACCGGCCATCGGCAGCAGTTCCTATATTCAATATCTCCAAAGTATTCAAACACTTCGACAGCGTCCACTAAACCGAATCGCGTCGAGCCGCACTCCACGGGAACCTCAAATGCGATGTGCCGGCCACGAAACGGGTTAGTCTTGATGCCCCCGAGTACTGACGGACTGTAAGCGCGGAGCGCGTTCTCAATCGTAAGGGTTAGGTCTGTTTTCATTTTGCCCTCCCTTTTTGTAGAGGTTCTCTAACACCTTCAAGCATAGTTGCAGAGCCTCCGTGCGCGTGAACCCCTGCGCGAGAAATGCTTTCATATAGGCTCCGAGTACTTCGCTAACGACTCCGATACCGTCAAGGATCCCTCTGATTTTCCCGTTTTCGTAGTCCGTCATCCCAACATCTCCCTAAATATCGCTTCGAGTATGTCCACGACTATGGAATTTCCCGCTTGCTTGTAGAGCTGCGAATTGCTGTTGACCGCCGCTGCCTTGTCGAAGTCCTCGTCCAAAAAGCCCATAAGTCGCCACGTTTCTCGCGGGGTGAGTTTGCGTATTCGCAATGGCGGTTCGATTACCACATTGTCCTTTTGCACAGTCGTCACCGCGTTACTCGTGCCGCCCGGCTTAATCTCTAACATCTGCTGCGTCGGTTCACCCGCGTTACGGCTTGTCGGGTCGTCGGGGTTGCGCCCGCGAATCGCGCCAATCGTCGGCTCCGCAACAAAGTTGTTGTTTTGCCACTTGCCGCCCGCCGTCAGCGTTGGACTTTGCTCGTAATTGACGCTCCCCGCGTTGAAGCCGTGCGGGCGGTTTATGATAACGGGTTCGACAATTTTGATTTCTTGATTGCCGCCGCCCTGTGTATGTATGGTTGGAGAAATATAATCGGCATCGTAAACCCGGCGGGATTGCTCTATCATTTTTGAATACCCCCCCCCGTTAGCATTCCGACACATCGGCACTTGTTATGACTACCATAGGGATGTGCTTGTAGTCCGTCGCACTCAAACATTGCGAGATACCTCCAACTTTCATAACGTCACCACTTTGATGCGGCTTCCCGTCGCGGCTAATATTGCCGCCTATTTCCACTCTCGGCGACGATGTCCCACATATGGCGGTCAACGCTTCCGCGTCCGCCGCTGCGGACTGTTTTAGAAATCCCCCCCCCCCGCATTATCGCGTAGGGTAGCAATCAGCTTGTCGGCAGCTTCACCGGTGAGGTAATACTTCTCGTCAACGTGTTCCTCAAGTACATCTTTGAGCCGTCGTTCAAGCGGTATCGGTTCGGGAAAGTCGTAATAATAGCTGCCAAGCCACGACGCCATAAATATCCTTTCGCGGTTCTGCGGCACTCCGTAATCGCAAGCATTAAGGACTTGATATTCGTTCGTGTACCCTTTGGATTCAAGGAATCGGCACCACTCGGAAAACTCGTCAATATTTTTCGGCGACAACACGTCCGCCACGTTCTCCATAAGTAGGATTTGCGGTAACTCCGCGCACTCGGATAGCAGACGTTCGACTTCCCACAGCAGACTTGACGCGGTGCCGCTGTCGCGGCTCATACCCTCCATTTTGCCGGCCTTTGAAATCGAGGTGCAGGGATACGAATATGTCAGTATGTAGCAGCAATCCTCGGTGCGCTCAATGCCCAAGTCCTCGCCGCGCCACTTCGTTACATCGGACGGCTCCCACGCGGTGCCGTGAACCGCGTTATAGGAATTAACCGCAAATCTATCAATCTCGCAGAGGCGATAATGTTCAAACGGAACACCGAGGTTGCGGGGAGCCATTGCCTGTGAGCCGATACCGCCGAACAGCTCAATCAGTCGGATGGGCTTGCCAATCCGCAGCGGCGACTCACCGTCAAAGAAACTTATCTGATGCGCCACATCAGCCCACTCCCCTCGTCGCCTCGGTTTCCTCAATGACAATGTGCAGTTTCGGAACCTCGGCATAATATTTTCGGACATACATTTCACAGACTTGCGCGTCGTCCGCATACGCGAGTTTGTTCAGAGCGTCGGCAACGATTTTCAACACATTGTCGAGATCCGGCTTGACGATCGGCATTGCCTCGTCGCGTATCATCGCTTCTCGCCGCACCTTGCTGACGCTTTTCGGTATCGGGTACCCCGCGAATATTTGAAGCGTCAGCGGAATTCCCTTGTCAAACTGTTTTCCGTGCGCCGCGCGGAACGCCCATTTGATTTTTTCCTCATAGGCGACGGTTTCGGGCGGTGTATACGCGTGGCCCGCAAATCGCGGGCGTTGTTTCCCGAACGGCTGCCCCGGCACGTCAAACTCAATTCGCATTATTTTCACCCCGCATAATTGCGCGTTTCCTACGCTGATACGCCAAGTCCAACAAACGCTCGTCGCGGTTTTCGTGATATGCTTTCCGTTGCCGATCGCATTCCGCTTCGTGGTGCGACTCGTAATATCTGCGATTTTTCGCCGAGATGTCACGCTTTGACTCACGTTCGGCACGCCGCTCGGCGGCTTTGCCGTCCCACTTGTGTATGTACGACGAAGCTTTGCATTTGTCCGAACAGAAGTAAATCGTTTTCTGAACGCCGCCCGTTGACGCATTTTTTATGCTTCTCACGAACGGCGTGTCGGCTGTCGTTCGGATGCGCTTTCCGCATATACCGCAATCTCTAAACAAAATCCATCTGTTCGTCGTTGCCCGTCTAACACTCATTGACTTTCTCCTTTGCCGACTTTGAAAGGGGCGGCGGGAATTGAACCCGCTCTTCCGGCACTAATCACGGCGTGCATTGAAGCTGCCGTTTATCTCCGACGCTCTTCCTTTGAGCTACGCCCCCGTGTCGCCGTGTACCGCCTCAACCCGCCACGGCTCGGTAATCGTAAAGGTGCGGCTCCCACTCGCTATTTTGCAAACTCAAACGCCCTACTGCACTCAAGCCTCGCTGCTCGTTTGCATATTCACGAATCGCCCACGAGGTCATATGCCCTCATAGTGGGACGTACTGGTGCAGGGGTTCGGAGTTCCACCGAACGCTATAACGGGTTTCACGCCGCCAACTGCATAATGGCACCCTGCATATTGGCAGTTATCGTACTGCCGGACGTTGATTTTTTAATCTTTGTTTGCCTTGAACGCTTCGCGGTATGCCCTGTCCGAGTAAGCGTATTTCTTGCATAACGGCTTACTTTGTCGGAGAAGCTGTTTCGAGTACACGCACTCGCCCGTTGTTCGCGGCATATTATTCAGCGATTGGCTATATCTCTTGAAGTGTTTGCAGCCGCCGCAGGTATACGGCTTATAGGACAGATACGCCATCAATTACCCCCCCCCCCGCAGGGGTAACAACCCACACATCGCGGTTCGAGGTGACAGCGAAGCAGTCCTTGTCATTGTCGAACGCAATATCAACCATCGCGTCGCCGACACCCCTATCCTCGACGACGTATTCCCCGAGTCCGTCTATGTAAATCACCGTGCCGAATGGGAGGTCTTTCATAGCCACGGTGCGCCCAACCGTCACCTGTACGCCGCTTTTGGTGATTCCGTCAGCTTTTTTCTTTCCGACCTGCTTCGGGTCAGTCCAGTTATACCCGACGATTTTGTATTCGCCGAGATAAGTCATTCCCTCGCGGTACACGCCCCAGTCCTCCTCGACACGCTGATTATAGGCATCAATGCCGCGTCGCGCGTCTTCCGCTGTCAGCGTTCGTGGTTCCGGCTCCTCCGGCGTGGGTTCTACTTGCTCGGGTGACGGCGTAAATGTCACGATCGGCGCGACAGTCGTTGCAACTGCGGGGCTTTCGTACTTGACCGTAACTTGCTCCGTCGGCGCAATCGACGGTTCCGGCTCCCTCACGTCCTTGTGCTGCGTCGTCAAAGCCGCTGCCGCTATTGCGACGATGCAGCAAAATACGACTCCGACAAACTGTGAGTCGGCACGTTTGCGCCCTGTGTAGGGCTTTGTCTTTCGTTTCATAAGTCCTCCGTTTCGTCCGTTTGGGACGACTCCATTTTTGCAATTAGATTTTGCATACGCTCAAAGTCGCGCCGAGCGCGTTCGGGAGCCTCCCTGCGGTCTTTTGCTTGGTCGATTTCGGCAAGAACAGCGGGCAAGCTCGGAAAGAATACCGCGTCCTTTGACCGTTGCATTCTTATCGCGTCGATTGCGGTGCGTACATCAGCAGGGTTTTCCCGTTCAAACGCAATAGCCCAAGCGATTACCATCATTTGACCGTCGCGTTTCGACAAGCCGCGAAGCTGATTCGGGAAAGACGCTTTGAGGAGTGCAAGCATCTCCGTTGTGTGTCGGACAACCTCCGCAGACGCGCTTTTTACGATCCCCTCTTGACGCTCGGCGGCTATTGCCTCGCTATTCGTTCCCATTGTTCATATCCCCCATAATGCTTAGAAATACGTTGTCCTCTTGGGGTGAAGCCCGCGCCCCGCCGGAAGCGGTGCCGCTCCGAGCATTTTCAAATCGTTCGGCATATGCCGCAACATCGGCAAGCGATATAACGCCCGCCACTTTCCACTTTTTCAGAATGCCGTTTATGTACGTCCAATTTCGGCTCCGTTTGGCTGCGGCAACTCGAAACGCTTGAATAAGCACGTCGGACGACATCCCCTCGTCGAGATAATACTGAACTCCCTCGATAGCCATTGCCGGTGGTATGCTTTCGATTTCTTGCATATAAGCGGTCATCGCCGCGCCGAGTTCGGGGTTCACGCTTTCGCGCGTGTGCGCGTTAAAATTACTACTACTATCGTTATCCTTGGTTAGGTTGGGTACGGTTGGGTTGGGTACGGTAGGCGCGTTACATTCCGTTTCACTTGCGTTACATTGCTCGTTGTAACGCGTTACATCTGCGTTACATTCCGTTTTTTCTTTGTTTTCAACGGGTTTCTGCCGCTTTCTATAATTCTCAACGCGCTTTTTTGACTGTGCTGTAACGCGTTCCCTACGCTCCATTAGCTTCCCGGCGTAATCGTCCCAGTCGTGAAGCGACATAATTCCGTCACTATCCTTGTCAATGAATCGCGTTTCAATTAGTGCCTCGGTGAACGCCACTGCGTCCCCGTCCCATTCCGCTGCGTCTGCTATATCGTGTTCGTCAAACCCCACGAGGCTCCCGCTCTGCGCGTAATCCAATGCCCACCACCAAAGAAAATGTAGGTGTCCGACCGCAGTCGGTAACGATATTTGAAGTGTCCGCGCAAGTCGTTTCGTTTTTGGGTGTCGCCCGAGTTGTTGGTGGCTTTCAATCCACGCCATAGCTTACTTCCTCCATTTGAGGATATCGCACAAATGCTCGTCGAGTGCGATGCTCTCTGTATGATACTTGTCGTCAAACGACTTTTGCCCGATCGTTCCGACCTCGTTATGGTGTTCACGACAAAGCGGTTGCACCCGCAAGCCGAGGTTATGTATCTTGTGCCTATCGCGCAGCCCGACGTGGTCAACGTGATGTATGTCGGCGCGAGTTCCGCAGATGCAACAGCGTCGGTTTGCAACGCAAGAGTAAAGGTATCTGCCTATGTCCTCACATCGGTTGAGTAGCGTGTCCTCGCACGGTATGCCGTGGACGACGCAAAGCTCAACGAGATAGTCTATAAACTCCCGCGCCGTCGTCATATCTACGTCCGAAAGCGAAAACAGGTCAATCTGCGACAACTCGCAAAAGTGATAAGTGAGCCGCCGCCGTACCGCTTCACTGTCCGTGCGGTCGATAAGATATAGCAGCTGCATTTGACGGAGCATTTCGACGTTCTCGCGCTTTCGGGCCGCGGGCATCGGCGCGGACACGAACTCGGTGATGTCGTGAATAAGGGCGAATGTCTTGCGCCGTTGGTCGCTCGAAATCGTGCGCCCGTCGTCGATCCGAACCTCGAATTCGTTTATCATATGTTTCTGAATCCAGTCGGTGTCGGAGAACGGCACAAACACAGAAAACCCGTTCTCGGTTACGTCTTGTAAATATCCCGTGCCGTTCATTCCATCACCTCGTCAAAATGGTTGCAGGGTCAATTCGATATGCGTCCCGGCATTTGCAGCACTCGTGGTTATTCCTGTGAGGTTCTCTATCTCGCGCACCATACGGCGTTCGTCTGCGTTGCCGCTCGAAAGGTGTATCAACAGGATTCGGCGCGTGTCGGTTAGATCGCAAGCTGCGAGAAATTCTTTCAGATGTTCAAGCGACATATGAGAGGACATCAGCCTATCGTAAACCGCCCTGTGTAGGTCGCCGCTCTCGAATCGCTCAACCGCAATATCGCGGCTGTAATTGCACTCAACAAGAAAATAGTGAACGCCTTTGAACGCGGATTTGAGATAAAACGTATCCGTGGCGTAAAGTAAAACTTCCCTCGTCGGTCTATATGTCACGAGAAAGCCTAACGGCTCGGCGGCATCGTGTTCCGTTTCAAACGGGTAAACGGTAAAGTTTCCGACCGCGAACACGGTATCGGCAGCGACAAGGCGTATTCTGTGGCTTTGTTCGCGCATTTTCGCCGCTGTACCCATAGACATAAAGCAATCAATACCGGCGCGCACAGCGTCGGGAATTGCCCTCGTGTGGTCGCCGTGTTCGTGCGAAACAAGGCACCCTGCGACATTACGCGTATCGAAACCGAGCGCGGTCTGTATATCTCGCCACCGCGCTCCGCAGTCAAGCAGTAGGCGGTCGCTTCCGGCCGTCAATATATACGCGTTTCCCGAGGAGCCGGAAGCGATAACGTCCAATGTCACGGCTTAAAACGGCGCGGATTTCTGCGTATCCGAGGGCGGCGCGTCGGTAGTGGACGCGCCTTCGGGTTCGTCATCGGGTTCGTCATACTCGTCGTTCCCAACGACCGACGACGCGTCAATCAGTTTCTTATTGGCGTTCGCGGAAATCTCCGCGTTCGACACTTCGTAAGCGTCAACTTCAACATACTCGGTGTTATTGAACGCTTCGATAATGAGGTCGGAATCGTCCGAGGCGTTGACAAAGCGTTTCGCGCCCCTGTTGATAACGGTACGCATCGCCATTTCCTCGGGGAATTCCTTTGCGACACTACCGCCCGTTTTCGACTTACCCCAAGACACGTCGATTTGCTTTTTGCTCATAAGCTCGGTGAACGGTTTGCGATCGTCGTCAAATATAATGACGGAGTACGCGCCGACGATGGGCCTGTCGAGGGATTCGAGTGTCTGCTTATGCTCAACAACAGAAATCACAGCGTTGTCAATTTCATAGACAAACTCGTCGCCCTCGTGAACGACCTGCGCGAACACGTCTTGTACCCCGTTCATCCGTTTCAGAACGGCTTTCGTTCCGTGATAGCTCCGCATCGTCGTGAGCTTGTCGCCATAGACGATAAAGTAGCATTGCTTTTTCGCCGGGGAAAGCCCTTGAATTACCATATCAAAGAGCGCGTTTGCGATGCTGTCCCTTGTGCATACTTCGAGCGCGGGTTTCTTGTTCCTGTCCTCGACCGCTTGGAGGGCTAACCACGCGCTTTTGAGCGCGTTCTGCGGGGAGTAGTTCGGCGGGAAGTGAATATTCCCATTTTTTTGCAGAGATTCGACACGTTCAAGAACGGTGTCGCTGATGTTCTTGCTCTGCGTTGCGAGTTCCTGTGTTCCCATTACGCTACCTCAGCTTTCTTTTTTGATTCGGTTTCGATATACAACGTACCCTTTGCACCTTGCAGCGCAATCGCCCCGTCAACGGGGTTCTTGTCTACTTTCATACAAATCATCTGCGGCGCAATAGATACGAGGTCTACAATACTTTCGCATTGGTCTACAAAAACAGGTGCAAAAGCGTCATAGTGCTTGCAGAGGGCATCTATGATTTCCATACCGGCGTTGAATTGCCCCGCGCTGTTCGCGTCGCTGTACGGTACGCCGTCAATTAACGCCTCGCACGTCGGCTTTAGACCGCCGTTTATTTGGTCATCGAACATCTTGAAACGCACGGTATTGAATTTTTCGTTGACAGACGTTTCAAGTAATTCGGCTTCTGCACGGACATAGGTTTCGATAGCAAACAACTGCCCGTCAAGTTCCGCGAGTTGGTCGGCAAGTTCACGCTCACGCGCCGAATATTCGTCAATCAATGCGCGTGACTTTCCGGCAGCATCGCGCTCGGCGATTACTTTCATAAGCTCCGCCATACGCGCATTAACGTCGTTTCTACGCGCGGAAATGTCGGCGGTGGTGTCATCGGACGACGCGTCGATTTGAGCCTGTAACGCCACATAGTCGGGCTGCGAGGTCGGGTCATATGCTCCCTCGGGACGCATATGCTCAATATCCGCGCGGAGATTTGCCGCCTCAACCATAATCGCGGCCTGTTTTCCGTCAAGTTCAAGCAGCGACTGCTCGATTTTACCGAGGTTCTCGGACATCACTTCGCCATACTTTTTCTTGTCCTTGCCCTCATTGGCGATGCGGTCGAGCCGCGCGTTATGTTGCTCATTGAACTTGCGCTCCAACTCGCGGAAATGCTCCTCGCGCTTATCCGACGGGAGGGCTTGTCCGCAATGGCGGCAAGTAAACTCGTCGTCGCTTGGGGTTTCAAATGCCGTCGCGTATTCCCGGTTGTATTCATCGCGCAGTTCGTCAAGTCCGACTTCGTTTTCCGCGATTTTCGGGGCAAGTGCCTCGCGGTCAGATTTGAGTGTCGCAATCGACCTGCCGATTGCCGTGAGTTCTCCTTGCAATTTTTCGAGGTTCTCACTTGCCGTGGTAAAACCGATATTTGCGAACTTTTCAAGCGCGTCGCCAAAGTCCCGCTGCTCTTTTTCGAGCCGTGCGAGTTCTCGCCCTTTCGCGCGGATAGTTTCGACGGCTCGGCTTGCGCTTGACATTTCCGCATCAAGGCTTTCGATTTCGCTTTGGCACCCTTTAATGTCTGACTCAACTTTTGCGTAATCACCCAACAGTTCGGGTATCGTGCGCGTGACCGCCTCAATCTGCGCGGGTATTTTCGTGAGTTCGTCATTGATTTTGCGGCGGCGGTCGTTCAGCACTTTCCGTGTGTCGTCGATGCTGCGGTCGCCCATAATATCGCGCAGGCCGGAGAGCCGCACGTCGGAGCCGATAACCGCATCGACCGAGATCTCGCCGCAGAGTTCGAGCAGAAGTTTTCTGCGTTTCTCCCAGTGCAGCTGCACGTTAAAATATGTCGGCGAGGTCAAAAGCCGGAACAAGTCCTCGTCAATCAGCCCCGCGATGTACTTCTTGAAGTCGCCCGCCTTGGTCGGCACGTCGTCAATCCAATAGTCTGTCGTATGCCCGGAAAAGACCTGCTGCGATTCACCGCGTTTCTTTTCCCACTTCTCGCGCAGAAGTTTGCGGAGCGTCACATCGCGCCCGTCAATGGTAACAACAGCCTCTACTTCGTGTTCGAGGTTGTGAATCGGTTTGTCGTCCGCATCAAGCGTCTTGACGTTGAAGTTCGACGACCCCTTGCTATCCTTGTCGAAAAGGAGCCACAGGAAAGCGTCGATAACGCTCGTCTTGCCCGCTGCGTTGGTGCCGCTGATGGTTGCGTCGCGTCCGTACAGGTTCAGCGAAAGGTCACGAACGCCCTTGAAATTGTGCAGCGTGAGTTTTTGCAGTTGAATATCCATAACGTCCTCCTATATCGCCGCCGCAGCGGTTGTTTCCAAATTCAAGTGGCTCAACAGCACGATTGTATTTGTGAGGTTGTCGAGCAGTTCGCGCTGATAGTTCTGCCACATATCCCATTCGCCGAACCGAACGAGCCGCCGTAAGTCGGGGATTAACTTCTCGCTCTCGCTAACATCGTGTTCAAAAGCGATAAACGCCTGTTCGAGCGACATTCGGGGTAGTTTCGCGCCGCCCGTCAATGCAGAAAACATCGGGTCTTTCTCGTAGTAGAGCGAAATCAGCTCCATACTTTTGTAAACCCAAGCGGCTGTCGTCCAAATGTCGGGAGCCGTCTCCTTGACTTCGCCGCTCTCGTGCCGAGCCAACTGCCGTTCGCTAAGTCCTAACCGTGAAGCGGCAGCTTCAAGGGTCAGCCCCGCCGCTAAACGTCCGCTTTTGAGTTCGTTTGAACCGTGTAATGTCATTTTCAACGCCTCCTTTGTGTGGGATAATATAAACAGCCACGCAGTCAAGCTACTGCTTGTCCGCAGTGAGCGGCATTACGCCGCTCCGTCCTCCGTCCGCTTTCGTATGTTCTCCGCGTGAATCCCGCCGGCCAACTTGCTGATAGCGTCAAGTCGCCGCTCGTTTTCCTCGGGTGTTATTTCGGCGTATGTCACGGAAACTCGTGTAACCCCCTGCTTGCCGTAGTCAAGCTCGGTTCCGTCACCTTTGACCGTTATAGTGGGTTCCATAAGACCACCTCCGTTGACAATGTATTTTTGCTCGGCTTGTCTTATACGCCTTTGAAATACTGCTCGTACAGGTGCAACGAGTCCTCAACAAAAAGCGGATCCCGTTCACGCAACCACGCCATCGTCTTTTTGCGGAGATTCTCAAACCCGCGTTCACTTCGCTTGGCGAGTTGGAGCGAATAATTTTTCACTCCTATGCTGTTTGCAAGTTCGTTCGTCGTCAAGTTGTAACGCTCACAGTAGAGGTTTGCCACAAACCCCAAAGCAGTCAGATCATACTTTGTAACCACGAAATTCCCTCCTTTCCGTTTTACAGTTGACTTTTGCTATTAACTGTAATATAATAATGTATCGTCGTGCGGCTTCCCGCGACCGCTATTGACGGCGGTTTCGGCTGATTGCCACTCAGCTCTTGTTCAAGCAGGTGCTGTCAGTTGTACTTTTCGAGGACAATGCCGTAAACCGTTCTGACTTCATCGTCTGCGCGGTCCACATCAAGCCCGCGGTCGTAGTTGTAAAGGTCTTTTGTTTCTCCGACCTTGCGGATGGTGAGTTTGCTGATTCGACCGCCATCAATGCCGAACTCCGAGGCTTTCTTATAGTGCTTGACGTAGTATTGGTATTTGCCGCCCGTTTCCGGACAGGTGAGAATTCCTTGTGACCACATAAGCTATGCCCTTTCCTTTTTTCGCCACAGCGCGACTTTTTCATATTGCTCGTCGAGCATTTCCTCAAACTCGGCGGCTGAGATGTCGGTATCGAGCCGAACGTAGCGCGAAATCAAGATGTTCTGAATGCCGCGCCGCGAAATGCCGTCCATACCCATACTTTGAATGTCCCCGGCGAGAGTATGGAGCATCTGTTCCTTATCGCTCATTTGCAATCCTCCCAGTCTGCGCTTTCGACATATTCCTCGTTCTCGTCGTAGACCTCAAACGAGCCGGTCAGATGCGCTTTCCCCGTTTCCTCGTCAAAACGGACGGTCGCGCAGATGTGCTTGTAGTTGAAATCAAACATACCGTCCTCGACATTGTGTCCGTGAAGCGTATGGCACAGCGCGGCGAAATTCGGCGAACTTTCGATTATCGCATTCAGTTCCGGCTTTAACGCCCTGCCCGCCGCCACTAACCCGGTCATAGTCGCTACCCCCTTGCAATTCCAAGTAATTTTGTTGCTTATTGGTTCAATCGTTCTTTCGCAGTCGATTGTATGTATTGAGTATAACTCTAATTTCTCTAATTGTCAATAAAAATAATAGAGATTTTAGAGATTTGGATAATATAAACAGCAACCCCTACGAGTATCACCGCTTTTAATGTGCATATTTTACAAAGGATGGTGTGTTAGTTATGCCGACCATTATTGATGTCATTGACCGTTTAATGTCTGAACGCAATATAGGTTCATATTCAGAGTTGGAACGGCTTTCCGGCATTTCAAATGGCTCTATCGGGAAATGGGCGAAGAGCAACTATGAGCCATCAAAGAAAAGTTTGAACCGTTTAGCCGCGTACTTTGATATTTCTGTTGAGGAACTGCTTGTAACGCCCGACTTAATCAGCGTGGGCGTTACCGGAGTCCGCACTTGGGCTGATAACGATTTTTTTACCGAAGAGGAATCGGCAAATATAAAAGAACATTTTACTGACTTACTGTTTCGGTACAAAAATGTTGTGAATCACGTTTGCGACGCGCGCACAGGTGTACACGGGGATATTGATGTTGATGCAATACGAAACCGCGTTCATAGTGATATAGACGCCTTATTGCACTGGGTGGACCTAATCCCGGATTATTTCTTTGGAAAGCGCAAAAAACCGACTGCCCTTGATGGGCAGCCGGCAAGCGAACGTGCAGAGCGTTTAGTTGACAAAATCATTCGTCTTTCGCCAGAGGACGCTCAGAAAGCTCTTGACTATGTAGAGATGTTAGAGTTGAAACGAAATCATCAAGGGTCGTAAGTTCCTCGTCAGTCAGTGACGCGAGTTGCTCAATCAGCCTATACCTCGGGTCACTTTCGCGTTCGTATTTATCCATAATGCCTTTCGGCACCACCTTTCAATTATAATGACGCACGGAAAGGGAGTAGGTATACCCACTCCCGAAAGCAAATGGGCGGAGATGCGCCCAGTCCTTTCATAAAACCACCCGCGAATCATATTCCCAAAAAAGTGGGGATTTCCATTATACGACGGCGCGAGATAAAAGGCTTTAATTTGTTAGATTATCACGGAAACAGGAGAAACGGTATGGACTTGATTTATAATACTGTTGAGGAAATACTTGCAATTCCGATTCCAAAATACGAGCGGTCGTCGGAAATATCGTCACCTCACGAAAATATCGAGTACATTTTACAGCGGATGGCTCTCCCGTATCGACACGCGGGGCGAATGGACTTGGCTATTGCGTGTTTGCGGAAGTCAAACGAAATATTCCCCCATTCAAATTTTTCTTGGTCTGCTGATGATTATTTGCGCCTTGTTATGTACCTTCGGCTCGACGGTAAACCCGATGAAGCGAAAACAGAGTTGCGCGGGCTTCGAGAGCAATTCGCGCCCAAGGACGGTGAGCGCGATACAAACAGGCTTCTCTCCTACTCAAAATTCACGGAAGCCGACCTCGACAAAGCGGAACATATTCGTGCGTGCTGTAAGCGACATCATATTTTAATGAATCAGAATACCGGCGGGTTTCCCGATCCACACGCAATAAAAAGTCTTGGCATTTTGATTTATACGGACAAGCTAACGTATGACACGTTAATTCGTGATTACCCCGGGTTCGTTGACGACATTGCAGAATCCTCCGACGCGCTCTCGGCATCCCAAACGCTTGAGGTGCTGATTGAAAATATCCGCGACAGCGAGGAGCGGCTTGCCCCACGCGTTCAAATGCAAAACGATTACGAGGAGTATAAAGCAATGTGCGCGGCTCTCGGTGATTTAATGCCTAAAACGTTTCAGACATTCCATAAACACAAGATCGCCAACAATGATAAGTACCGATTGTGGCACGACGAATACACCTCCGCGATCGCGGAGTAGCGTTAAACGCAGAAAGGGCAGACGAGGGCGGTATATGAAAGAAACCATCGAACAGAACATTGAGCATCCGGAAATTGCTATTTATCTACGCAAATCAAGAGACGAGGAAAACGCCGGGCTTGAGGAAACTCTCGCCCGGCATCGTGCCGTTCTGCTCGGAATAGTCGATTCTCTGAAGCTCGTTCTCGTAGACATTTACGAAGAAGTCGTCAGCGGCGAGAGCCTTTTCCGTCGTCCCGAAATGCTGAAACTGTTGGAGTCCGTACAGGCGAATAAATACGACGCTGTTTTGTGTATGGATATTGACCGCCTCGGACGAGGCGGTATGCAAGATCAAGGTCTTATTCTTGATACATTCAAGCAGTCCGAAACGAAAATCATCACGCCCGAGCGCACCTACGACCTCACGCTTGATTTTGACGAGCAGATTACCGAAATGCAAACTTTCATTTCGCGGCAAGAATACAAGATGATTCGGAAAAGACTTCGGCGCGGCCTCGATACCACAATTTCGGAGGGCGGCTACGTCGCAAATCCCCCATACGGGTACCGCAGAACGACCGTCAACAAAAAGCCGTCGCTCGAAATTTACGAACCCGAAGCCCATTTTATCCGTATGATTTTTGATATGTATTGTGCCGGGGACGGAACGACAGCAATCGCCGATACGCTTAATCACCTCGGAGCCGTGCCGCACCGTTCATCTCAATGGAATCGGAACAGCGTCCGTCATATACTGCTGAACCCGACATTTTGCGGGAAAGTCGTTTGGTACAAAAAGCAACACATACGCCCCGGCAGACGCGGGAACGCAAAAACAATAACGGTCTACAACCCCGTCGAAAAATGGCTTATATACGACGGTTTACACCCCGCCATTATCAGCGAGGAGCAGTTTCAAGAAGCCGCCGAGGTACGCTCGGGACGGAGAACGCCTTATCGACGGAATGCGGATGTCGCAAACCCCCTCGCCGGTCTTGTAGTGTGCGCCGTGTGCGGCTCAAAAATGCAACGTCAAGGCTCGAACAAGGGTACCGCCTACTTGCTATGCCCGAAAGCGGGATGCGTGGCAGGGGCGAAATTTGAGTATGTGGAAACGGTATTGATTGGGCAGCTGCACGAGGAATTGAAGAGTATCCCTGTGGACGACGCGGCTCTCGCTCCGCTCCGCACTTTTGACTACGCCGCCGTTGCAGACGGCATAAACAAAGCACTCAACAGATCCCAAGCGCAAAAGGAGCAACTGTACAATTTCTTGGAGCAGGGCGTTTACGACGTTCAGACGTACAGACAGCGAATGGCTGCTTTGTCGGAAAGAATTGCAGACCTCGAACAGCAACTCGAAAAGAACGAGAAGTCGCGCAGAAACGAGGAGCGAAGCAGCGTCACCGCGCTCCGCTCACGGCTCACCAATGTCCTCGAAGTTTATGATGAATCCGATGCCGCCGGACGTAATTCACTGCTGAAAAGCGTTATCGAGCACGTCTATTACAGCAAGGCGAAAAAGACTAAGCCCCGTGATTTCTCATTGCAAATACAGCTTAAACTCATACCCTCTAATTCGCGTAATCCTTAGACAAGGACTGCATCGAGGATTTGCGGCTGTACCTCACGCGGGAGTCCCAGCGCGCCGTTGACAACGCCGTTTCCGTCCGTGCCAGGTCCGCAAAGCTCCTGTACGCGAACATTGACGTCGAGGAAGTCACGTTTAACCGCGGCTATTACTCGGTCGATATCCGCTACTACTACCGCATCCACGGCGAAGCCTTTACGCTTATCAACAAGCCCGTTGAGATCTCCGGCCTTGCCGTGTTCGACAAGCGCGTGATTCTCTTCGGCAGCGAGGGCAACGCGAAAATTTTCACCTCAAAAACGGTTCTCGGCGGCGACGACTTCGCGGAGCTTGAATACTCGAACCTTCCGACGGCGGTCGTCGAGGCCGTGGATCCGATTGTCCTCGCGATGAAGCTCGTTGACGTGACTGATAACCGCTGTGAATTCGGTGTTTCGGAGATTCCCGAACAGATTTCCGACAACTTCGGCGGCGACCTCGCGTTCGACAACCCGAACCGCCGCGTCTACGTCACAATCGGGCAGTTCTCCATTATCCGGTTGGAGCGCGACACGCAGCTGTTGATGCCTAGCTACGACTACTTCGTACCCGACAAGGAGTGCATCGGCTCCGGCGACGACGACGCCTGCACACTGTTCTCCCGCATACATTTTCCGGTTGAGGAATTCTTCCCGCCGGACACGCTGGAAATCCCTGAGGGATACCGCGAGGCAAAAGAAAAGTACAATTAATCGGAATGCGGCAAACCCGCCCGCGCGGGTTTGCCGCAAAAAAAATGCTGACCTTAACACTACTTTAACAATTGTGTGCTATAATACCCCAAATGGGAGGTGGCGCAATGATACGCATACTCGTAGTCGAGGACGACGCGAAGCTGAACCAAATCGTCCGCAAATACCTGAGCAACAGCGGTTACCAAGCCGAGGGCTGCGCGAACCCGAACGAGGCTTACGACCTGCTTTTCGCGTCGCGGTTCGACCTGATAATTTCCGACATTATGATGCCCGGCGTTGACGGCTTTGAGCTCGCCGAAACAATCCGCGAACAGGACAAGACCATTCCGATTCTGTTTATGACCTCGCGCGACGACATTTCCTCAAAGCAGCGGGGCTTCCGAATCGGGGTTGACGATTATTTGGTCAAGCCGTTCGATATGGACGAAATGGTGCTGCGCGTCGGCGCGCTCCTGCGCCGCGCCAACATCACAAACGAGCGCAAGCTGACGGTCGGTAGCCTCACGATGAACGAGGACGAACGCTGCGCCGTCGTGTTCGGCGAGGAAATTCCGCTGTCGGTGCGGGAGTTCAATATTCTCTTCAAGCTGCTGTCCTACCCGAAAAAGACGTTTACACGCAGCCAGCTAATCGACGAATTTTGGGGCTTGGAGAGCGAATCCGGCCTGCGGACGGTCGATGTGTACATCACAAAGCTTCGGGAAAAGTTCTCGGAATGCAAGGATTTCGAGATCGTCACAATCCGCGGGTTCGGCTATAAGGCGGTGATTAAATGAAACGTCGAAAAGATAAGCGCGTCACTGTGAAATTTATATCGCTGAAACAATTTTTCGCGCTGTTCGCGGCGATTTTATTCATTTGCGGTGATTACTACATTATTTATATAAATTATCTTGAAGACCATCAGGAGGGCAGTACGCTTTTCGGCATTTCGATTGTGCTGCTGCTGTCGCTCGCGGGCGCGTTACTGCTCAGTTTAATCAAAGAAGCATACTTCGACAAGCCGATAGAAATAATCTCCGAAGCCGCTCAAAAGGTCGCGAACGGCGATTTCAGCGTGCGTTTGCCGCCCCACCGAAAAGACGGCAAAAAAGACCATATAGAGGTCCTGATCGAGGACTTCAACACGATGGCATTGGAGCTTTCGACGATTGAAACCCTGAAAACGGACTTCATAACGAACGTGTCGCACGAGATTAAAACACCGCTGTCCGTCATTCAGAGCTACGCGGTCGCCATTCAGGACGACGATATTTCCGCGGAGGAGCGGCGCGAATACGGCAAAACGATTGTCGAAGCCTCAAAGAAACTGACCGAGCTTGTCACAAACATTCTCAAGCTGAACAAGCTGGAAAACCAAGAGATTCTGCCCGTTTCGGAGCCTTACGCGCTTGACGAGCAGCTTCGGGAGTGCGTTTTGAGTTACGAGGAGCTGTGGGACAAGAAGAACATCACGCTCGTGGGCGACGACATCGGCGAGGTCGCAGTGAACTGCGACAGGACGCTCCTTGAACTTGTCTGGAACAACATCATTTCCAACGCGATCAAGTTTACTGACACGGGCGGCACGATTACTCTGACGCTCCGCGAGGAGAACGGCCGCGCCGTCGTCACAGTGGCGGACACGGGCTGCGGGATGAGCGGGGAAACGGCGGCGCGTATCTTCGACAGGTTCTATCAGGGTGACACCTCGCATTCCGCCGAGGGCAACGGCTTGGGGCTTGCGCTCGTCAAAAGGGTTATGACTCTAATCGGCGGCGAGATTTCGGTCGAGAGCCGCGTAAACGAGGGAACGACGATTACGGTTAAAATTTAGTTGCAAACAACAAAAACCTCCGTTCTGATGAACGGAGGTTTTTTACGTTTAACATTAATTTAACAAAACTCTAACGCAAGTCAAACAAAGCAGCGGTAAAATGCAATCATTCCAAGCGGAAACAACAATAAATAACGGAGGAAAGCACAATGAAAAAGGTAACTGTTACAGCAATCGTACTCGGCGTTATCGCCGCCGTCGGCGTCGCCATTCGTGTCCGCCACATCACGAAGAACAGGAGCGGTAATTATGGCGGTAATTGAAGTAAACAACTTGACAAAGGATTACGGACACAGGCGCGGCGTGTTCGACGTCTCCCTGCACGTCGAAAAGGGCGAGGTGTTCGGGTTCCTCGGCCCCAACGGAGCGGGAAAAACGACGACAATCCGACACCTGATGGGCTTCTCCGCACCGCAAAAGGGCAAGACGGCAATCGGCGGTCTTGACAGTTGGAAGCACTCGGCGAAAATTCTCGAAAACGTCGGCTACCTGCCCGGAGAACCCGCAATACCGGAAAACCTCACGGGGACACAGTTTATCCGAATGATGCAGGGGCTGCGGAACTCGCACGACGAGGCGCGGCTGAAATACCTGCTCGACCTGTTCGCGCTCGACCCGCGAGGGAAAACGAAACGTATGAGCCTCGGCAGTAAGCGTAAACTCGCTGTCATCACGGCGTTTATGGCGGACCCGGACATTCTCCTGCTTGACGAGCCGACGAGCGGACTTGACCCCGTGATGCAGGAACGGTTCATTGAGTTTATGCGCGAGGAAAAGAAGCGCGGCAAGACGATTCTGCTGTCAAGCCACATATTCAGCGAGGTGGACGCGGTGTGCGACAGGCTCGCGATTATCAAGGACGGCGAGATCGTGTCCACCGTCAGAACCGCCGACATTCGGCACAACGAGAATAAGACATACAAAATCACATTCAAAGACGGCACGACGGAAACAGTCAACGTCAACGACCGCGATATAAACGGTCTGATTAAGCGGCTTGCGGCCGGCGGCGCGGTCGCGAGCTTCAAGGAAGAAAAGTTTACGCTTGAAAAGCACTTCCTGCATTTCTACGAGAAGGGGGCATAACCGTGGAGAACATCATCAACATTCAAAACCTCACAAAGGACTACGGGTTGGGGCGCGGACTGTTCGGCGTCAATCTGTCCGTGCGCGAGGGCGAGGTGTTCGGGCTTGTGGGCATTAACGGCGCGGGGAAAACGACGATGATTCGCCACTTAATGGGATTTTTGCACCCGACACGCGGCAAATGCTCCATTATGGGCGAGGACTGCTGGCGCAACGCCGAAGAGCTGAAAACCTTCGTGGGCTATGTCCCCGGCGAAATCGCGTTTCCCGACGTAAAGAGCGGCATAGACTTCTTCAAACTGCAAGCCGAATATATGGGGATGAACGGCATATCCCGCGCAGTTGACCTCGCAGAACGCTTCAACCTCGACGCGACGGCGCGGCTCAAACGAATGAGCAAGGGTATGAAGCAGAAGAGCGCGATTGTGAACGCGTTTATGTCCGACTCGGATATTCTGCTGCTTGACGAGGCGACGACGGGGCTTGACCCGCTGATGCAAAAGGTTTTCACCGACTTGGTGCGCGAGGAAAAGCATCGCGGCAAGACGGTTTTTATGTCGAGCCATATGTTCGACGAGCTTGAAAGTGTCTGCGACCGCGTGGCATTCCTAAAAGAGGGACACATCATCGACATCATAGAACTCTCGAAAATACGCGGCGACGAGCGCGTCAAGGAATATAAAATCGAGTTTGTGAACGACGGGGATTATCTTGCGTTCCTCGGAAAACCGTTCAACGTAAAACAGCGGCAGGAGGAATACAAGCAGGTGACAATCACTATTCCCGACGACGATATTAACGAGCTTTTCCGCGTCCTGTCGGCGTTTGAGGTGAAGTACATCACGCAAAAGCCGCAGACACTCGAAACCTATTTTCTTGAAAAATACAACAATACGGAGGTATCACAATAATGAACGGAACCTTGATGAAGCAGACAATCAAGAACAACATCTCGCTGTGGGCGATACTCACAATCGTTCAGGCGTTTTTCATCGGCGCGATGGTAATGGGCGGCAAAACGCCGGTGTCAATGACCGCAATGAGTTACTACGCGCTGCTGCCGGGGCTAATATCGGCGGTTTACGTGATCGTCACGGGCAATAAACTGATTGCCGCGCAGGTGGATAAAGGCACGATGGCGTATGTGCTGAGTACACCGATTCGCAGAACAAAAGTGGCGTTGACGCAGGCGGCATATTTCGTCGGCTCGCTGTTTGCGATGTTCGCCATTGCCGGTTGCACTCACATCATCGCGCATCGCCTCGGCGCGGGCGGCATCAGCGGCGACGAGGTGAAAGCTATCCTGCTCATCAACGCGGGGCTGTTTATGCTTAACTTCGCGTTGAGCGGCATATGCTACTTAGCGTCAAGCGTGTTCAATCTCTCAAAGTACGCAATCGCGGTGGGCGGCGGCATCGTCGGCGCAATGCATCTGATGAGCCTAATGGCGAAATTCAATTCCAGCTTCGACTGGTTGAAGAGCTTTTCGGTCGTGACGCTGTTTGATATTGATTCGATACTTGCGTTTTCCAATCAGCAGGTGCTTTCAATGACGGGTCACGCGGCGGACGCGCCGGACGGTGCGGCGTTCATCTGGAAATTCTGCATACTCGCGGCGGTCGGCGCGGTGACGTACGTCGCCGGAAGTACACTGTTTGCAAAGCGGGATTTGCCTCTGTGACCGTTGCAAAAATCACCATTTCTTGTGCCTGTAACCACACTAAATACACAAAATATCGCAAAAATGTAATTTTCTATTGCCAAAAGTTAAAATAAGGTTTATAATGTTGCAAAAGTGTTACAATATTAATGTCTCAACGCTTCGCGTTGACCCGCGCTGTGCGCCCGTAAGCACTACTACACTTATTTTGCAGGAGAATTACAAATGTCAAAATATATTATTCGCGGCGGCACGCCGCTCCGCGGTCAAATCACTATCAGCGGCGCGAAAAATGCCGCGGTCGCAATCATTCCCGCCGCTCTCCTCGTAGACGGCGTGTGCCGCGTCGAGAATGTTCCGGACATCTCCGATGTCGATATGCTCTTCTCAATCCTGCGCCAGATGGGCGCGTCAATCACCGACTGCGGCTCCGGCGCGTTTGAGATTGACTGCCGCGGCGTGAAAACCCACGCCGCAACCGGCGAGGCAATGCAGAAAATCCGCGCCTCGTACTACCTGATCGGCGCGCTGCTCGCACGTTGCGGCCGCGCGGACGTGGCTATGCCGGGCGGCTGTAATTTCGGCGGTCCCCGCCCGATCGACCAGCACGTAAAGGGCTTCACCGCGATGGGTGCGGAAATTGACGTCAAAAACGGCATTCTCACCGCCGTGACGGACGGCGGTCTGCGCGGCGCGTCGATTTTCCTCGATGGAATCCCCTCCGTCGGCGCGACAATCAATATTATGCTTGCCGCCGCAAAGGCCGACGGCACAACGATAATCGAGAACGCCGCGCGCGAGCCGCACATCGTTGACCTCGCCAACTTCTTAAACTATATGGGTGCCAACATTCGCGGCGCGGGTACGAATGTAATCCGCATTCGCGGCGTGAAAAACCTGAAAGGCGGCAGCTATTCGATTATTTCCGACCAAATTGAGGCGGGAACGTATATGGCGGCGGCAGCCGGAACGGGCGGCCGCGTCGAGATAATCAACATCATTCCGAAGCATTTGGAGTGTATTTCCGGCAAGCTGCGTGAGATGGGCGTCGAGGTGTACGAATCCGGCGATTCCTCTATTGTCGTTGAATCCACCCGCCGTTTCCGCAAAATTGACGTTACCGCAATGCCTTACCCCGGCTTCCCGACGGATATGCAGCCGCAGATTGCCGCGCTGCTGTGCCTTGCCGACGGGACAAGCACCGTCACGGACAATGTGTTCGACACGCGTTTTAAGTACGTTGACGAACTCGCAAAAATGGGCGCGTCCATCCGCGTCACCGGCCGCACCGCGATTATTCAGGGGCTTGACCGCCTGACGGGCGCGCCGATCAGGGCGCACGACCTGCGCGCGGGCGCGGCTCTCGTTATCGCCGGATTGTGCGCAAACGGCACGACCGAGGTCGAGGGCGTCAGCTATATCGAGCGCGGCTACGAGGACATCGTCGGCAAGCTCCGTTCCCTCGGCGCGGATATCATCTCCGTTGACGACGGCGGTGAGCTGTCCGAGTCCGCGGCGGTTTAGTATGCACTTAACTACGCTCGCAAGCTCCTCTTCGGGCAACTGCGTCCTTGTGTCGCAAGGTGAAACGCATATTCTTATCGACGCCGGAATCTCGTGCAAGCGCATATGCGAGGCTTTGCGCGAACTGGATATTCAGCCGTCCGATATTGACGCCGTGGTTCTGACGCACGCGCATACGGACCACGTCAGCGGTCTGCGGACACTCAGCCGCAGCTTCTTTCCGAGGATTTACGCTTCCGAATTGACGCTGTCGGCGATTGAGGGTTCCGTCTCTCCGAATACGAAGCTGTGCGCGATTGAGCCGGGTGAAGCATTCGCGGTGCGGGAACTCGAAATGTCGTCGTTCCGCACCTCGCACGATTCGCCGGGGAGCGTCGGTTACACTGTTACATACGGCGGGCGAAAGCTCGTCCTCGCCACGGATTTGGGGATTGTCACGCAGGAGGTCGCGGACGCGGCGCGCGGCGCGACGCTTGCGATTGTAGAGGCAAATCACGATCTGACAATGCTCAAATACGGCTACTATCCGCCGACGCTGAAACGGCGGATTTTGTCCGATGTCGGGCATTTATCCAACACCGCCTGCGGCGCGTTCGCGCTTGACCTCGTGAAATCCGGCACTGAAAACCTGATTCTCGCGCATCTGTCGCGTGAAAACAACACGCCGGAACTCGCGCTCCGCGACGTGCAGGCCGCCCTCACAAACGGCGGGGCAAAAGTCGGAACCGACGTGAAGCTCTCCGTCGCACCGCATTTCACGCTTGGGGAACGCGTCGCGGTATGATTGGTCTCACATTTCTGTGCGCGGGGCGCGTAAAGGAAAAACACTTCGCGGACGCGACGGCGGAGTACATAAAGCGTCTCGGCGCATACTGCGACGTCAGCTTTGCGGAGGTTCGCGAGGAGCGCACTTCCGAGAATCCGTCCGACGCGGAAATTTCAGCCGCATTGCGCCGCGAGGGCGCGGAAATACTCGCAAAAATCCCCAAGGGCGCGTTCACAATCGCGCTCTGTGTCGAGGGAAAACCGCTCTCCACGGAGGAATTCGCGGAGACGCTGCGCACAATCACGCTTGACCATTCTAAACTCTGCGTCGTTATAGGTTCGTCAAACGGTCTGAGCGGCGACGTGAAACGGGCCGCGCAACTGCGGCTGTCGATGTCAAAAATGACGCTGCCGCACGCGCTCGCGCGCGTTATGGCCGCGGAGCAGCTATACCGCGCGTTCAACCTGTTAAACGGCGGCAAATATCACAAGTAATCGAGGGTTTTATGGGAATTTTCGGATTTAGCTTCAAGAAGGATAAGCCGCTGCCGTGGGATTTGACGTCCGACGGCGAACTTGTTACGCCCGCGCTCCTGAAATCGTCGGTTTACGACGATATGGACGTGGAAATCACGCTGAATCTGCTGACCGCCTACGGCATTCCGTCGGACAAAAAGTGGACGAAAAAGACGCACGGCGTCGATATTTTTGTCCCCGAAACGCGGCTTGAAGAGGCGCGTGAGTTGCTCGCGGCGGAGATTCAGACGGAGGACGAAAACGAGTGAGCGCGATTGCAGAATTAGAAAAATGGCTCGCCTCCCCCGCTCTGTCGGACGCGGAAAAGGACGAGCTTAAAGCTGTCCGCGCGGACGCGGCGGAGGTTGAAGCGCGGTTTTTCGCTCCGCTGCCGTTCGGGACGGCGGGCTTGCGCGGCGTTTGCGGCGTCGGACTCAACCGAATGAACCGCCATATCATCCGCTGGACGACGCAGGCCTTTGCTGAAATAATCGCGCAAAACGGCGGCGGCGAAGTCGCGGTCTGCTACGACCCGCGCCACGATTCGCTCGATTTCGCGCGCGCGGCGGCGGAGGTTTTCGCGGGCAACGGATTGCGCGTGCGCATCTTTGACGACATTCGTCCGACGCCGGAGCTGTCGTTCGCCGTGCGCGAATATCACTGCGCCGCAGGCGTGAACGTCACCGCGAGCCACAACACGCGCGAGTACAACGGCTACAAACTCTACGGCTCCTACGGTTCGCAGCTCCCGCCGGACGACGCTTCGCGCGTCGCAAAACGTATGGCGGAACTGGATATTTTCGCGGACATTCGCCGGCTCGACTTCGACGCCGCGTTTTCCCAAGGTCTGATCACCGAAATGGGCGCGGAAACGGACGCGGCATTCCTCGCCGCCGCGCTCGGCGAAGTCACGGACACGCAAATCGTCCCTGAGGTCGCCGAAAGGCTGAAAATCGTCTACACGCCGTTCCACGGCGCGGGGCGCGTCCTCGTCCCCGAAGCGTTGCGGCGGCTGGGTGTGAAGCACCTGTTTCCCGTCGCGGAGCAGATGATTCCCGACGGCGACTTCCCCACCGTCGCGTCGCCGAACCCCGAAAATCCGGAGAGCTTCGCCCTCGCGGTCGCACTCGCGGAACGCGTGGACGCGGATCTGATTATCGGCACCGACCCCGACAGCGACAGGATCGCGATTCTCGTGCGTGACAGCGGTGTTTATACGCATATTTCCGGACACAAAACGGGCGTTTTACTGCTCGATTATCTGCTTGGCGCGCGGAAAAAGGCGGGGCGGCTCCCCGAAAACGCCGTCGCGCTGAAAACAATCGTCACGACCGATATGGCGCGCGCAGTCGCGGAAAGCCACGGCGCGCAGTCCTTTGATACGTTTACGGGCTTCAAGTTTATGGCGGAGCGCAAGCGCGAGCTGGAACAGAGCGGTGCGGGAAAGGTCATCTTCGCGTACGAGGAGAGCTACGGCTATATGATCGGCGATTTTGTCCGCGACAAGGACGCCGTGACCGCCGCCGCCCTGCTCACCGAGATGACGGCGCACTACCTCGCGCAAGGAAAAACGCTCCTCGACGCGCTCGGCGGTCTGTACGAGAAGCTCGGTTATTACGAAGAGGCGGCTATCAGCCTCGTTATGCCCGGCCTTGACGGGCTGCGGAATATGCAGGCGCTGATGCGGCGGCTGCGCGACACGCCGCCGGCTGAAATCGCGGGCGCGCGTGTCACGGCGACGCACGACTACATTCCCGACGGCTCGGACGTTCTGCGGTTCGGGCTTGACGACGGAACGGCGATTCTCATTCGCCCGTCCGGTACAGAGCCGAAAATAAAGGTGTATGTGCTGGCGCGCGGCGACACAAAAAAATATGCCGAATGGGCAAAAAATCTATCCGCCGCCGCGCCGGAATAATCGCTCCCGACGCAACGGCGGCTATATAAAAGACGGCGGCGCGCCGACGCCTATGTAATACTATGCACACAGCTTGAACTTGGTTAGGGGATATTTATTATGGTTAAAATCGCACCTTCGATACTTTCTGCCGACTTTACACGGTTATATGAGGAAATACTTAGCGTTTCCACGGCGGATTATCTGCATTTCGACGTTATGGACGGCGTGTTCGTGCCGAACATCTCTATCGGTCTGCCCGTGCTTGAATCCGTCCGCAGGGTCACGGAGATGACGCTCGACGTGCATCTGATGATTACGGAGCCGTCGCGTTTCGCCGTGAAATTCGCGGAATCCGGCGCGGATATCGTGACGTTCCACGTCGAATCGGACGAACCGGAAGCGATTGCGCGCGCGATTACGGGCGTGCATTCCATCGGCAAAAAAGTAGGTCTCGCACTGAAACCTGCTACGCCGGCGGACGCGGTTCTGCCGTACATCTCCCTGCTCGATATGGTCGTCGTGATGACTGTCGAGCCGGGTTTCGGCGGGCAAAAGTTTATGACGGAACAGATGCCGAAGCTCAAAGCCCTCCGCGAGATGATCGAGGCGTACAATCCGCGCTGCGAGTTGGAAGTTGACGGCGGCGTAAATCCCGAAACCGCAAGGATTTGCGTGGAAAACGGCGCGTCCGTCCTCGTCGCAGGCTCCGATATTTTTAAGCAAGCGGACCGCGCGGCGCGTATTCAAGAATTACGGGGTTGAGGTAAGCTATGTCACTGTTTCCACCGTCACTCGAAAATTTAATCGAAAAATTTGCCTCCCTGCCGGGCGTCGGAACGAAGTCCGCGCAACGGCTCGCGTTTCACGTTCTCGCCCTGCCCGATGGCGAGGCGGAGGCGTTCGCGGAGGCGATTCTTGACGCGCGACGGTCCGTTCACCGCTGCGCGATATGCCAGAATTTGACGGACGAGGATATCTGCCCCATATGCGAAAGCCCGCGCCGCGAGAAGAAAATCGTCTGCGTCGTCGCCGACCCCAAGGGCGTACTCGCAATTGAGCGCGCGCGCGAATACAACGGCGTTTTCCACGTCCTGCACGGCGTAATTTCGCCGATGAACCGCGTCGGACCCGACGATTTGCGGATTCGCGAACTGGTCGAGCGCGTCGCCGAGGGCGGGATTGAAGAGGTCATTATGGCGACGAACCCCGACACGGAGGGCGAAACGACCGCGCGGTATATCTCGCGCCTGCTCGCGCCGTTCGGCGTGAAAATCACGCGCCTCGCCTATGGAATCCCCGTCGGGTCGAGCCTCGAATTCGCCGACGACGCAACGCTCACAAGGGCGTTGGAGGGGCGGCTGGAGTATTAAACGGCGTTACTGCTCACCGTTTCTGTTCTTTTCAAAGTAGTTCAGCAAGCCCATCAGCAGCATTTTTTCATCGTCCGCCAGCTCGCTGATGTCAATTTGAAGTGTCGCGTTAAGTCCGAAGATATAGTCCGTCGTCGTGCCGAAGAGCTTTGCGAGCGCGACGATATATTGCGTTGACGGCACCGAAATGCCGAGTTCCCAAGCGTTAATTGCCGAGCGCGTAATGCCGAGCCGCCGCGCCAAATCACTTTGCGTCATTGCTTTTTGCTGGCGCAATATTTTTATTCTGTCCGCTATCATTTTCATCACCTAAGATGATATTAGTTTAACCGCTATGATATTGCATTATCATCAATGATATTTTCTGTTGACAGAAGCGATATTACGCTGTATAATAGAAACGTCAAGTCAGGTTGAACAGCAAAGGGATAATTATGGACACAAAGTTGTTAAAAGCGTTATACATAATTGCAAAAATTGCAAAACCGGGAAAAGTTGCCATTCAATGCTTAGATATGGGCGAAGATGTCGGCAACAAGATTCCGAACAGCGTAAAGGAACGCAAGCTTTACAAAACGTGCCTAAAAAACGAAAACAAAAGCGGCGGTGCCGCAAGTCTGGGTTCGTGCAACGGGAGATATACATCCGACGATGGCTACATATTGACAGATAAATGCAAGGGATGTCCTTACTGCGAGGACATAAGAGGGAGGATGCGTAATGGCGGACATTAACTTTGAAATGGTGTTAAAATCGGCGTCGGGCTTACCGCTCGTAAAAATCGACAGGGCAGAGTTTCTGCGAAAGGAACTCCGCAATCACTGCGCCGCCGATGTGGTGGACATTGCAATCGCACAATCCCCCGCGACAGCGGGTATCCCAGTAGAAACGATAAACGCAATCGCCGACAAATGCGTGAATTTTGAAACGAACAAGGTTTCCGGCATATCGTTTGTCGCGGGCTTGCCCGGTGGCATCGCAATGCTCGGTACTATCCCCGCGGATTTGGCGCAATTCACGGGTCACCAGCTCCGTATTGCACAAAAATTGGCGTACCTGTATGGTTGGGGTGACTTGTTCGGAAAAGATGGTATGGACGACGGAACGCAGGACATTATGACGCTGTTCCTCGGTGTAATGTTCGGGGTCAGCGGTGCGGCGGGAGCTATTCAGAAAATTGCTGCAAAAGCCGCCGCCGGTGCGGCAAAGAAGTTACCGCAGAAAGCACTTACAAAGGGAGTTATATATCCAATAGTTAAACAAGTTGCAAAACTATTAAGTCAAAGAATGACCAAAGATATTTTTGCGAAAGGCGTGAGCAAGGCAATACCCGTAGTCGGCGGCGTTCTGTCCGGCGGTCTGACATATGTCACGTTCAAACCGATGTCAAAAAAATTGCAAAAGCATCTTCAAGCCCTGCCCCTCGCGACGGAACCGTATGCGGACAGTGCTGACGATGTTTTTGATATAGTTTGAGCCAATAAATAGTAACCGCCCCCCGATTTTTATCGGGGGCTTCTTTTTCGTTATTCTCCCTTGAATTTCCGGCAAACATACTATATAATGTCACCACTGACAAAAATTACCCGAAAGGACCCACACAATGTCCGACATTCGTAACCCCGCGCTCTATGAATCCGGCGAGCGGAAAATTCAATGGGCGGCGCGCAATATGCCGCTGCTCGCCGCAATCTCGGCGGAATTTGAGAAAACGCAGCCGTTTCGCGGCGTAAAAATCGCGCTCTCCGTGCATATGGAGGCGAAAACCGCGCAGCTCTGCCGCGTCCTCGCTCGCGGCGGCGCGGAGATGCACGTCACAGGCTGCAACCCGCTGTCCACGCAGGACGACGTTGCCGCCGCGCTCGCCCACGGCTCCGCGACCGACGCGCCGCTCGACGTTTACGCGTACCACGCGGCGACGCCCGAAGAGTACGAGCGGCATCTGATTGCCGTGCTTGAAACCGCGCCGAATATCGTGATCGACGACGGCGGCGACCTCGTGAACCTGCTGCACAGAAAGCTCACACACTTACTGCCGCAGGTGTTCGGCGGCTGCGAGGAAACGACGACAGGCGTAATGCGTCTGCACGCGATGGCCGCTGACGGCACGCTGAAATATCCCGTAATCGCGGTCAACAACGCGAAATGCAAGTACCTTTTCGACAACCGCTACGGCACCGGTCAGTCCGTCTGGGACGGGATTAACCGCACGACGAACCTCATCGTCGCGGGCAAAATCGTCGTCGTCGCGGGCTACGGCTGGTGCGGCCGCGGCATCGCGCTCCGCGCCCGCGGTTTCGGCGCGCGTGTAATCGTCACGGAAATCGACCCCGTGCGCGCGCTTGAAGCGCGAATGGACGGCTACGACGTTGTGCCGATGACGGCCGCCGCGCCGCTCGGCGACATTTTCGTCACCGCGACCGGCTGCCGCGACGTGATCACCGTTGAGCATTTTGACCTGCTGAAAGACGGCGCGGTTCTCTGCAACGCGGGTCACTTCAACGTCGAAATCGCTATGGACGTGTTAGAGGGTTACGCAGAGTCAAAATACGAGGCTCGGCAGAATATTGTCGGTTATAACCTTAAAAACGGTAATACTATCTTCATTCTTGCCGAGGGTAGGCTGGTAAATTTGGCGTCCGGCGACGGCCACCCCGCCGAGATTATGGATATGTCGTTCGCGATTCAGGCGTTGTCCGCGCGATATCTGCTCGAAAACCGCGCCGATTTGACCGCCGGCGTCCACGACGTTCCGGAGGCAATCGACGAAAAAGTCGCGCGAATGAAGCTCGCCGCGTCGGGTCTCGCCATTGACGCGCTCACGCCGGAGCAGGAAAAATATCTGCACAGCTGGGCGTGATTTTATGGAGACGATTTTCATCGCCGTTGCGGGTACGGCTCTGCTCGCCGTCGTCATTGCGACCATCGTCCGTACGAGCCGCAAATCCGATGCGGATCCCGATGTAACGCAGGACGGCACTCCGAAAACGCCGGAGGCGGAGCGTGCGATGATTCGCGACGGTCTTATTCGCGCGTTTATTTCGATGTTTTTCACGTTTTTGCTTCTGCTGCTCGGAATTGTGACGCTTATCAGCAACAAGGAGCTGCTGTGCCTCATTCTTATCGCGCTCGGCGCGATCGGAACCGCGTACCAAATCCGCCTCGCCGTACTCGGTTTTCGCCGTCTCGAAGCAATAAAGAGAGGTGAATCTGACGAATGAGAAACCCTCACCGCACCGTATTTCGCCGAAGTTGAGGCGAGCGGCGGCGAGGATTGGTGGAACGTCTGGATAACCTCCGACGAGTGGATAGCTTTATATGAAAAGGAGCACGGAATATCTTGAAGAAAATCACCCTCGTTTTCGGGACGCGCCCTGAGGCCATAAAAATGTGTCCGCTCGTGCTGGAATTGAAGTCCCGCCCGCGCGAATTTGACGTGTCCGTCGTCGTCACGGGACAGCACCGCGAGATGCTCGACTCCGTGTTGCAGGCGTTTCGCGTCGTGCCGGATATCGACCTGAATATTATGAGCGTGAGCCAGACGCTCTTTGACGTGACGCAGCGCGTCCTCGCCGAAATGCGGCGCGTGCTGACCGAAAACCGCCCCGACGTGCTGCTCGTCCACGGCGACACGACGACGGCGTTCGCGTCCGCGCTCGCGGCGTTTTACCTTGAAATTCCCGTCGGTCACGTCGAGGCCGGCCTGCGGACCTACGACATTCACGCGCCGTACCCTGAGGAATTCAACCGCGCCGCGATTGACGCGTCCGCCGAATACTTTTTCGCTCCGACGGCGGCGACGCGTGAAAACCTGCTGCGTGAGGGCAAGCCCGCAGAGCGGATTTTCGTCACCGGCAACACGGAGATTGACGCGCTCCGCTTCACCGTGCGCGGGGAATATTCCCACGCGGAGCTGGACTGGGCGGCGGATTCGCGCCTCGTCGTGATGACGGCTCACCGCCGCGAGAATTTGAAGAACGCCGCGAACCCGGAGGGCGCGATGCGTGGGATTTTCCGCGCGATTTTACGCGTCGTCAACGAACACCCCGACGTGAAAATCGTCTACCCCGTCCACCTCAACCCCGCCGTGCGCGACGCGGCGGAGCTGCTGCAAAACCACCCGCGCATACACTTGATTGAGCCACTCGGCGTGCTGGATTTCCACAATTTCTTGGCGAAAGCGCACCTCGTCCTGACCGACAGTGGCGGGATTCAGGAATCCGCGCCCGCGCTCGGTAAGCCCGTTCTCGTCCTGCGCGACACGACGGAACGCCCTGAGGGCTTGCAAGCCGGCACCCTGCGCCTCGCCGGAACGGGCGAGGACGGCGTTTACGCGGAATTCACGCGCCTTCTCGACGACGAAAAACTGTACGCCGAGATGTCTGCCGCAAAAAACCCTTACGGCGACGGCACGTCGGCGCGGCAAATAGCGGATATTCTCGCGAAATAGGCGCATAATAACCACACATCTTTAATGTGGAGGTTACTATGAAAACCAATTACAGACCCAAAAACGCGAACGGCGTCGCGAGCGAAAATGTCGCCGGCAACGGCGTTCTCGTCGGCCCCGACGGCTCCGGCTTCGCCGTTCCCGATTGCTGTGCGGCCGTTGCCGCGCAGGATATGACAGGCTCCGTGCCGACGCCGATTATCAGCGAGGCCGACGCGCAGGCCTACGCGGCTCTTTCCGGCGTCCCCGTTGCCGACGTGAACAGGAACGTGGGAACGCCGCGCTCAAAACAGAGCGGTGCAAATTCAATCAATGATTGATATTGAAACAACTGATTGATTATTGCTTTCCGCGCGAAATAACATTATACTGCAATCATCGGCCGAAATTTTTTGGGAGATGATTGCAGTATGTTTATTAAAATAGGTGAACGGATTAAGCAGCTCCGCCGAAAGCGCGACGTGACGCAGGAGCGGCTTGCGGAATACCTCGGCATTACGCCGCAGGCCGTTTCCCGCTGGGAATCCGAGCTTGCGTACCCCGACATTGAGCTTCTGCCCGCCGTCGCGGACTTCTTCGGCACGAGCGTTGACGAGCTGCTCGGCGTGGACGCGGGAAAACGCGAGGCGGAAATAAATTCGTATCACACGCGTTCCCGCGCCCTGTGGGAGAGCGGGAAATACGGCGAAGCCGCCGCGCTGTTCCGCGAAGGCGTGAGCCGGTTTCCGAGCGACGACGGGCTGTGGAGCGAGCTTGCAAATTCGCTGTCCGCGTCGCAGAACGAGGAGGAGCTGCGCGAGGCCGTCACGATTTACGAGCGCGTGCTGTCGGACGGCAACCCCTCGCCGAAGCTCCGCGCGTCAATTCTCGGCAATTTATGCCTGCTGTACGCAAAAGTCGGTGAGCGCGAACGCGCGATAGACCTCGCGCGGACGCTGCCGCATATTTATGAGAGCCGCGTGGCGACGCTGCCGCTTGTGCTTGACGGCGAGGAACGCGAAGCCGCGTTGAAGAGCGCGATTTTCAGTGCGGTTGACCTGCTGTGCGTGTCGATTTATTCGTTGGCAAGCGGCGATACGTTTGAAATCGGCCCCGACCCCGTGCATAAGGCTGAAACCGCTCAAAACAGAAATTGCAAAATGGCGGTCGAAGTGCGTGACGGCGACAAAAGCTATTCCTTTGACTTTGATTGGAGCAACAACCGGCGCAACGTCAGCATAATGAGCTTCTCGCCGTCATAATCCCTGTCCGCTCCGCATACAATCACACATCACTGTCAATACGATTGCACGAGGAGTGGACAATTTATGGAAATAACTCTCACACGCGAGAAGCTGAATTACGCCGAACGGATACAGAACGAAACGCGCCGCGCGGAGGAGAACACCGAGATGATAGTACCCGACGCGCTGCCGGATATTCTGCGTATTGTCGGCACGGACGCGGAGGTCACGGTGCGCTCCAAGGACCTTTCCAACGGCCGCGCAACGGTCAGCGGGAACGCCGCCGTCACCGTCGTCTACGCGCCGGACGGCGAAACCGGTCTGCGCCGCGTGAACCTCGACCTCCCCTTTTCCGTCGTCACGGAACACCCCGACATCAACCAGAACAGCCGCCTGACCGCGCGCGTGAGCCTCGACAGTGTTGACGCGAACGCCGTGAACCCACGCAAAATCGCGGCGAACGCCGCCGTCCGCGCGGAGCTTGCAGTCTACAACAACGCGGAGGTCGAAATCCCGACGGGCATTGTGCCGAACGCCGACGCGGACATCGAGCTGCTCACGGACAATTCAGAGCTGTCGCTCGCGACCGACGTGCGTGAAAAGACGTTCACCGTCACCGATGAGTATCAAATTCCGGCGGCAAACCCGCCCATCGGCGAGCTGCTGCGCTCAAATATCGCGATTACGGCGGACGACACGAAGGTCGTCGGCACAAAGCTGATTTTCAAGGGTACGGCGCACGTCAATCTGCTCTATTCGGGCGCGGGCGACGGCGAGATTGCCTCCAACGCGTTTGAAACGGAATTTTCGCAGATTCTCGAACTGGAAAACGCGAACGCCGACAGCGAATTTGAGCTGATTCCCCTGCTCACGGGCGCGCTCGTCACGCCCGACAACACGAACGGCGCGGACGGTCGCCGCGTCGCGGCGGAGTTCCATATCGCGGCGCAGGCCGTCGCGCGCTCCAAGACGAAATTTTCGTTTATCGGCGACGCCTACGGCTCGCGCCACGCGCTTGAAACCGAGAATTCGCAGCTGTCCTTTGAGAACAATCTCGGCACGCGCTCGGCTAACACGATTCTGCGCGGGACACTGGACGCGCCAGACCTCGCGCGCATAATCAGCGTTTCGGCGCGCCCCGGCGCGGTCGAGCATAAAACCGACAACAACGCCCTCTCGCTCAAATGCCCCGTGCGCGTGGACGCGCTCTACGTCGCGTCCGACGGAACCGTGCGCCCCGCGTCCGGCGATTTCACGCTTGACGCGAGCATTCCGGAAGCGAACGCGAACAGCGGTTACAGCGTCCGCGCGGAAACCTCGCGCGACGTCTACGGCGTCGCCGCCGACGGCGGGATTGAGCTGCGTATTCCCGTCGATATCCGCGCCGAGGAAACGCGCCGCGGCTCTTATTCGCCGATTTCCGCGATTACGCTCGACGCGGACGCCCCGCTGAACCTGTCCAATCTGCCGTCGCTCGTCATCTCCCGCACGAACGCGAACGCGTCGCTCTGGGACCTTGCGAAGCGGCACCACTCCACGCGTGAGCTGATTTTGCAGGCCAATGGCCTCGACGATGAGGATGCCGCAAAGGGCGCAGAGAGCCTGATAATTCCCAAAAAAAGGTGACAAAAATCCCCCGACTTTGTCGGGGGATTTTAACCGTCCCTACATCTTTTCCTTCGCCGCGACGCCGACAATTCCGAGGCAATTCGCAAGCACGCTGCGCGTCAGCTCCGCGAGTTTCAGCCGCGCGGCGAGGATTTTTTCCGGCTCGCCCTTTATGCGGCAGGCGGTGTAGAATTTGTGGAAACGCGTCGCAAGCTCAATCACATACCTGTTCACGCGCGACGGGTCAAGCTCCCGCGCGGCGAGCGCAAGCTCGTCCGGCAGCGCGGCGAGGGTTTTTATCAGCTCGCGCTCCTGCTCCCCGTTCAGCACTGCGAGGTCAAGCTCAGCCGTCGGTTTTACCGCGTTTCCCTCGGCTGCGAGCGCGGCGAGCAGGCTGCAAATCCGCGCGTGGGCGTACTGGACGTAATACACGGGGTTCTCGGAATCCTGCCGCACGGCGAGTCCGAGGTCAAATTCGAGGTGGTTGTCCGGCTTCGCGTTGAACACAAAGCGGCACGCGTCAACACTCACCTCGTCGAGCAGGTCGTTGAGCGACATCGCGCGCCCCGTGCGCTTTGAGACCTTAATCGTTTCACCGTCTCGCGTCATCCGCACCATCTGCATAATCAGAAAGTCGAGCTGCTTGCCTTTAAGACCGAGCGCGTCCGCGCCCATTGTCTGCTTGAACCGCACGGCGTGGCCGTGGTGGTCCGCGCCCCAGACGTCGATTACGCGGTCAAACCCGCGCACGACAAATTTATTGCGGTGGTAAGCGATATCGGACGCGTAGTAGGTAAAAAAGCCGTTGGAGCGCGTCAGAACCTCGTCCTTGTCCGCGCCCAGCTCAATGTTTTTCAGCCAGACCGCGCCGTCCTTTTCGTATGTCAGCCCCGCGTCCGTCAGCAGCTGCACCGTTTCCGCAACGTAGCCGCTCTCGTGCAGGCTGCTCTCGCGGAACCACTCGTCGTAGCGAATGCGGTACCGCTCCAAATCCACGCGCATTGCCGCGATGTTGCGCGGCAAGCCGTATGTGACGCAAATTTTCTCGCGCTCGTCCTCCGGCAGCGCGGCGAGCGACGGGCCGTATTCGTCCAAAATGAGCCGCGCGAGGTCCTTAATGTCCTCGCCGTGGTAGCCGTTTTCGGGGAATTCCACGGCGTCCTCACCGAGAACGAGCTGCATATACCGCGCGGAAATGGACTTGCCGAACAAATCCACCTGGTTGCCCGCGTCATTGATATAAAACTCGCGCCAAACGTCGTATCCGACGCGCTCCAAAACGCTCGCCAGCGCGTCGCCGAGGACGCCGCCGCGCGCGTTGCCGATTGTCATCGGACCCGTCGGGTTCGCGGAAACAAACTCGACCATCACGCGCTCACGGCTACCGTCCGCCTTGCGCGCGAGATCCGACGTGCCGTAATTCACGCCCTCACTCTCAACGGCGCGGAGCGTCTCCGCGTACCATTTCGGCGCGAGGGTAAAGTTAATAAACCCCGGTCCCGCAATGCTAACCGCATCGAAAAACGAGCCGTCGAGGTTGATATTATCGACGAGCGTCTGCGCGATTTCGCGCGGGTTTTTGCCGAGCTTTTTTGCCGCCGCCATTGCGTGCGTCGCGGCAAAGTCGCCGTTTTTCGTGTCCTTCGGAATCTCAATGCTGCCGCTGAGCCTTTCGGGATACGCCGCGTCGATAAGCTCCTGTATCTGCAATTTCGCCTGTATAATTGTGTTTATCATCTGTGTTTTCTCCTTAGTTTTACGAGGGTTTTACGTTAATCTTGAAGCTGTTGCGGCTCACAAGCACGTTGTCCACGTCAAGTGCGTAAACAATCTGCACATCGCCGCCGCAATCGGTCAGGTCACGCCGTACAAATTCCGTATTGATGCCCATTGTGAGCGAGCCGTACGGCGTCGTATACAGGAAATGTTGCTTTTCGCGCTCGTCGAACACCATATTGCCGCCGTACCACGTGTCGCGCGTGAGCGTAATGCGCTCCGGCTCGACGATAAACGTCGTCTGCGCGCCTTTGAAGCCCGTCACGTCGCTGTCCTGATAGCTGATTTGCGTCGCGCCGTCCGTGTGAATAAAATTGCCCTCGGTAATCAGCTCGAACTTTTCCTCGTCGTCGTCCGCGGACTTCTGACTGCCCAATATTGAAATCGTATAATCCATAATATATTTCCTCTATCCCAGTGTAATCTGTTCTACCGTGCCGGAGATGTCCGCTTCGAGGAAGCGCGAGGCCTGTGCCGCAAAGTCCTCCGCGGAATCCGTGACGAAGTATCGTCGCCTCCCCGGCTTCGCGCGGTCGGTGAGCAAATCCGCGCTCCGCAGCCGCTCCGCAACGAATTCCGCCGTCACCGCGCCCGAATCCACGAGCGTCACGCCCTCACCGAGGACGAGGGCAATCGCCCCCGCCAAAAGCGGATAGTGCGTACATCCGAGGATTACCGTGTCCGCGCCGCTGTCGATAACCGGCTGCAAATAATCCCGCGCTATCGTCGTGACGGCGATGTCGTCCGCGCTCACGCGCCCGTTTTCCACGAGCGGCACGAAGAGCGGACACGCCGCCGAGGTCACCGTGAGCTTCGCGTCAATCCGCGCTATCGCGGCCGCGTACGCGCCGGAACGCACCGTCGCTGCCGTACCGATTACGCCGATTTTGCCGTTCTTCGTCAGGGCGGCGGCGCGCGCCGACGGGGGTTCCACCACGCCGAACACGGGAACCGCAATCTCCGGCGCGATTACGTCCAGCGCGGAACTTGACACCGTGTTGCAGGCGACAATCATCGCTTTTATGCTGTGCGAGAGGAGAAAGCGCGCGTCCTCCCGCGCGTATTTAATTATCGTCTCGCGTGAGCGCGAGCCGTACGGCACGCGTCCCGTGTCGCCGAGATAGACGATTTCCTCGTGCGGCAGAAGCTGCGCGAGCCGCTTTACGGCGGTCAGACCGCCCAAACCAGAGTCAAAAACGCCGATTGGTGAGCTATTCATTAATAAACCTCAAATTTAACATTTCACTATTGCAACATATGATTAAACAGGTTATAATATATTAAAGCAAAACGACACAAATTACAAGCATTATTTTCACGGAGGTGATTTCCAATGAAGATTGAACTGACGGATAAGCAATTTCGGCGGCTTTTGGATATGGTCTATATCGGCAACTGGGTGCTGAATTCTACGCGCGGCGACGACCGGATCGCCGACTACGACGACGTGGAGAGCGCGCTCTTCGCGCAGGCTCCCGCAGCCGGAATGGGCGTCGTTACGGCATTCGAGGGCGGCGTTGCCGTGCCGAGCGAGAAGTTTGAAAACGGCGGCATTTACGAGGCGATTGCCGATTACGAGGACACGGTTTTCTTTGAGATTCTCGCGGAGGAACTTGCGCGGCGCGATATGGCGTTTGAGCCGATCAGCCCTGAGAATATGCGCGAGCTGTCCAACCGCATCGACGAGTATATCGAAGAATTTGAGCAGAACGGTATGGACCACATCGTTTTGGAGAAGTGACGTGAGATTGGACGTAAAAATTCTGCGCGAGGGCGCGCGTCTCCCGACATACGGCACGGACGGCTCTGCGGCGGCGGACCTCTACGCGTGCCTTGACGCGCCGGTCACGCTGAACCCCGGCGAAACCGCGATTATCGCGCTCGGCTTTGCCGCCGCAATTCCCGATGGCTACGTCGGGCTTGTTTTCGCGCGGTCGGGTCTCGCGACGAAGAGCGACATCGCCCCCGCGAACAAGGTCGGCGTCGTCGATTCCGACTACCGCGGCGAGTGGCAGGTTCCGCTGCATAACCACGGCGCGGTTCCGCGCGTGATTGAACACGGCTTGCGTATCGCGCAGGTCGCGATTGTTCCCGTCGCGCGGGCGGAATTTGAGATTACAGACGAGCTTGACGCGACGGAACGCGGTCACGGCGGGTTTGGTTCAACGGGAGGATTTTAATGGAAGAAATCAAATTACAGGCGCAGGCCGCAATCCGCGAGCTGCTGTCCGTTTCTAAATTACAGCGCGGCGATATCGTCGTCGTCGGCTGCTCGTCGAGCGAGATTGCGGGCGGTGATATCGGCAAAAATTCAAGTCCCGAAATCGGCGCGGCGGTTTACGCGGCAATCGCCGAAATCCTCGCGGAAAACGGATTGTTCCTTGCGGCGCAATGCTGCGAGCATCTCAACCGCGCGCTCATTATCGAGCGTGAGGCCGCCGAGAAATACGGCTTGGAAGTCGTAAACGCTGTTCCGCAGCCCAAGGCCGGCGGGAGCTTCGCGACCGCCGCGTACGCGGCTATGCGCTCCCCCGCCGCCGTGAGCGAGCTGCGCGCCGCGGCCGGTCTGGACATCGGCGGAACGCTCATCGGAATGCACCTGCGGCGCGTCGCCGTCCCCGTAAAGTTGAAAAACAGCGCAATCGGCGAGGCTCACGTCTCGGCGGCGCGGACGCGCCCGCCCTTTGTCGGCGGTGTGCGCGCCGTGTACGACGAGGAACTACTGTAAAAATAAGGGTTGAGTTAGCATATAATCTATGATACAATGCAGAAAATCAACATAATGGAGGGCGTTCACAATGGCTAACATACTCATCGCGTACTACTCGGAATCCGGCAGCACGGAAAGACTCGCAAATATTATTCAGGGCGAAGTCGGCGGAACCCTCGCGAAGCTCGACTCCAAGCCCGACCTCGCGGCGTATGACACCGTTTTCATCGGCACGCCGAACCACGCCGCCGGCGCGGCGCAGGCCGTCAAGGAATATCTCGCAACGGCCGACCTCGCGGGCAAGACCGTAATCCCGTTCTGCACCCACGGAATGGGCGGCGAGCAGAACACCGCCTCGGACATCACCGCGCTCGTCCCGAAAAGCACCGTTCTGCGCAGCTTCGCCGTCAAGGGCGCGGAGGTTGCCGGCGCAAAGGCCGCCGTCATCAACTGGCTCACCTCAATCGGACTGAAATAGGGGGAACTTCAATGCCGTTTTCTCAGTTAATTCTTGACCGTTATTCCGTGCGTGCGTTCGGTCCCGCGCCCGTCTCTGCGGAGCAAAAAGCCGCCATTCTTGAAGCGGGACGCGTCGCTCCGACGGCGTGCAACTACCAGCCGCAAAAGATTCGCGTGTTTGAAACGCCGGAGGATTTGGCAAAGCTCGACGCCTGCTCCCCGTGCCGCTACGGCGCGCCGCTCGCGTTCCTCGTCTGCTACGACAACGCGGTCTGCTGGCACGGTCAGCCCGGCCCCGCCGACATCGGCAGCGGTCAGGTGGACGCGAGCATCGTCACGACGCATATGATGCTTCAAGCCGCTGATTTGGGTCTCGGCAGCATTTGGATCGGAATGTTCGACACGGAAAAGCTGCGCGAGAATTTCAATATTCCAGAGAACATCGTACCCGTCGCGCTCCTTCCCGTCGGCACTCCGGCCGAGGGCAGCGAGCCGTTCGCAATGCACTTCCAGCGCAAAGAACTGAGCGAAATTCTGGTTTAGCAACGGATTTGCCCCGACTGATGTCGGGGCAAATTTTATTGTATCAGCAGTCCGCGCGCCTTTACGAATGTGTAGTTGAGCAGCGGGTAGTAGTCGCGGGCATAGCTGCGCGTCGCGATTAGAATCCCGTCCTTGCCGCCCGTCTCCACGACGACGAGCGTGTGACCGAACCCCGCCCCGTCAAACGACAGCTGAATCAGATCTCCCGCCCGCAGCGGCGCGAGGTCGTCGGGTCCGTTGAGCGCGATTTCCGTCGCGTGCGGTCCCGGCGTTGCCGTCCTGCGCACAAGAAAATTGCGCAGGAACTCTACACCGGTCCACGACGGACTGCGCGAGTTGAGATTGCGGTAGTACCAGCCGTCTGCCGCGTAATTCATCTGCGGAAAACCGGCATACAGGCACTGCGATGCGAAATTCGTGCAGTCGCCGCCGATTTTGTCGAAGTTGTAGTACGCCGGGTTCGGGTTCAGTACGTATCGGTGCGCGTAAGCGACCGCAGCGTCGCGGTCATAAGTAGCGATTTGCATAAAAATCACCTCCGACATATCTTATGCCGGAGGTGATTTGCCGTTACGACCTGTTGCTCTGTTATCCCAAGCCCTTTGCGTTAATCAACGCCTTGATTGTTTCGACCGCGCCGTCAATGCCGGTGAAGCTCGAATTGATCGTGAGGTCCGCGTTTTCCTGCGCGCCCCACTTGCGGTTTGTGTAGTATTTGTAGTAGTTCGCGCGCGTTTTGTCGATCTTCTTTACGGCTTGCAGCGTGTTTTTGTCCGGCAGACCGTATTGCTCGGCGGCGCGGCGCACGCGATCCTCAATCTCGGCGCGAATAAAGACACGCACGACATTTTCGCGATCCCGCAGGACATAATCCGCGCAGCGTCCGATTATAACGCAGTTTTCTTTGAGCGCGAGATCCTTGATTACCGCCGACTGCGCGATGAACATCTTATCCGTCGTCGGCGTCTCGTAATACATCACGGAATCAACGCCCGTGTACGACGAATACTTGACCCCCGCGAGGAAATTATTCGTCACGCGCTCCTCGCTCTCCTCGACGTAGTCGGGCGCAAGCCCGCTTCTCTCCGCCGTGAGCTTGATAATCGACTTGTCATAGAAACCGAAACCCAGTTCCGTCGCAAGTTTTTCCGCGATTTCCCGTCCGCCGCTACCGTATTCGCGGCTCAAAGCGATAATTGTATTCGGCATAGTCATAGCCTCCTCATATTTTATTGTCACAGCCGAGGACGTTGATAATCTTGGCCTTGACAAGTTTCTTTATATTGTCGCGCGCCGGTGACAAGTACTTGCGCGGGTCAAATTCCGCGGGTGCCTTCACCAGTGCTTCACGCACGCCCGCCGTCATCGCGAGGCGCAAATCCGAGTCGATATTAATCTTGCAGACCGCGAGCTTTGCCGCTTCGCGCAGCATATCCTCCGGAATGCCGATTGCGTCCGCGAGATTGCCGCCATTGGCGTTAATCGTCTCAACGTACTTCGGAATCACGCTCGATGAGCCGTGCAGCACGATCGGGAAATTCGGCAGTCTCCGCTCAACCTCTTTCAGGATATCGAACCGCAGCCGCGGTTTCTGCCCTGGCTTGAACTTGAACGCGCCGTGGCTCGTGCCGATTGCAATCGCGAGCGAATCCACGCCGGTTTTCGTTACAAATTCTTCCACCTCGTCGGGCTGCGTATAGCCCGCGTCCTCGTCGGAGACGCTCACGTCGTCCTCAATCCCCGACAGCCGCCCCAGCTCGCCCTCAACGACGACGCCGTGCGCGTGCGCGTACTCGACGACTTTACGCGTGACGTCAATGTTCTCCGCAAAGCTGTGCTTCGAGCCGTCAATCATAACGGACGTAAAGCCGCCGTCAATGCAGGATTTGCATACGTCAAAGTCCTCTCCGTGGTCGAGGTGAACGGCAATCGGCAGACCCGTGTCCGCCTCCGCCGCCTCAATCAGCTTCATTAAGTAACCGTGACGCGCATATTTTCGCGCTCCGGCGGACACCTGCAAGATCAGCGGCGCGCGCGTTTCCGCCGCCGCGTCGGCGATGCCCTGAATGATCTCCATATTGTTCACGTTGAACGCGCCGACGGCGTAACCGCCCGCGTACGCCTTCGCAAACATCTCTGTCGTTGTGACGAATGGCATAGAAAATACCTCCGAATTGCTGTAATTAGATTATACAGGAAATCTCGCCCAAAGTCAAGTGCGGACGACTATTAATCGCCCGCGCCTATCGCAAACGCGTTCGGCAGCAGCTTATCGAGCGGATAGCTCACGTAACGCCCGTCCGCGCGCGCGGCGAGAACCTCAATATTCGGCGAAAACTCGTGCAAGAGCTGGCGGCAGTTACCGCACGGCATACAGTATTTCGTACCGTCGGACGAAATGGCTATACGGCGAAACTCGCGGTAACCCGCTGCGACTGCGGCGGCGATTACCGCGGCTTCCGCACAGATTGTAGAGCCGAACGCCGCGTTTTCGACGTTGCAGCCGACGAAAACCTCCCCGTCCGCGCACTCAATCGCCGCGCCGACCGCAAATCCCGAATACGGACTGTACGAATGCGCTTTCGCCTCCTCGGCACACCTAATCAGCTCTCTGTCGGTAACTCTCATAGTGGTTCCTCCCTTTCTTGTCTCCTATATATAATATGCCACGCCGGATTCAAACACCGGCTGGTGCTTATCTCCCGTGATATTCTTTGCGACGAACTCGCCTCGCCGCTCGGTATGACCCATCTTGCCGAACACGCGCCCGTCCGGTGAGAAAATCCCCTCGACGGCGCGCAATGAGCCGTTCGGGTTCACCGAAATATCCATCGACGGCACGCCGCCGAGGTCGCAATACTGTGTCGCGATTTGTCCGCCCGCGATCAGGCGTTCAAGCTCCGCTTCCGGCGCGAAGAACCGCCCCTCCCCGTGGGAAATCGGGATTGCGTGGACGTCGCCGACGCTCGATTTAATCATCCACGGCGACTGCACGGACGCCGTGCGCGTGTAAACGTACCGCGCCTGGTGTCGCCCGATTACGTTGTGCGCGAGCGTGAACGCGTTACTCTCCGGCGCGATAATCTCGCCGTACGGCACGAGTCCGAGTTTTATCAGTGCCTGGAATCCGTTGCAAATACCGAGCATCAACCCGTCGCGCGACTTGATAAGTTCGTGCGTCGCGTCGGTAATCGCCGCATTGCGGAAGAACGCGGTGATAAATTTTGCGCTGCCGTCCGGCTCGTCGCCGCCGGAAAATCCGCCCGGCAGGACGACGATTTGACTGCGCCGGATCGCCGCCGCCGCTTCCGCAACGGACTGCGCCAGAGCGGTCCCCGTGAGATTGCGGATTACGACCGTCTCCGCCGCCGCACCGGCGCGTTCGAGCGCACGCGCCGTGTCAACCTCGCTGTTCGTCCCAGGGAACGACAGCACGAGCGCGCGCGGCCGCGCGAATTTCTCCCGCGCAACATATACGTGCCGCTTGTCGTATGTAATCGCCGTCGCGTCTCCCGACTGCCCGGCTCGCGTCGGAAACACGGATTCAAGTACCGCTTCGCGGCGCGCGATCAGGATCGACAGCGGCGTTTTCGCGTCCTGATTGTCGATGACAATCGGTTCCGCAATGGTTTTTCCGATTACGGCCGCACCGTCAACCGCGCGCGTGACCTCCGCGACAATCGCGCCTTTGCCGAGTTCCGAAACGTCCGGCAGCTCCGCGTTCGCCTTGAAACCTATGTCGTTCCCGAAGCACATATTGTTAATCGCGTCCGTCTCAACCGCAGCTGCCGCAACGATTGTGCCGTCTTTTATCAGTTCGTGAATCTTGCGCCACGTCTCTTTCGTCTCTGCGAGCGTTTCGCCTGCGGGAAACAATACAACGTCGTGTCCCGCCGCCTTAAATTCGGGCGAGATTACCGTCCGCGCGTCGGCGGGCGCGATTGCGAATGACACGAGCGTCGGCGGTACGTCCAGCTCGTTAAAGCTGCCGGACATACTGTCCTTGCCGCCGATTGCCGCCGCGCCGAGGCCGACTTGCGCGTCCAGCGCACCGAGAAGCGCGGCGAACGGCTTGCCCCAGCGGAGCGGCTCGCGCCGCAGCTTTTCAAAATACTCTTGGAATGTAAGATACGCCTCGTCTGGGTTTGCGCCCGCCGCGACGAGCTTCGCGAGGCTCATAATCACTGCGGTTTTAGCCCCGATATAAGGATTATCATCCGATATAAACGGGTCAAACCCGTAAGACATTACGCTCAACGTCGTAGTATTTCCTGTTATAACCGGTATTAATGCGGCCATAACCTGCGGCGCGGTTTTCTGCGTTTTTCCGCCGAACGGCGCGAGAACCGTCGCCGCTCCGACCGAGGAATCGAACATTTCGCGCAGTCCCGTGCGCGACGCGGACGCGAGTTCGCGATATTTTTCGTAATCGCCCGCCGCGCCGTTATTGCCGTCAACCGCGACCTTTGCGAATTTCGGCGCGCCGTTCGACGACAAAAACTCGCGCGATAAATCCGCCACAACCTCGCCCTCGTACCGCAGTACCATTCGCGGTTCCGCCGTGACGGTCGCGACGACATATGCTTCAAGGTTCTCGCGCTCTGCTTTCACGATAAACGCGTCAACATCCTGCGCCGCAACGATTACCGCCATACGCTCCTGCGATTCGGAAATCGCAAGCTCCGTCGCGCCCAGTCCGTCGTATTTTTTACGCACCTTCGATAAATCAATGTCTAATCCGTCGGCAAGTTCTCCGACGGCGACGGACACGCCGCCCGCGCCGAAGTCGTTGCAACGCCTGATTAACCGCGTGACCTCCGGATCGCGGAAGAGCCGCTGAATTTTGCGCTCTTCCGGCGCGTTCCCCTTTTGAACCTCGCTCGCCATCGTCGTCAGCGACGACGCGTTGTGCGTCTTGCTCGAACCCGTCGCGCCGCCGATTCCGTCGCGCCCCGTGCGCCCGCCGAGAAGAATCACGGCGTCACCCGCCGCAGGCGTTTCGCGGCGGACATTCTCGTATTTCACCGCACCGACGACCGCACCGATTTCCATTCGCTTCGCGGCGTAACCTGGGTGATAGACCTCCTGCACGAAGCCGGTCGCAAGCCCGATTTGGTTGCCGTAGCTCGAATATCCGCGCGCCGCCGTCGTCGTCAAACGCCGCTGCGGCAGCTTGCCCGGAATCGTATCCGCAATCGCGGCGCGCGGGTCCGCCGCGCCCGTCACGCGCATCGCCTGATAGACGTAGGCGCGACCGGAAAGCGGGTCGCGAATCGCGCCACCGATACAGGTTGCCGCGCCGCCGAACGGCTCAATCTCCGTCGGGTGGTTGTGCGTCTCGTTCTTGAACATCAGCAACCAGTCCTCGGTTTTGCCGTCCAAGCCGTCGCCGGACGTTATATTGACGTCGATATGTATGGAACAGGCGTTCACCTCATCGGAAATGTCGAGGTTTTTCAGTCCGCCGCGCTTTTTCAGTACCTTGGTGCCGATAGTCGCGAGATCCATCAGCGTAATCGGCCGCTCCGTGTCCGCGCCGTAAACCTCCTCGCGAAGTTTCAGGTACCGCTCGAACGCGACTTTTACGGTCTCGTCAGAGATTTTTATGTCTTCCAGCTGCGTCATAAAAGTCGTGTGGCGGCAGTGATCCGACCAGTATGTGTCGAGCAGTTTCAGCTCCGTGACCGTCGGGTCGCGCCGCTCCGTGTCGCGGAAATACACCTGCATAACGCCGAGGTCGTCAACGTCCATCGCAAGCGCGTATTCGTCGATTATCCCGCGCAGCGCGTCCTCGTCCGCATTGCGAAATCCGCTGAGTGTCGCGACTTTTTCAGGCACGGAGACCGCTTCCGCGAGCGTTTCCGGCTTCGCCGGAGAGGCTCCGCGCGCCTCGACGGGGTTTATCAGGTGTCCGCGCAGTGCGTTCTTGTCCGCGTCCGTGAGATTGCCGAAAAATATATAGACTTTCGCCGTCCTAACCGTCGGCTTTTCGCCGCCCGTGAGCATCTGAATACACTGCGCACACGAGTCCGCGCGCTGGTCGTACTGCCCCGGTAACGCCTCAACCGCAAGGCGAAACGCGTCTTTGTCAATCGCGGGCAGGCTCTCCTCATAGGCGAAGTCTATCGCGGGTTCCGACAGAACTGCCGTCGGAACAGCGGCGTAGTCAGCCGCCGAAATCCCCTCTATGTCATATCGCGTAAAAACGCGCACGCGTTCCAATCCCGCAATGCCGAGGAACTCCCGCGCCTCTGTGGCGAGAGCGTGCGCCTCCACGTCAAATCCGTCTTTTTTCTCGGTATAACAGCGAAAAACAGACATTATTTAATCTCCTTTACTGATATAGCGTTATTTTACGTCTATTTCCCAGTCCGCGACATTCCAGAATATGCCCGACTGACTCGGTATGATTCCCGTGATTTCGTTTCTGCCACTGTGAATCGCGTATTGCAGGTACGCGATCGGCACGAACGGCACCTCGTCGCGTATGCGAATCACGAGTTCACGCGCGGCGTTGCGCTCCGCGAAGTCGCCTCGCGCGGCGGCAAACGCGTCAAGCTCCGTGCCGTATCCCGATATGCCGCCGAAGTTTAGCGACCCGCCGGGCGCGATCAGCGGCGAAAAGTCAAAGTTCGCGGTTATTTTCGTCTCGCCGTAGTACAAATCATAGTTTCCGGCTTCGAGCGCGATTTCAAAGTCCGAGAACGCGAGTTCCCGTAGCGTCACATTGATTCCGACGTGACGGAGCGCGTCCGCGACGCACTTTGCCGCAGCTGCGCGCGCGGCATTCTCGTTTGAAACGATAAAGTCGAGCGAGAACGGAATATACTCACCGTCAATCGGGAATTCAAGGTACGTGTCGCTGTCCGCGTCCGCAAGGCCCATTTGCGTGAGCAGCTCCGACATCCGCGTGAGCGTATCGCCCGTCTGCGCGTCCTCCCACGTCTTGTCGTAAAGCCTGTACGCCATCGGCAGTGCAAGCGGCGCAACGGTTGCGCGCGCACCGAGAATGTCGCGGACAATGGCTTCGCGGTCAACCGCGAGACTGATAACGGTACGGAATTGCGCGTTGTCAATCGCGGCGGCACGCGGATTGAACCCGATGAACTGCAAAACCGTCGTGTCGTAGTAGCGGGTTTCGTGGTCGCGGCGAACGGCCGTCGTCGTGCCGTTCGGGTCGTCAATGAACAGGTCAACGACGCGCTCCGTGAAACGCTCGCCCATCTCCGCGTCGGTGCAGGTCACGAGATAGACCCTATCCACCGGCACTGACGACACGGCACGATAATACTCGTTTTTTACGAGCATAGGCTCCGCGCCCTCCTCATCATACTTATACGGTCCGGTGCCGCGCGGCGCGGTTCCCGCCGTGCCGTCCTTGATGATCGGAATATCGAGCAGCGCAGGCAAGCGCGCGTCCGGTGCTTTCAGCGTCACGCGGATGACGCGCGAGCCCACGACGGAAACCGTGTCAATATTGCGCAGCCGTCTGACATATTTTGAATTTCTCCGCGCCGTGTTCAGCGAATACACGAAGTCGTACGGCGACAGCTCCGTACCGTCCGAGTGCAGAATCCCCTCGACAAACGTGAAGTCATATGTCACCGCGTCGTCCGTCTCATAGCTCTCACAGAGCCGGTTGCTCCACGAGAAATCCGCGTTGAGTACAAACAGGCTCTCGTACATCAGACCGGAGGCGAGCATATTGTCAGTGTCCGTCCCGACAAGCGGGTTGAACGTCGCATTTTTGTTATACCGCAACGAAAACCTGCCGTCGCCGTCGGGTACCGCCGCCGGTATCGGCATAAATGTAATCACCGCGTCCGGACTTGTCGGCTCCGGTTCGCCGCTCAGGTTTTCGTCGTCGCCGCCGCCGAAAACCGCGCAGGACGCGAGCAGCGTAACCGCCGCCAGCGCGCAAATCAATTTTGTAACCGGATGTCTACGCATCGCGTCCGTGGCAGTTCTTGTATTTCACGGGCGTGCCGTCCTCTTTCCGTTTTCCGCAGGGGCAGGGGGCGTTGCGCCCGACCTTCGCGCCCGTCTTTACCGGCTGTTTTTTCACGGAATCGTCGCCGCCGGCATTGGCGGCCTGCGCCTGAATATTCTTTATAACGCCTTTTCTGGCTATCGTCTGCTGCGTCTGCACGCGCGCTGTGAACAGGCGGCGCGTGACCTCCTCTTTAATGCCGTCAATCATCTGTTCAAACATATCAAAACCGTCGTGCTTATACGCATCCACGGGATTTTCCTGCCCGTAGGCGCGAAGCCGCACGCTGTCGCGCAACTCCTCCATCGCGTCGATATGCTCCATCCAGTATTCGTCAACGACGCGCAGCAGAATCACGCGTTCAAGCTCGCGCATCAGCGGCGTCACGCCGTCCGACATTGCTCCGAGTGACTTCTCCTTCGCGTCATAAACCGCCTTGGCGCGGGTTTTCAGCGTCTCTTCGAGCGCGTCGCGCTTGACTGTTCCCGTAAACGGAATTTCGCCTTTGGCGATAAACACGCCCTCGAACGGCGCGACGACCTCGTGCAGCGTCGTCTCGTCGCTGATGTCCTCCGCGCCCTTGACGGACGCGTCAATCACGTCGTCAATCATACTCCAAACGCTCGTTTTCAGGTCGTCGCCGTCGAGGACCTGCGCGCGCTGCTTGTAGATGAGTGTGCGCTGCGTATTCATAACGTCGTCGTATTCAAGGACGGATTTGCGTGACTGGAAGTTGCGGCTCTCCACCTTTTTCTGCGCATTTTCAATCGCGTTGGAGAGCATTTTCTGGTCAATCGGCGTGTCCTCGTCGATTTTCAGCGTGTCCATCATCGAGATAATCCGCTCCGACCCGAACAGGCGCATAATGTCGTCCGTCATCGAGATGTAGAACCGCGTTTCGCCGGGGTCGCCCTGCCGCCCCGCGCGTCCGCGCAGCTGATTGTCGATACGGCGGCTCTCGTGCCGCTCCGTGCCGACGATAAACAATCCGCCGGCTCCGATGACCTTTTCGCGGTTCTCGTCCGTGTCCTTTTTGTGGAAATTCAGCCGCTCGTTAAAGCGTTCGCGCACATTCAGAATCTCCGCGTCATCCGTGTCCGAATGGCCGTTCGCCTCGGTAATCAGTTCCTCGTCAATCCCCTCGCGGCGCAAATCCGCGAGGGCGCGGAACTCCGCATTGCCGCCGAGCATAATATCCGTGCCGCGGCCCGCCATATTCGTCGCGACGGTGACCGCGCCAAATGTACCCGCCTGCGCGACAATCTCCGCTTCCTTTTCGTGGTTCTTCGCGTTCAAAACATTCGCCTTTATCCCGCGCTTTTTAAGTAAATCAGCGATATATTCGCTCTTTTCAATCGACACGGTGCCGACGAGGACGGGCTGGCCCTTCTTGCCGCACTCGTCGATTTGGTTGATAAGCGCGCGGTATTTGCCAGCCTCGGACTTGTAAACCGCGTCGGGATTATCCTGTCGCGCGAGCGGGCGGTTCGTCGGGATTTCGATAATGTCGAGCTTGTATATCGCGCCGAATTCCTCAGCCTCGGTCAGCGCGGTACCCGTCATACCGGATAATTTCGCGTAAAGGCGGAAGTAATTCTGGAACGTGATTGTCGCGAGCGTCTTGCTCTCGTGCGCGACCTCGACGTGTTCCTTTGCCTCGATTGCCTGATGCAGCCCCTCGCTGTAACGCCGGCCGAGCATCAGGCGACCCGTGAATTCATCGACGATGATGACTTCGCCGTCCTTGACGACGTAATCAATGTCGCGCTTCATAACGCCGTGGGCGCGAACCGCCATATTTATGTGGTGCGAGAGCGTGTTGTTCTCCAAATCCGCGAGGTTTTCCAGTCCGAAATACGACTCCGCTTTCGCGGTGCCTTTCGCGGTCAGCGTCGCCGTGCGTCCCTTTTCGTCCACGACGAAATCCGCGTCGGAATCCTCGTCCTCCTGCGACTTCTCGTCGATTGTCGCGTAGACCTTGACGCGCAGACGCGCGACGAACTCGTTGACTTTTGTATACATATCCGTCGATTCGTCACCCTGACCCGAAATGATGAGCGGCGTTCTCGCCTCGTCAATAAGTATGCTGTCCACCTCGTCAACGATTGCAAAGCGGTGTCCGCGCTGAACCATATCCTTTTTGTACAACGCCATATTGTCGCGCAGGTAGTCGAAGCCCATTTCGTTGTTCGTGCCGTAGGTGATGTCCGACGCGTACGCCTCGCGCCGCTGCTCGTTCGTCAGCCCGTGGACAATCAGCCCGACGGACACGCCGAGGAAGCGGTGAACCTTACCCATCCACTCGCTGTCGCGCCGCGCGAGGTAGTCGTTGACCGTGACGATGTGGACGCCCTCTCCCGTTAACGCATTGAGGTACGACGGCATTACGGCGACAAGGGTCTTGCCCTCTCCCGTTTTCATCTCCGCGATGCGCCCCTGGTGCAGCACGACGCCGCCGATCAGCTGGACGCGGAACGGCCGCATTCCGAGAACGCGGTCACTCGCCTCGCGCGCGACGGCAAACGCCTCCGGCAGAATGTCGTCGAGCGTTTCGCCGCTTGCCAGACGCTGCTTGAACGCGTCCGTCTTAGCGCGCAGCTGCTCGTCCGACAGGCCGCGGAACGGCTCCTCATAGGACTCTATTTTGACGATTATCGGCTCGATGGCGCGCAGTTCGCGGTCAGAATGTGAGCCGAAAATTCTTGATAATAATTTTGGCATAAACGTTTCCCTTCATAAATGCAATTTAACCAAAGTATTATAGCACATAAAAACAGAAAACAAAAGCAAAATTATTATGAAATGTCAAATCTGCGCCGTTGACAAATTTCGACGCGTAATGTACAATGCTTAACAGGGTCAGAGTGGGTAAGGCGGTTGGCTGAATCTCCGAAAGGAGGTGAAGCATATGCGTGTGACTTTTCGTGTTTGGCAGTTTACTGTTACGATTGTCATAAAAAAACGCGGAAACCGCCACTCGGCAAAGTGACGGTTTCGGTGTCATAAAAAGCATCAAATCTATATCTGAGTTGAGCTAACCGCCAAAGAAAGGAGGTTTTGCCTCTCTGATACCCTCATATTATAACCGATTTACAACCCGTTGTCAACACCTAACACATTACATTTTGGAGGATATTTATGAAAACGCTTGCAATCAACAAGGAAAACAAATGTATGACGTGCCTGACGTGCGAAATCGCTTGCTCCGAGGCGTTCTACAAGAAGTACGACCCCGCGCTCTCGTGCATTCACATCGGCGAGAAGGACGGCGCGACCAAGCTCTCAATCTGCATTCAATGCGGCAAATGCGCGCGCTCCTGTCCGCACGAGGCGATTACGAAGAACGACAAGGGCGTCTACACGCTCGACAAGGCTAAGTGTCAGGGCTGCGGCCTGTGCGTCGAGGCGTGTCCGTTCGGCGTAATGGTCAAGTCGCCCGACCGCGAGCAGCCGTCGAAGTGCATCGCCTGCGGCATCTGCGTGAAAAAATGTCCCGCCGACGCGATTTTCATTAAAGAAGCGTAGAAGTTATCAGTCCGTTCAGCACCGCGAGGGTCTCGAACGGCAGGAAATCCGTTGCGGTTACGTCGAATTTTAACTGCGTCTGCGCGGGGAATTCGTCGTCACCCTCTACGAAGGTCAACAGTACGGGAACTTTCGGGAACGCGTACATAAGCCAAATGTGGCTGCCGTTGGCGGTTTCGCGCACGAATTCAGCCCCAAGCCGCTTCGCGGCTTCGGTGAATTGCGCGTATTCGGTGATTCGCTCCCGTTCAACTGCGGTTACGCCGCGTGAACCGTCGAACAGTCCCGACGCGAAAGCGCGCAAGGATTGGAATTCGTATTGCGGGAAGCCGCTTCCGCCGTGCGTGAGGTAATAGACAATCACGGTCTTGCAGTTGACGTTCGCCGCGCCGCCGCTCACCTGCTCCACGCCCGATTTGTCAACGCGGTAGCGGCACCCCAAAAAATCGACAGTCACCGCGCCGTCCGTCGGCGCGGCAAGCCCCACAGCGGACGCCGCGGCGGCAAAATCGCAGTCCGCGAGCCGCAGTTTCAGCGTTTCGTAGGTTTTCTCGTAACCGTTCATCTATTACGCCCTCGCAAGCCGTTCCACGGCTTCGATCGCGTCAATGACCTTCTGAAACATTCCGTCCTCGTTCCATCTCATAATTTTTTCAGTATCAATACTCATAATATTCAGATTTCTCCTTTTGTGTTTAATGAAATATCAATCGTTTCCCATTATACCACACTCCCCGCGCATACGCAATAAAAGAACGCACCCTCACGGGTGCGTTCTTGCGCTATCTCAACTTCGCGTGTTTTTTCAGCTCCTCCTGAATTTCGCGGAACTCCGCGCTGCCGCGAAGCGCGTCAAAGTCCGTTTTTTCCATTTCTGTCAGCAGGTACTGGGCGTTATTATACGGCATATTATAGATTGGTACGCCGATTTCCTTGCCGCGAAACAGCAGGGACGTGTATTGCTCGTTCGGGCGTTCGTCCTGCTCGTCCGACTTGATAAAATGCTCGGCGGCGAGCTTCAAATTATCGATTGCGGCGGCGTTATCGCCGTGACGCGAGTAGCTTGCAGCCATTTCTCTGTACTCATCTGCCGCGATTCCTCTGAAATATCCGTAATTGCCGTCCTCGAACATCAGGTCAATAAGCGCGAGAATTTTTCGCTCGATGGTTATGGACTCCTCCGCCGTGTAGCGGGGACTTCCGTCGTCGTGCGGGTAGAAGTTTATTCTCATCGTGGTTATAATGTTACTGATGTTGCTGAAAATCAAATCCTCTCTCAGCGCAGCCCCCTTATCTCCCGTGTTATAAATATGCGACATTAAATGCTGACGCGACAATAGGGTGTCCGGCATTTTTTCCGCGAGGGCGACGGCTTTTTCGCGCTGTCCGACTTCGGGTTCGGGGTAGACGAAACAGAGAATCTGTATCGCGTTGTGGCGGCATTCGTCGTCGGTGGACTCCGCGAGGATTTTCTCGCCGAGCCGTATGACTTCCTGTGTCATCTCGTCGCGCACAGGCTCCGGCTTGTCGTTTTCTCGCTCCATCCAAAGGCGCGTCATAAGCCCGCTCATCAGCTTATGGCTGTTCGGGAATTCCTTCAAACCGGCGCGTAAGACCTCGGCTGCCGCCGCGTTGTGAAAGCCGTTTTTGTACAGCGCGTCCGCCTCGTCGTAAATCTCCTGCACGCGCTTTTCCTTCGCGGTAAGGTCAATCCCCAAAAGCACGTCAGCCGATGTGTCGAATATGTTCGCGAGCGCGGGAATCTGCGTGATGTCTGGCAGCGACGCGCCCGTTTCCCACTT
>JAISJC010000099.1 GCA_031261745.1 Oscillospiraceae bacterium
TTCACGCCCAAGGATATGGGCAGGCTGCACACGCCGGATATCCGCAAGCTGATTGCGGAAATCAACCTCGCGTACACGCCGGAATTTATCCTCTCCGACGCGGTGGAGGTGTTCACGGACGGCGGACCGATGCAGGGGACGCGGAAAAACGCGAATGTTATGCTGCTCACGAGTGACCGCGTCGCGCTCGACGCCGTGGGGCTTGCGGTGCTGAAATCCGTCGGCGCGAACAGCGCGATTACGGACACGCCGATTTGGCAGCAGGACCAGATTGCGCGCGCGGTTGAGCTGGGTCTCGGCGCGACCTCGGCGGCGGAGATTGAGATTGTCACCGACGACGACACGAGCGCGGCCGTCGCGGCGAAAATCAGGGAGATTTTGGATAAGGGCTGAAAAAGTTACAACTTCCATTACAAAAGCCCGCCTTAGGCGGGCTTTTGCGTCACTCCCCGTCGGGGGGAATCAGGTGAATGCCGTTGTCGTCGTCGGCGGAGATGAACTGCTCCTCGGCGTCGCGCTGGGCCTCTTGCAGGAGCGCGATTGCATCGGACACCCTGTTAAAAAGCCCATAATACAGCGTTTTGTAATCTGCCATTTTGTTATCGCGCGGCCGCCAATCCGGGGTTGGTGTACGGCAGCGTGTTGGGCATTGTGCCGGGCGCGGCGTACGGCGCGGTTGACGCGTACGGAACCGTGACGTAGGGCATCGCGTTCGGCATTGCGTTGCCGCGCGTGGTCGGTGTGGTTATGCGGGGCATCGCCGTTGTGCGCGGTGTTGCAGTCGTTCGCGGCATTGTTGCGCGCGGCATAACGCTGCGTGTGGTGCGCTTAGTCGTCGTCGTGCGCGGGGTTCGGACGGTGCGCGTCGTGGAATAGGGTACGTTGGCGATTCGCGTTTTGGTTGTCTCGGATACGCGGCAGCCGAAAAGCGAAACCGCCATAAGCGCGGCTAAAAATAAGCCGATGACTTTCTTCATAGTGACCTCCTGTTGGAATTTTAATGTTGTGCCTGTGGGTTCGCGGTTAGTATTTGCGTGCCGCGCGGTTTTAATTTGACAAATTATGCCGGTTGGCGGCTGAAACAATTTGTAACCTCTTTGTTGTTGCTTTCGCCGTCAAATTCGGGTATCATTATAATATAAGTGAGGTGTATGTTATTTGCAGACAAAAAAACACAGAAATATTGCAGCCATTGTCCTCGTAACCGTCGGAATACTCGTGCTCGTCGCGGCGGCGGCGGTTTCTCTGGCGCGAATCATCAGCAGCGGACGGCGGCTCGACGAGGATTCAATACCGGTCAGCGCGGACAACGCGTTTCTCGTGGCGTCCTCGTATGAAATTCTCGGCTACATCAAGAATGACGACTACGCGGCACTGTCAAAAATCGCGCATCCGACGTACGGGGTTCTCTTCTCGCCCTACGCGACAATCGCGGAGGCTTCGGCGAAGGTGTTCACCCCGACGGCAATCCTCGCGTTCGCAACCGACAAAACCGAATACGTATGGGGCGTTCGCGACGGAAGCGCGGAGCCGATTGCGCTCACTCCGCGCGAGTATTTCGCCGAGTTTGTGTTTGACCGCGACTACACGCACGCGAGTGTTATCGGCGTGAACCGCATTGTCAAAACCGGCAACTCGCTCGAAAACATCACGGATGTGCGGCCTAATGTGCGTTTCGTCGATTTCCATATCCCCGCCGACACGGAGGGCAGCGACTGGGGCAGTTTGCGCCTCGGCTTCGAGGAATACAACGGCAATCTGATGCTGTCAATAATACTGCATAGCGAAAGGACCGTCTGACGACGGTCCTTGACTTTTGTTCCTAAATTACCTTTGACAAAAACTCGCGCAGCCGCGCGTCCTGCGGCGAATCGAAAACGTCGCGCGGGGAACCGGTCTCCTTGATGTTGCCCTCATCCACGAAAACGACGCGGGACGCGACCTCTCGTGCGAAGCCCATCTCGTGCGTGACGATGACCATCGTCATTCCCTCGCGCGCGACCTCGCGAATCAGATCTAAAACCTCGCCGACCATTTCGGGGTCGAGCGCGGAGGTCGGCTCGTCGAAGAGCATTACTTTCGGGTTCATCGCGAGGGCGCGGACGATTGCGACGCGCTGTTTCTGCCCGCCGGAGAGCATTGCGGGGTACGTGTCCGCCTTGTCGGACAGTCCGATGCGCGCGAGGAGCGCGAGCGCGTCCTTTTTCGCGTCCTCCTCGGACTTGATTTTCAGCTTGACGGGGGCGAGCGTGATATTGCGCAGGATTGTGAGATTGTTGAAGAGGTTGAAGTGCTGAAAAACCATTCCCATATGGCGGCGAACCTCGTTCACGTCGCAGCGCGGGTCGGTGATTTCCGTGCCGTCGAACGTGATTTTGCCGCCGTCGGGTGTTTCCAGCAAATTCAGACAGCGCAGGAGCGTGGACTTGCCGGAGCCGGACGGCCCGATGACCGCGACCTTTTCGCCGGGGCGTATATGCTCGCTTACGTTGTTGAGGACGACGTGGTCGCCGTACCGTTTCGTGAGTCCGCTAATTTCTATCACTTTTACGGAACCTCCTCTCCAGGCGTTTGAGAATCTGCGTCAGAATATACGTCAGAATAAGGTATATTCCCGCCGCGATAAACAGCGAGGTCGAATCATACGTGCGTCCGCGGATTGAATTTGTGTTCTTCGTCAGGTCGTTCACGGCGATGTAGCCCGCGATAGAGGTGTCTTTGATCAGCATTATGAACTCATTAAATATTGCGGGGAGTACGTTTTTCACCGCCTGCGGCAGCACGACGGACGTCATCGCCTGCCAGCGCGTCAGGCCGAGGGAGCGCGCGGCCTCCATCTGTCCGCCGTCCACGGACTGGATTCCGCTGCGGAACGTCTCCGACACATACGCGCCTGAGTTTATGCCGAAGCCGATGAAGCACGCGATTACACCGTTCGGAATCGCGGATATGCCGTAAAGAATCAGCAGCTGAATCATCTGCGGCGTGCCGCGAATCACGGTCGTATACGCGGTGCAGATGACGTTGAAAAACCGCAGAATCGGGTTTTTTGAGCCTTGCGCCGAGGTCTTAACCATAGCGACCGCGATACCGAGTACGACGCCGATTATCACTGCGACAACAGCGATTTGGAGGGTCAAGGACAGACCCTCCAAATACATTTTCCATCTGTTGTCGTAGATTACCGACTGGTATAATTTCTCCGACAGTCTGTCAAAAAACTGTTCCAAGACTTAATTAGCCGCCCGTGGTCGCGTCCATATGATACTGCACGCGCTCATCGACCGTGCCGTTGTCGATCGCCTTGCGCAGAACGCTGTTGATGATGTCAACGAGTCCCTGATTGCCCTTTCCGGCCGCCATACTCATCAGTTCCTCCTCGCCGACAACCTCATCGAGAACAATCAGCTTGCCGTTGGAATTCGCGGCCACGCCCTCCGCGGGTTTGAGGTCGAGAATGCAGGCGTCGGCTCTGCCGTCGGAAACGGCGTTGCCCGCGACGACCGCGTCCTTAAACGCGAGGACCGAGGCGTCGGGGACGCTGCCGCGGACGAAATCGTCGGAGGTCGTTCCCTCCTGCACGGCGATGCGTTTCCCCGCGAGGTCGTCCACGCCGGCAATCGTGCTGTCCGCCGGAATGATGATATGCAGGGAATTGTGGACGTATTCAATCGAGAAATCGACGACCTTCGCGCGTTCCGGGTTGTTCGCCATTCCGGCGGCGATGAAGTCGCCCTTGCCGGAGGCGAGCGCGTCCACAAGACCGTCAAAATCCATATCGAGGATTTTCAGTTTCACGCCGAGTTCGTCGGCGACGAGCTGCGCGAGGTCGATATCCGCGCCGACGACCTTTCCGCCGGCAATGTACTCGTACGGCTCGAACATCGCGTTCGTCAGCAGGACAATTTCGCCGGAGGATTTAATCTCGTCAACGGTGCGGTAGCCCTTTTTCGCGCAGCCCGCGAAGAGCGAAACCGTCAGCGCAACGGCGAGAAGCGCGGCAAATAATTTTTTCATAGAAAATTCTCCTTTTCATTTTGTATGTATTGGTATATTATAAAGGATATTTATATAAATGTCAATTACATAGTGAGGCGCAGGGATATGTTTTTTCACTCAAAATTTACAGTTGACCTTACGGCAATCGCGCAAAACGCCGTGAACGCGGCGCGCGCGCTCGGCGGCACGGCGATTATTCCCGTGCTGAAAGGCAACGCCTACGGCCACGGCGCGGCTGAGGTCTTGCGCGCGCTTGACGGCGCGATACCGTTCGATTGCATCGCCGTCGCGCACGTCTCCGAGGCGGCGGAGCTGCGCAACGCCGGCTGCGAGAAGAAGATTATGCTCGTGTCCGCCGCGCCGCGGGGTTTGATTCCGGACGCGCTCGCGCTCGGCGTGATTCTGCCCGTCGGCGACGTTGATACAGTTGCGGCAATCGCGCGTGCGGCGGAGAAACCCACTGCGGTGCAGATAAAAATCAACAGCGGGCTGAACCGCTTCGGCGCATCTGCGGGCGCGGAGCTGGACGCGGTAATCCGCGCCGTAAAGGCGCAGCCGAAGCTGAAAATCACCGGCGCGTACACGCACTTTTCGCTTTTGGACAAAATCGACGAAAGCACCGCGCGGCAGCAGCTTTCCGCGTACCTCAACGGCGTCGCGCAGATTGAGGCGGCGGGGATTGCGGTGCCGCTGCGCCACGCCGCGGCGTCGAACGTGAGCGAGTGGTTCCCCTCGGCGAACCTCGACGCGGTTCGGCTCGGCCGCCGCCTGTTTATGGGTCCGCCGCCCGGCGGCGCGCCCGACGACGGCAGCGTCACGGAGCCGGGGACTTGGGCTTCGAGCGTCACGGCGGTGCGGACGCTCGAACGCGGGGAGCGTTTCGGCTACGGCGGGAGCTTCACGGCGGAAAACCGAATGAAAATCGCGGTCGCCGCCGCCGGTTACGGCGACGGACTGTCGGAGGCTGTCTGCGCGGCGGGCGCGCCCGTGCTTGTGGACGGACGGCGCGCGCGGCTGCTCGCGGCGTTTATGGATTCGTGCTTAATCGACGTAACCGACTGCGATTGCAGGCTCGGAAGCGAGGTCGTGTTCTTCGGGAGGGCCGCGGACGGCGCGTTTTTATCCGCTCGCGAGGTTGCGGCGGCAATCGGCGAGGAGGGCGTGCTGCTGACGTCGCGGCTTTCTGCGCGTGTTGAGCATAAATATGTCTGATTAAATAAATAATTTGGCGAAAATATGTCTTGTTTTTTATATTATTCCGGCGTATAATGCAATTTTATAAGGGAGTTCTTTTATGCATATCATAATTGGTATAATCATCGGACTTGCGGCCGGCGCGGCGCAGTACCTGCTGCTGTCGCGGTTCACCAGGCGCGTTACAGCCGGCCCCGAATCCGGTTCCGGATTCGTGCTGTTCGGACTGCTGCAATGGGTTTTGCCGTTTGCCGTGCTGCTGCTCGTCGGACTGCTGTACACGCCGGCACTGCTGCCGGCCGGCATTACAATCGCCACGACACTCATCGTGGGCGCGGTAGCCCGCATCATTATCGGAGGGCGGAAGAAATAAATGGTTCTCAATATTATTTTGCTCGCAATTTTCCTGGCGGTTGCCGTTGCCGGTTTTTTCTGGCGGCGCGTCGCCAACGCGCATTACGCCGCCGACCCGACGAAGCACAACAAGCGGCTGCGGATGTTCGCGCTGATTCTCACGGTTTTCGGCGCGTACCTCGCGGCGACGCGCGTAATTCAAATCGTTTTCGGCAAGCACGAGAGCGAGGATATGTCCGCGTTCTCCCCGTGGGCGGACAGGCTGAACCTGTTCGGCTTTGACGTCTCCGCGACCGTCGCGTGGAGCTGGGTCATCATCGCCGTTCTTGTCGTCCTCGCGCTTGTGGCGCGTCTCACAATTCTGCGCAAGCCGTCGAACTACCCCAAGGGCGCGCAGAACGCCGTCGAGGCCGTCGTCGAAATCGCGATGAAGTACGCGGGGTCGAATGTCCACGGCGAGGGCGAAATGCTCGGCTGTTACATCTTCTCCGTCGCCGCGCTGCTCGTCGGCTGCGCCGTTTTGGAGCTGTTCGGGATACGGACGCCCGCGAGCGACGTGACGTTTACGCTCGGCCTCGGCATCATCTCGTTCGTGCTGATTAACGTATACGGCATTAAGAAAAAAGGCGTCGCGGGCAGGCTTAAATCCCTCGCGGAGCCGACGCCGATTGTCTTTCCGATTAAGGTCATCACGGACTTCGCCGTTCCCGTTTCGCTCGCCGCGCGTCTCTTCGGCAATATGCTCGGCGGAATGATTATTATGGATTTGCTGTATTCCGCGCTCGGCAACAACGCCGTCGGCATTCCGAGCGTTCTGGGACTGTACTTCAACGTGTTTCACCCGCTGTTACAGGCGTTTATATTCGTGACCCTGTCGCTCACCTTTATCAAAGAGGCGGTTGAATAATGAAAATAGTGAGAATTTGCGCAGGCGGGGCTTTGCCCGGCCGAGCATTCTAATAACAAAGGAGAAATTACAATGGATTTAAGTTTAATTGCGGTAGCTCTCTGTTTCCTGCCCTGCGCCGCGGCGGCGATTTCGATGGGTCTCGCCACGGGCAAAGCCGTTGACGCCGTTGCGCGCCAGCCCGAAGCGTCGGGCAAAATCAACTCGATTATGCTGCTCGGTATGGCATTGACCGAAGCCACGGCGATCTACGGCTTCGTCACCGCGCTGTTAATGCTGTTCACGAAGATTGATTAAGGACTTGATGATATGGAAGGTCTTGCACCGGTAGATGTCCTGCTGCACGCGATTAATGTTGTCGTGCTGTTTGTCCTCCTGCGCCTTATCCTGTGGCGGCCGATGACAAAGTTCCTCGCCTCGCGCGCCTCACGCGTGCAGGGCGAACTTGACGACGCCGCCCGCATTAAGACGGAAGCGGAAGAGATGAAGACGGAGTACGAGCGCAATATCGGCGATTTGGAGGAGCGCGGACGCGAGATTCTCCGCGAATCCCAGATGCGCGCCGGCGAGCAGTCGAAGGAAATCAACGACGTTGCGCGTCAGCAGGCTGAAAAACTGCTTTCCGACGCAAAAGAGCGCATTGACGCGGAGCGCGCCGACGCGGTGAACGCCGCGCGTCACGAGATTGCGCAGCTCGCCACGGAAATGGCGTCACGCATTCTGAGACGTGAGGTTTCGCTTGACGACAACCTCTCCGCCGCGCGTGACTTCTTTGAGGAGTAAACATAAGTAATGTCTAAACCGATTTTAATTGTCTCGTCGATTGAGGACAAGGACGGCATTGCCGCCATCGTCGCGGGCTTCCGCGACAAACTCGGCGAGGAACCGGATTTCGACCTCGTTGAGGACAACAAAATAACCGGCGGCTTCATCGCCATCATCAACGGGCGCGTCTATGACGCGAGCTTTGCTTCGCGCCTGCACGAGCTGTCCGAATCCCTCTCGCAGGACACGGGCGGCGAGGCCGCGTCGAGCTTCGCTACCGTCGGCACGCTGCTGAAACAGCGCGCTATGGCGGCGACCGCTCCGCCGCGCGTCTACAATTACGGCGAGGTGACGAGCTTCGCCGACGGTATTGTTCAGATTACGGGGCTCTCCGGCGCGCGCTACGGCGAGCTGCTGGACTTTGACGGCGGGGCTATCGGCCTGACGCTGGATTTGCGCATTGACGGCGTGGGCGCGGCGTTGCTCGACGGCACGGTTTCGACCGCGAGCGTCGTCCACCCGACGGGCCGCGTCGCGGAAATCGGCGTCGGTAACGAGCTGCTCGGCCGCGTCGTGGACCCGCTCGGCAGGCCGCTCGACGGTAAGCCGCTGCACACGTCCAAGACGCGTCCCGTGGAATCCGCCGCGCCGACGATTATGCAGCGCAGCGCGGTTGACACGCCTATGGAGACGGGGATTCTCGCGATTGACAGTATGATTCCTATCGGCCGCGGTCAGCGAGAGCTGATTATCGGCGACCGCCAGACCGGCAAGACGAGCATCGCGCTTCAAGCGATTATGAACCAGCGCGGCAAAGGCGTCATCTGCGTCTACTGCGCGATCGCGCAGAAATCCTCCACGGTTTCGCAGTTTGTCAAGACGCTTAAAGATAACGACGCGCTCGACAACACCGTTATCGTCGCGGCGGGCGGTAGTTCCACCGCGGCAATGCAGTACATCGCGCCGTATTCGGCGTGCGCCGTCGCGGAGGAATTTATGTACGCGGGGCGCGACGTGCTTATTGTCTACGACGACCTGTCGAAGCACGCCGTCGCGTACCGCCAGATGTCGCTGCTGCTGCGCCGGCCGTCGGGACGCGAGGCGTACCCCGGCGACGTTTTTTACCTGCACTCACGACTTTTGGAGCGCGCGGCGCATCTCGCGCCGGAGCTTGGCGGCGGTAGCCTCACGGCTCTGCCGATTATCGAAACAATGGCGGGGGATATCTCCGCCTACATTCCGACGAACGTGATATCCATCACGGACGGTCAGATTTACCTTGAAAGCGAGATGTTCAACGCGGGACAGCGACCCGCCGTTAACGTCGGTCTCTCCGTTTCGCGCGTCGGCCGCTCGGCGCAGCACAAGGCGATGCGCGCCGTCTCCGGCTCGCTGCGCTTAGAGGTTGCGCAGTACCGCGATATGGCGGTTTTCGCGCAGTTCGGCGCGGATATCGACTCCGCGACGGCGGAAATGCTCAGCAACGGCGAGCGGCTTATGGAGCTGCTGCGCCAGCCCGTTGAAAAACTGCACAGCCTGTCGGAGCAGGTCTGTATCCTGCTCGCGTCCGCCGGCGGACTGTTCAAGACGTGCGCGCGGCGCGATGTTGACGCGCTCGAAGGGCGGCTGTTGGACTATCTGCGGCTGAACGCGGCGTATATTTTGCAGAGCATTGATACGACGGGTTCGCTCGCGGACTTTGACAAGACGGATCTGGAACAGCATTTTGCGCGGTTCTTGCAGTCGGAGGAAAAAAATCGTGGCAAGTACTAATGAAATCCGGCACAGAATCGCCGCCGTTGAACAGACCTCGAAGATTACGGGCGCGATGGAGATGGTTTCCTCCAACCGTATGCGCCGCGTTATGAGCCACATTGAATACAACAAGCGTTATTTTGAGCATATCCGAAGCTCAATGCGAGAGATACTCGGCTCGTCGGCGGGGATTACGCACCCGTATCTGACGGCGCGGTCCGACGAGCGGCGCACGTACGTCGTTATCACGGGCGACAAAGGGCTTTGCGGGTCGTATAACGCCGCGGTTATCGCGCTTGCGGAGCAAAATTTGGAGCAGCACCCCGAAAGTTCGCTGATCACCGTCGGCAATTCCGGCGAGGCGCACTTCCGCAGAACCGGACGCACTCCTGATATTACGATGCTCGGCATCGTGCAGGACCCGACGATGAAATCCGCGAGGCGGCTGGCGCGTGAGCTGATTAACCTGTACGACAAAAACCTCACGGACGAGATTCACGTCATCTACACCTCGTTTTACGGCGCGACAAAGAACAAGCCGGTGGAATTCCGCCTGCTGCCCATTATGCTGCACGACTACGAGGACGTGTCCGTCACGCAGGAGGAACACGAGATTATCTACCACCCGTCACAGCAGGCGGTGTTTGACGAGCTGGTGCCGCAGTATATTCTCGGTCTGATGTTCGGCGTTATGGTTCAGGCTTACGCCGGTGAGCATTACTCGCGTATGAACGCGATGCATTCCTCGACGGACAACGCAAACGATATGCTGAAAACCCTTACGACGCAATATAATCTCGCGCGGCAGTCCGCAATCACGAACGAATTGAGCGAGATAACCGGCGCGGCTGAGATATTAAGGAGCGGAAACTAATGGCAGAAACAAACGATATTCTCGAACAGCTCGGTATCGGTACGCTCGTGCGTATTTCCGGTCCCGTTATGGACGTTCAGTTCGCAAATTCCGGCGTGGAGCCGCAGATAAACGACCTGCTTGTGACGTCCGACGGGCGGCATATGGAGGTCGCGGTCAACGTCTCCCCCGGCGTTGTGCGCTGTATCGCACTCGACCCGACGGATGGTCTCGCCTGCGGCACAGAGGTCCGCTCGGTGGGTCACGGAATCCGCGTGCCGGTCGGCACGGGCGTTCTCGGCCGCGTCGTGGACGTACTCGGTCGCCCGATTGACGGCGGAGGACCGATTGACGCGGCGGAGGAATGGGACATTCACCGCTCCGCGCCGAAGTTCACGGATCTGACGGAGCAGACGGAATTCCTCGAAACGGGCATCAAGGTCATCGACCTGCTGACGCCGTACGCCAAGGGCGGCAAAATCGGACTGTTCGGCGGGGCCGGCGTCGGCAAGACGACGCTGATAATGGAGCTCATTTACAACATCGCGATGCAGCACGGCGGATTTTCCGTGTTCGCGGGCGTCGGTGAGCGCAGCCGCGAGGGTACGGAGCTTATCGCGGATATGCGCGCGTCGGGCGCAATCACAAAGACCGCGCTCGCCTTCGGGCAAATGAACGAGCCGCCCGGCTCGCGTATGCGCGTCGGCTTTACGGGTCTGACGATGGCGGAATACTTCCGCGACGTGATGAACCGCGACGTGCTGCTGTTTATTGATAACATTTTCCGTTACGTTCAGGCGGGGAACGAGGTCTCGGCTATGCTTGGGCGTATGCCGTCCGCCGTCGGCTATCAGCCGACGCTCGCGACGGAACTGGGTTTGCTCGAAGAGCGCATTGTCTCCACGCGCAACGGCTCAATCACCTCCGTTCAGGCGATTTACGTTCCGGCGGACGACCTGACGGACCCCGCGCCGGCGACGATATTCACGCACCTCGACGCGACGACGGTTCTGTCGCGCTCCGTCGCGGAAATCGGCGTCTACCCCGCGGTTTCGCCGCTGGAATCCTACTCGCGCATACTCGCGCCCGCGATTGTCGGGCAGCGTCATTACGACACCGCGCAGGGCGTGACGACGTGCCTGAACCGCTACCGCGAGCTGCGAGACATCATCGCAATCCTCGGAATGGAGGAACTCAGCGAGGACGACAAGCGCACGGTTTACCGCGCGCGGCGCATCCAGCAGTTCCTGTCGCAGCCGTTCACCGTTGCGGAGACGTTCACGGGTATGCAGGGGCGGTTCGTCAAGCTCGACGATTCGATTCGCTCGTTTGAGACGATTCTCGGCGGCGAGGTGGACGACGTGCCGGAGCAGGCGTTCTTTATGGTTGGCGATATCGACGAGGCGATGGACAAGGCGAAAACGCTGTAATGAGGTAATCTATGCCGAAACTCTTTGAACTCAATATCTTCACGCCGGAGCGGCTGTTCTTCTCGGATCAGGTCGAGGCGTTGACCGTGCTGCTGCCGGACGGCGGGATTACGTTCCTCGCCGACCACATTCCGTTTATCGCGCCCGTTATGGTGTCCACAATCCGCATAAAAAAGGCCGACGGCGAATGGGTTGAGGCGTTCGCGTCGGAGGGGTTTGTGGACGTCCACCGCGACGGCGTGCGGCTGTTCGTCCAGACGTCGGAGTGGCCGGACGAAATTGACGCGCGCCGCGCCGAGGAGGCGAAGATACGCGCGGAGGAGCTGTTGCGCCAGAAGCGCAGCGTCTCGGAATACCGGAAATCAAAAATCGACCTCGCGCGCGCAATGGAGCGTCTGCGGGTAACAAAGACGAAAAAGTAGAGGAGTAAATCACTCCTCTACTTTTACGTTTTCCAAAGCCCTGACAATCAAGAGATTAATAAGCTCATTTCGCGAGCGGTTTGTTTTGCCTGAAATCTCGTCGAGCTGCGCCAGAACCTCATTTTTTATCCTCACGGAAATGACTCTATGTCCGTCTTCGCCGCGCTGCTTCGGCTTTTTTGTCGTAATATTAATCTTATCCGGCATTTTCAATCACCCTACATAAGTATAACTTGACATTCGCATATATTATATATTATAATTATGTATTCAAAATTTATAATATATTTTATGTGTGGAGTGGTTGTAATGCCGGATTATGAGAAAATGTATTTTGAGCTTGCGGCAAAGGTCGCGGACGTTGTTGATATGCTAATCGCGGCGCAGCAAAGGGGCGAAGACGCGTATATCGAGAGCGATGAGGACAATACAATTCAGCTTGTGCCGAGCGCGGGCGAGCAAACGCAAAACACCCCTTGACAAGTTTCGACACGTCCTATATAATGTAAACACAACTAAACAGGGTCTGAGTTACGGAAGCCGGTGAGATGCCGGCGCGGTCCCGCCGCCGTAAGCGACAGCGTTGTTGTTACATTGAAAAATGTAGTCACTGAGTCTTTACTTGGGAAGGCAAACGACGCGTCGGCAGCGCAAGCTGCCTGTCGCAAGCCGGAATACCTGCTCAAGACTTTTACCGAGCTACGGATTTTAGCGATTACGGTAAATATGCGCGCTATTTTGCGCGCGGATCAGCGGAAATACGGTCGCGGCTTTTTTGCCGTGACTTTTTGTTGTTAAGAACGGAGGCGAATACTTGCGAATTTTCATTTCCGGCGGCTGCAAAAACGGCAAGTCAACGCTTGCGAAGCAGCTCGCAATATCACAAAATACCGGCGCGGGACTGTACTATGTCGCGACGATGATTCCCACGGGAGAGGACGACGTGCGGCGCATCGCCCGTCACAGGGCCGACCGCGAGGGCGACGGCTTCACCACTATCGAACACCCGCGCAACATCTCGCGGTTGCTGAGTGTGTACCCCGCCGACGGGTCGTTCCTCGTTGACAGCCTGACCGCGCTGATGCAAAACGAGATGTTCCGTGCGGATTTTCACGACCGCGACGCGTACAGGCGCGTGATTCCGCAGCTGACCCGCGTGCTGGACGCGTTTGAAAACATCGTCATCGTTTCGGACTTCATATACGCGGACGCGCAGCGGTACGACGCGCTGACCGAGCGTTATCGCGAGAGCCTCGCGCATATTGACCGCGCCGTGGCGGCGCAGTGCGACACCGTAATCGAGGTTGCATATTCGTGCATCACAGTACATAAGGGGGAGCTGATAACGTGAAACTCATCATCGGCGGCGCGTATCAGGGCAAACTGGACTATGCGCTCTCACGCTTTGAACTGCATAAGAGCGACGTGTACTCCTGCAAGGAGACGACGATGACAATCCATACGAAAAAGCCGATAATCTACGGCTTTGACCAATGGATTCTCGCGCTTGTGCGCGCCGAATTCAACGTGCAGACGGAGGTGGACAAGCTGCTGCCGAAGCTCGCGGACAAAATCATCATCTCGACAGACATTTCCGCCGGCGTTGTGCCGCTCGATTCGATAATCCGCGCGTGGCGCGAGGAGGTCGGCCGCGCAACCGTCAAGCTCGCGCAGAACGCCGACGAGGTCGTGCGCCTGTTCGTCGGCATCCCGACACGGCTGAAATAGAACGCAGCGAGCGCACGGCGCGAGCCGCCGCGAAGCGGCGTAAATTCGACCAAAGGGAGAATTTCCGCAGGTCGGGCTTTGCCTGACCGAGGATTTCTATTTGCAACCAATGAATGGCATCAACATCAGTGATGCCGGTATATTAAGAAAAAGGAGCCACCCTAATGAAAAAGCTGCTCGCAATCCTGCTCGCTCTCGCACTCGTTTTCGCGCTCGCCGTGTCCTGCGCGAAAAACGAAGAAACGCCGGAGGTCCCGGAAACGCCGGAAATCCCGACCGCAATCACCGCGGACCGGCTCGGCAACCCGATTACGCTGCCGGAGGAGATTAACACGATTATCACGTTCGGCGCGGCAATCGGTGAGGTCTTAGTCGAACTCGGCGTCGGCGACAAAATTATCGCGACGGACACATATTCCTTCGACGTGGCGGGTCTGACGGCGGACATTCCGCAGTTCGATATGGGAAACCCCGACATTGAGGCAATTCTCGACCTCGCGCCCGACGTTTTCATCGTCACGGGTATGGTGCTGTCGCAGGGCAGCGGTGCCGACGCTTACAAGCCGTTCACGGACGCGGGAATCTGCGTGGTGTTCATCCCGAATTCCGAGAGCATTGAGGGCATTCGCGAAGACATCCGCTTCCTCGGCGGCGTCGTCGGCGCGGCGGACAAGGCCGCGGCCGTCATCGCGGAGATGGACGGCAAAATCGCCGCCGTCAAGGCGATCGGCGACACGATTGCCGAGACGCGCAGCGTGTTCTTTACGCTCGCGGACTCCTCGTACCTGTACAGCTTCGGCTCCGGCACGTTCTTAAACGAGATTATTGAAATCATCGGCGCGCGGAACATCTTCGCCGACCAGACGAGCTGGATCGGCGTTTCGGGCGAGCAGGTTCTCGATGCGAACCCCGACGTGATTCTCACGAGCGTCAACTATCTGCCGGACCCCATCGCCGATATCCTCTCAATCCCCGGCTTCGACGCGATTACCGCGGTGCAGAACGGCGACGTGTTCTACGTTGACGCGAACGCCTCGAACCGTCCGAGCCAGAATATCGTCAAGGCCCTCGACGAAATGGCGCGCGCAATCTACCCCGAATACTACAATTAATGAAGCAGAAAATTCGGGTCACAAGTCTGCTTATCATCGCGTTCGTGATTCTGATTTTGGGAATGGCCGTCGGCAGCGTGTTCGTCACGCCTGCCGACAGTCTTTCCATCGTTTGGCATAAGCTCGCGGGGACGGCGGTTCCCGCCACCATCAAGGCCACGGACGTCTCAATAATCTGGAACCTGCGCCTGCCGAGGGCGTTATTGGCGTTTGTCGTCGGCGCGGCTCTGTCCGTCGCCGGCGCGGTTATGCAGTCCGTGCTGAAAAACCCGCTCGCGTCGAGCTACACGCTCGGCGTGTCGTCGGGCGCGAGCCTCGGCGCGGCTCTCGTGATTCTCGGCGGAATCTCAATCCCGCTCCTCAAAATGTTCACGCTGCCGATTCTCGGCTTCGCGTTCGGACTGGGTACGATTTTGCTGTCCATCACCATCGCGTCGCGGCTCGACAAGGGACTCGAAAACAACACGATAATTCTCACCGGTATGGTGATTTCGCTGTTCACGAACGCCGTCGTGACGCTCGTCTCCGCGCTGTCGCGCGAGCATATACAACAGCTTCTGTACTGGCAAATGGGGAGCTTTTCGCTCAAAGACTGGAAAACCGTTTTTATTCTGCTGCCGATTACCGTCGTCGGGATTCTCATCATAATGCACTACAACCGCGAGCTGGATATGCTGACCTTCGGCGAGGAACAGGCGAAGTCTATGGGCGTGAACACCGTGCGCGTCAAGTGGATTCTTATCGTGATTGCCGCCGCGATTACGGGCAGCGCAATCTCGTTCGTCGGTGTCATCGGCTTCGTGGACCTCGTCGCGCCGCACATTGTACGGAAGATTTTCGGCTCGCGCCACAGGCTCGTTATCCCGATGTCCGCCATTCTCGGCGGGGCGTTTATGGTCGCGTGCGACCTCGCGGCGCGGACCGTGATTCCGAAGCAGGATTTGCCGGTCGGCGCGGTCACGGCGATTATCGGCGCGCCGTTTTTCGGTTACGTCTATTTCAGCCGCAGAAAGAGGGACGCGTAATGTTATCCGCGCGCAATATCAATGTTTCATACGGCAGTACGCAGGTTGTGTTTGACGTCTCGTTTGACGTTATGAACAACGCGAATCTCTGCGTCCTCGGTCCTAACGGCTGCGGCAAGACTACGCTGCTCAAAGCCGTCGCCGGAATCCTGCCTCACGGCGGCACGGTCGCGATTGACGACAGGGACACGCGCACGATGAAGCGGCGCGAGGTCTCGCTGAAAATCGCGCTGATGAGCCAGTCGCAGGGCGTCTACTTCTCATACAGCGTGTTCGACGCGGTGATGATGGGGCGGTATCTGCACATCAAGGACGGAATCCTCGGCTCGCCGTCGGGTCACGACCGCGACTTTGTCGCGGAGTGTCTGCGGTCCGTCGGATTGCTGGACGTCGCGAAAAAAGAGATTTCTCAGCTTTCGGGCGGTCAGCTCCAACGCGTCTTTTTCGCGCGGACGCTCGCGCAGGAGCCGCAGATTATCCTGCTTGACGAGCCGACGAACCACCTCGATATGAAATACCAGATTGAGCTGATTGAGTATCTGCGCGAGTGGTCGTCACACGACAACCATTCCGTCATCGGCGTGCTGCACGATATCAACCTCGCTATGCGACTCTCGGAAAATATGCTGATACTGAAAGAGGGGCGCATCGCCGCGAGCGGTGTTGCGGGCGCGCAGGTCACGACGGAGCTGCTGCGCGACGTTTACGGCGTTGACGTCGTGGGCTTTATGCGCGAAAGTCTGGGGAAGTGGGAGGGTATTTCCGCTCAATAACCGACATTTCCCGATATTTCCCTGCGAATGCTGTTGCATTTGTGGGATTTTTCTGTTATAATAAGAAATCCTATGTTATTCGGTATGTTTGGTAAGAATTAGTGGGTATTTACGCGGGACGGAGAACTATAATAACAATGATAACAAAACTTGCATCGCTATTCGGCGTACTGCGTGAGCCTGTACTCGCAGTGCAAAGTGAAAAAATAGTATACCGCAACGCCGCGGCGGCTTCTCATATGCTGTTGTCGGCTTTGCCGCTGTCCGCCATCATTCCGGATTTCGTCACCGAGAACGTGCGCGGCTCGTTCCTCGCCGAGACGGAGCTTGCGGACACGCGCTATATGGTATCGGGGACGGTTTTATCCGACGATATCTTCATTCTGGTTTTCACCGCGGTGAACGACGACTCGCTGCCGCAGAATGCGGACGTTATCGCGTCCTCGTCTATGGCTCTGCGGGAACCGCTGTCCGTTTTGAAGCACGCGTCCGACATTATTCTGCCAATGGCGGAAAAATCGCAGGACGCGAAAACGCGCGACTACGCCGCGATGATGTACCGCGGGATTTTCGGCATAATGCGGGCGTTAAACCGGCTCGACGCGTTTATTCATCTCGCGGGCGGCGACGCCGCGCCGTCGCGCGGCGGCACGTCGCATTTCGACCTGATCCGCGTCGGGCGCGAACTCGCGCGCACGGTTTCGCAGACGCTGGATTTGGAACCCGGGCGACTCACGTTTTCCTCGGCCCTGCGCACAAAGATGGTCGTCGGCGAGCGACAGCTGGTTGAACGTATGATTCTGTGCCTGATCAGCAACGCACTTACATTTACAACGTCCGAGACCGTTATCGACATCGACATTAAAGAGACGGACGGGCGCGCGGTCATCACCGTCTCCGACGACGGCGGGGGGATTTCCGACGACGCGCGGCAGAACGTCTGGGCGCGGTACGGCCAGTGGCGCGAGTTTGACGACACGCGGCGCGGCGGCGGCTTCGGGCTGACCGTTGTGCAGTCAATCGCGAAGCTCCACGGCGGCGGAACGCTCATCGAGTCGCGCCCCGGCGAGGGGACGCGCGTAATCGTCTTTATCGACGCGGAGAGTAAGCCTGAATCCGTGTCCGACGAGGCGGTGCAGTACAGCACGGTTCTCGGAATGACGGAGATTTTTACTGAACTTGTCGCCCTCATCCCCGCCGACAAATTCAGTATGAAATACTTGGATTGAGGTATGCGAGCCTCTGCGAGCCGCCGCGGAGCGGCGTGAATCTCGCCCACAGGGCGAGTTCCCGCAGGGAGGCTTTGCCGACCGAGGAAGTAATATGGAAAAGTCTTTGGGAATATATATTCACATACCGTTTTGCCGTTCGCGGTGCCTTTACTGCGACTTCTATTCGACGACGGGGCGCGAGAACGATATGACGCGGTACGAGGCCGCGCTGCGCCGCCACATTCGCGAGTACGCGCCGCAACTGGACGGTTACGTCATCGACACCGTTTATTTCGGCGGCGGAACGCCGTCGTGCTTCGGCGCGTCGCGGCTGATTTCCGTCTTTGACGAACTTAAACGCAGCGGTCACGTCTCGATCGACGCGGAGGTAACAGTCGAAGCGAATCCCGAATCCGTGGATAAGGCGGAGTTCATCAGGCTGCACCGCGCCGGTTTTAACCGCGTCTCCCTCGGCGTTCAGGCGTCGTCGGACAAGGCGTTGCGCGAGCTGGGCCGCGTCCATTCCTTTAACGACGCGTCAAACGCGGTGGAGATCGCGCGCTCCGCGGGTTTCCTCAATATTTCCGTTGATATGATGTACGGCCTGCCGAACCAGTCGAACGAGGACTGGTCAAACGCGCTTATGGCGGCGGTGGGGCTGAAACCCGATCACATCTCCTGCTACGGCCTGAAAATCGAGGAGGGTACGCCGTTCTACATATTCCGCGACTCGCCGTTTTTGCCCGACGACGACAAGCAGGCGGATATGTACCTCTACGCGGTGGACGTGCTTTCGCGCTTCGGCTACAAGCAGTATGAGGTCTCCAACTTCGCGCGGCGCGGCCGCGAATCGCGGCACAATTCCAAGTACTGGACCGGCGGGGAGTACATCGGCTTCGGCGCGTCGGCTCACTCGTACATCGGCTCCGTGCGGTACGCCGCGTTCTCGGATATTGACCGGTATATGGACGGCGTGGAGGGTGGCGGCGGCGTCGTCGAGACTTCGGAGGAGATTGAGGGCTTTGAGCTTGCGGCGGAGTACCTTATGCTGCGGCTGCGCACCGTGGACGGCGTTTCCGAGGAGGAATACTACGGCATCTACAAGTGCGGAATGAAGCGCGTTTTGGAGCTTTTGGAATCCTACGAGGAACGCGGCTGGGCGGTTTACCGCGAAGGCCGCTGGCGGTTCACGCCGGAGGGTTTTTTGCTCTCCAACACGCTGATCGGCGAGATTCTTGACGCGCAGACGCGCGAGCGGCGCGAGACGCTGCGCCCGTGGCAGACCGCGCCCGTCGAGGACAGCGACCAGACCGAGCTGTTCACCACCGAGCGGCGGATTACGGGAATCGTCTATTGATTCGCCCGCGATTCCGATATTAGTTACAGCTCTGTATTCAAAAGTAATTATAATGTAATTTGATTTTTGACAGGATTAGATATATTATGTGTAGGGGCGGCACGGTCGCCCGAAAAAACAATCTCAAAAACAAAAAAAGAGGATATCAATGAAATTAACAGGCGGAAAATCAAACCGCGCCGCTACGGCAACGCGTGAAAAATCCGGCGGCGGTAAAGCCGTCGCTGTTGTCGGCGGCGTTATTATCGCGGCTGCCGTCGCGTTTACCGGCGTCGGTTTTTTTGCGCGCAGCGGGGAAAAAGTGTTCCCTAACGTGCGCTACGGCGGCGTCAGCCTCGGCGGACTGACGCAGACGGAGACCGCGAACGCGCTCCGCGAATCCGGTTACGACGCCGCGTTGTCCAACGCGGTCGCCAACGTCAAGCTGCCGAGCGAGGACGTTATCTCCATCTCCGCGAAAGATGCGGGGCTGTTCCTGTCCGCGGAGGACGCGGCGGAGTCCGCGTACGAGTACGGGCGCGGCGACAATCTTTTTGCGGACAGCGTGAAGTTCTTCAAGGGACTCGTCGGCGTGAAAACAGAGCTGGACGTCGCCGCCGCCGAGACTGCGGAACTTCCGGTCGTGCGCGAAGCCGTAGCCGAGGCCGTCTCGAAGCTGAACGTCGCCCTCGGCAACGACACTTTTACCGTCAATGAGGACGATATTTCGATTCTGAAAGGCTCCGGCCGCGCGCTCGCGGACGAGAACGCCGTTTACGCGCTGACCGTTGACGCGCTCCACCGCGCAGTCACGGCGGGCAACACCGTCGTCGCGGAATACGATTTGCCGGAGATGTCGGGCGAGGACGCGATTGACCTCGTGGCTATCTACAACACAGTCAACGTCGCGCCCGTCGCGGCGAAGTACGACGCGGAGACGAAAACCGTCACGGAGAGCGTGACGGGCGTGAGCTTTGATATGGACCGCGCGCGGACGCTCATCAACGCCGCCGAGGCGGGCGAAACCGTCCGCATTCCGCTGATTAAGACGGAGCCGGACGTGACGAGCGCGTCACTGCGGGAGCTGCTCTTCCGCGACACGATGAGCGAGCGCAAAACGTACATCGACGGCACGAGCAACCGCCTCACGAACATCACGCTCGCCGCCGCGGCTGTCAACGGGACGATTCTGAACCCCGGTGAGGAGTTCTCCTACAACGGGATTGTCGGCGAGCGCACGACGGACAAGGGCTATAAGACCGCGGGCGCGTATTCCGGCGGGCGCACCGTTCAGGAAATCGGCGGCGGCATCTGCCAGGTTTCGTCCACGATTTACGACTGCGTGCTGTACGCGGATTTGGAGGTCACGAGCCGCCGCAACCACCAGTTCGTCGTGTCATACCTGCCCGTCGGCAATGACGCGACCGTGAACTGGGGTACGACGGACTTCAAGTTTAAGAACAACACGGAGTATCCGCTCCGCATCGACACCGAGGTGCTGGACCGCAACCTCACGGTTAAGCTGATCGGCACGAAAACGAACACGAATTACGTCAAGATTGAGAGCGTCACGCTCAGTTCCAAGGGTTTCGAGACCGTGGAGATTGAGGACCCGACGATCGAGGAGGGCAAGCAGAAGGTCGATACCTCCGGTCACAACGGCGTCGTCGTCGAGACGTACAAATACCGCTACAAAGAGGACGGCACGCTCATCGACAAGACGTTCGTCTCAAAGTCCACGTATAACGCGCAGAACCGCATTATCCTCGTCCCCGTCGGTTCGCTGACGACGAGCGAGGAGACGCCCGTGTTCCCGGAGGACCCGACCGTGACCGAAACGCCGTCGGAGCCGACGGATAATCCGTACGCCACGCCGACCGCAACGCCGCCGGGCGAGGAGAATCCGGAGCCGACACCGACCGTTCCGGCGGACGCGACGCCGGATCCGGAACCGACGATACCCGCGGACCTTCCGGTAAACGAAGAAAACATCGTGTAAGTCAATACGCAAACCAAATCCCCGCTCTACGGAGCGGGGATTTTATATTCGCGGCATTGCCGGTTTTCGTATATTATGGTTATACTAAAACCGGAGGTATAACTATGACAATCACAACTGCGCACATCACCGACTACGCCTCGTACCTGCACGGCGAGGAGCGCGCCGCCGCGACAATCGCAAAGTACGCGCGGGACATTCGGGCATTCGCCGTCTATCTCGGCGGTTCGCCTGTCACAAAGGAATCCGCAATCGCGTACAAAGCTCAAATCAGCGGAACCCACGCTCCCGCGAGCGTCAACTCGATGCTTGCCGCAATCAACGGATTTTTCGCCTATCACAGCGTGGGCGTAAAAATCAAACCCGTAAAAACTCAGCGGCGGGCGTTTTTGTCCGCGGAGCGCGAGCTTACGCGTCCGGAATATCTGCGGTTGCTCGCCGCCGCAAAATCCAAAGAGAACGAACGCTTAAATCTCGTGATGCAGACGATCTGCTCCACGGGAATCCGCGTGTCGGAGCTGCGGTTCTTTACCGTCGCGGCGGCAAAATCCGGAGTCGCGGAGGTCACCAACAAGGGCAAGACGCGGACCGTTTTTATTCCGGAGAGGCTGACGGCCGCGCTCCTGCGTTACTGCAAGAAGCGCGGTATATGCTCAGGATGCATATTTATCAGCCGAAATGGAAAACCGCTGGACAGGTCAAATATCTGGGCGGCGATGAAGAAGTTGTGCGACGACGCGGGCATCGCGCACAGCAAGGTGTTTCCGCACTCGCTCCGCGCGCTGTTCGCGCGGACGTTTTACGCCGTTGACAAGGACATCGCCAAACTTGCGGACATCCTCGGACACAGCAGCATCGACACCACGAGGGGTTACGTCAAAGAGAACAGCGGCGAACACCGCCGCCGCATTGAAATCCTCCGTCTTGTGACGTAACAACATAATATTCATTATGTAGTTTACGGTTCGGAGGCTCGCACGCTTGCGCCCGTTGAGAATACAAAACAGTTACAAACGGTTTCATAAAAGTTTCAAACGCAAGTGTTTTTGGCAAATATTAGTAAATTGAAGTGTTTTTTTTGAAAATACTTCTTGCATATTAATACGATGCCGTGTATAATGTAGATAAATTATACATTGATTTCACTGATAGGTTTGCTACATAATGAATATTATGTGTTTAAGTTAAATATGGAGGCTGCGTTATGAGAATCAAACGCTTAAAGAAAATGCTATATTCGGTGCTGTCGCTGGTGCTTGCGATATCACTGTTTTGCGGTGCGCTGTATTTTGCCGCGCCGGTAATCGCCGCGGACGCGGAGGGTTTTGAGCCGGAGCCGACCGAACAGGTCTATGAGGAGACGATCACCGCCCAGCAGGACGTCTCCCCGCGGGAGAAGTACGCCGGTCACATCAACGGCGAATCCCTCGAAGACGGCGTTCTGCTGTATTACACCGTGGAGCAGATAAGCGAGAAGTACCGCAACGCCGAACAGTTCGGTCAGATTTTCGACGCGTTAGCCGTTTATGACAAACTTACCGAAGATAATCTGTACACGAGTACGGAATCCGAGACAAACGAATTACTGATGACGGCCATTAACGTGAAATATATTCAGACCGGAGAGACGTGGTACCTGCTCGACACCGTTTACTCGCTGCGGATGTTCGGCGGACCGGATATGTCGCTGATCAGCGGCGTTACCGAAGAGCAGCTCAATAACCGTATGGACATCTCCTCCGTCGCGTACATAGTCGCAACCGAAAACCTCGAACAGTTCTCCGCAATCCTCATCGAGAAGAACGACGAACACTTTAACCTTATAATAGACAATTACGGCGTCACCGCGGAACCGGAGAGCGAGCAGACGTTCACCGAGCCGACGCCGGAGGAAGCTCCGGTCGCCCCCGCGCCCGCCGACGAACCCGCGCCGACCGAAACGCCCGCGCCGACCGACGACATCTCCGTTGACGAGCCGTCGCCCGAACCCGAACCCACCGAGTCCCCCGAACCCACCGAAACCCCCGCGCCCGAACCCACCGACGCCCCCGAAGAACCCCCCGTCGCGCCGGAGGACGCGCCCGCAGAGCCGGAGAACACTCCGGAGATTCCCGTTGACGGCGTCGCCGGCAGAACCGAGGCGCGCGCGCTGACGTTTGGCGGCGGGATTCAGGCAGTCTCGCTG
>JAISJC010000114.1 GCA_031261745.1 Oscillospiraceae bacterium
TTCACGCACGGGAAGCGGTTAGGCGTTTGGATTTCGCCCGTGAGTTAATCGCACTCGCGCAAAAGGAACTTGAACAATCTTTGGAATGGGAACACACCATTCAACCGTTAGCCGAATCAGCGGTCTAACTTTGAACTAATAACAGGTAAGTAACACGAAAGTCAAAAACCCCCGTGTTTCAAGGGGTTTCAAACTTTGAAAGTTTGTGGTATAATATAAGCGGTGGATTCTCCTAAAAAATATGAAAGCAGGTAGTTAATATGAAGCATTCAAGAATTTTATCGGTGCTTATTGCGCTGACAATCGCGGTGTCGCTGTTCGCGGTTCCCGCGCTCGCGGCGGACGCGCCGGTGCCGACCGCGCTCCCCGTTACGGTCAACGGTTTCGCGCTCAAAGGCGCAACCGCGCTCGTCGATTACAGCGGCGAGTACCCCGGCGCGTATATCCCGCTGCGAGCGGTTTCGGAATCCCTCGGCTACAAGGTCGATTGGATTGCGGCGACCAACACGGCGACGCTCTCCGACGGTGACTTCAAGGTGGAGCTGTCGCTGAGTAACGGCGTGTTCACCGTGAGCAACGGGCTTTACGGCAATATGGGGCTGTTCGTCCTTGACGGGCGCACGTATGTGAAAACCTCATTTTTCGAGGCTGTCGGACTGAAATCACTCGTGAAAACCGAATACTCGTATGCGGACGACGCGAATTTCATCGCGGTTTACGTTGACCGCGCGAAGAGCGGCATAGCCGCGCTGACGTTTTACTACAACGTCCGCGTCGATGACGACGACCACGCCGTCACGGCGAACCTCGCCGTTCCGCAGTTTTCAGAGTTGAAAGACAAGGTGTTTCAGACGGCGTTAAACAAGGAATTCAGCGACAGGCTCGACGCCGCCCGCGAGGAGACTCTCGCCGCGCACAAGGAGATTGAGGACTTCGCCGCAAGCGAGGGCGCGGCGTACTCGTATTCTTCGGACCTGGGCTACACCGTAACCGAAGACGACGGATTCCTGACCCTGACACTCGACGGCTACGTCTATTCCGGCGGCGCGCACGGGCTGCCGCTGCGCGACACGTACGTTATCAGCCTCGCCGAGTCCAAGCGCTACGCGCTGAAAGATTTGTTCAAGAATGGCGCGGACTACGAGAAGCTCCTGATTGCGGAGCTGAACAAGCTCCGCGCGGCAGACAGCGAGAAATATGAGGCCGTTGATAAAATTGACGCGGATAACTTCAAGTATCTCGGCGGCTACGGATTCTATCTCACGGACGACGCGCTCGTGATTTACTTCCAGCCGTACGAGGTCGGGCCGTACGCTGCCGGCTTCGTGGATTTTGAGGTGCCGTTGGCGGCGTTAAAGGATTATTTGAAATAGCGAAAATGAGAAACGGGCGGCATAGCCGCCCGTTTATTTATCCGGTTTTGCTACATCGCCAGCGTACCGTTTTCGCTCTCGACCAGTATAATCACGCGCTCCTCGCGTCCGGTTTCGGCGTTGATATAGACGATATAGTGCCGCCCGTCCTCCGCCTCGCACTTGAATTCGCGCGTGAAAACCTCGTTGCGCCCGTCCGTCGGGATAATCGCGAGACCCGTCGAGAGGACTTTCAGCCGCTTTGACACCTTCGCCTGCGCGTCCTCCTCGGACACCTGCGGCTCCGGAATTTCGCGCTCGCGGTGGTGCATCACATAACCCTGCGCCTCATACCCCACGACATTGCCCGTGTCGCGCGCGACGCTGACCTTGATTAAGTCCGTGTAACAAATCACGCCGCCCTGAGTATGCGCGAAATTCACCGTGACCGTGTTGTTCTGCGACATACGATAGCTCTCGGCGAGGCTCGTCAGCCCCCTGTCCGCGAGGAATTTTTTCGCGATTTCGACGGCCTCGTCCGCCGTAATCGTCGGGTCGCCGGATATGCGCGACGAATAGACGTTCACGATTTCGCCGCCGCGCTTGGACACCTCGACGCTCGACGTCCCGCCGTACAGAGGCAGGCTGAATATATAAACCGGCAGATTTCCCGCACGCTCTCCGTCGTAGGAGAGGTTGTCGAATCCGAGGAAATCCGCGGCGGCCTTTCGCGCGTCCTCCTGCGAAACCTCCGCTTTCCCCTCCAAGAATTTCGGCATCATTCCCTCGATGTGCGACGAAAACGGTCCGTCGTAAATAAGCGTCGGCATTTCCGGAAATTCGTCCTCCGCGACCTTAATGCGTTCCGAAAACGCGCCTGTCGCGGCGTCGCCGCGCTTTGACGCGCGCCGCTCAATTTCGCCCAACTCTTCGAGCGTCAGCGAGCCGTCGTTGACCTCCGACAGCACGCCCGTGAGGTTTCCCGACAGCACCGATGCCGCGTCGGAGAGCTTTCTGACGTTTTCTTTCTCTTCCTCTGTAAGCTCTTCGCCTCTCGCGGTTTTCTTCGACAGCGAGAACGCGTAATCGCCCACCTTGGCGATAAAGCCTGAGGTCTGCTGAAAGCCGTCGTCGCGGTTCGGCAACTCGCCGAGGGCCTGCTTTGCAGACATACTCGCGCCGTAAACGCCCATAAACGTCTCCGTCTCCATTCCCGGCGTGCCGGAAAATACGCATTTTTGCAGCGCGGAATCCAGCTCCGCGACCTCGGCGACGACCTCGTTAAACGCGTGGCGGTAACCATTCACGACCTGGCGGCGGTAAAATTCTGCCGTCAGGTGATTTTTGTATATAAAGCCGCCGAGGATAACGGCGGCGGCAACGCCGTAGCAGGCGATTGCGATTCTGCGTTTTTGCATATAAAAACTCCCTTTTCCGGAAATCACAGGTTTGTCACTATGATTACCGAAAAAGGGGGTTTTATGCGGAACGCCGAGGACGGCGTTCCCTACAATTCAAATACGAGCGTATTAAGCATCCGATATATGTACTCGCCCTGTTCGACGGTTTTGTAGCCCGCGACAACGGCGAAGAAACCGCCCTCGACAGGAATCAGCCAGCCGTCAACGCTGCGTGACGCACTCGAAACCTGCAAGCCTTCCGCCTCAACCGCGCTCGCGGCGACGAGCACTTCCCCGTTGATTTCGGTATTTGTCGCATCAGGCAGATAGTTTTCGAGGAACGAACCCTTTTTCGTACTCATATCGCCCTGGACGAACACGATTTCGATAAACACCTCGCGCGTATCGTCATCGGTTTTATAGAACATATCGCCGTATTCCGCCTCAACGTGCGTGTAGAGCGCGGTGTCAATCGTCAGCGTCAGCGTCTCGCGAGCAATCGGTGCGGTCACGGTGAATTCCTCGCCGATTATCGGCGGGAGCGTCGGCTCCTCCGATTCAACCGGCGGCTCCGACACGTCGCCGGACGGCGTTGCCGTCGCCGTCGGAACCTCGGCGGTCACGGGCGGCGTTGCGCTCACGTCCGGCTCGCCGCCGCCCGAAACAATGCTTTTTACGGTCATTACAACTATGAACAATATCGCAAGCGCGACAAGAATTGCAACCAAAACGTTTAATTTCTTCATTTTATCTCCTCCAACTTTGCTATCGCCGCATCCACGCGTTTCAGGCTCTCCGCCTTGCCGAGGACGGCGCAGATTTCCGCCGCGCCGCCCGGCGTGACGGCCTTGCCGCTCACGGCGATTCGCAGCGGGTACATCACAAGCGCGTTCTTCGCGTCGAGCTTCACCGCAAGTGCTTCGCAGGTTGCGGCAATCGCGTCGCGCGTCCAGTCCGTTATTGCGTCAAGCTCCGGACGGATTGCGTTCAAAACGTCGAGTGAGATTTTCTCGTCGGTTTTGGATTTCTTGTGTATGTAAAGTTCTGTGTTATAATCAGAAACTACGTCAATAAAATCAAGTTTTCCCGGTATATCCGTTAAAACTTCGCAACGAGCCTGAATAAGTTCTGCTATGTCCGCAATGTTTACACTCTCCGATTTGACCGCCTGACGAATATACGGCTCCGCGAGCGCGGCGAATTTCTCCGGTGCGAGCGCACGGATATATTCCGCGTTGAAGTAACGCAGCTTTGCGATATCGAATATCGCCGGTGATTTCGATATGCCCCTGATGTCAAAGACCTCCGCAAGCTCCGCGAGGTTGAAAATCTCCCGCTCGCCGCCCGGCGACCAGCCGAGCAGCGCGACGTAGTTTACAATCGCCTCGGTGAGATAGCCCTGCGCGAGCAAATCCTCGTACGTCGGGTCGCCGTTGCGCTTGGACAGCTTGTGCTGCGCGTCGCGCATTACGGGCGAAACGGTGACGTACGTCGGAATTTCCCACCCGAACGCGTTGTACAGCAGGTCGTATTTCGCGTCGGAGCTGAGATACTCGCTCCCGCGCACGACGTGCGTAATACCCATAAGGTGGTCGTCGATGACGTTCGCGAAGTTGTACGTCGGCAGGCCGTCGGATTTGAGCAGCACGCCCGCGTTCATCGACGGCGAGTCGTTCGGTACCGTGATGTCGCCGAAAACCACGTCGTGGAACGTCGTCGAACCCTCCTTCGGGATTTTCTGGCGAATCGCGTCGCCGTCGCGGTACGCGCCGCCCAGCTCGACGAGCTTTTCGGCGTATGCCTCGTAAATCTCGCGCCGCTCGGACTGAATATACGGCGGGGTCGGACCTCCGACGTCGGGCCCTTCGTCCCAGTCAATCCCCGCGCCGCGCAAAGTGCTGTAAATAATCTCCGTCGCGCCCTCGACAAAGCGCGCCTGATCGGTGTCCTCGATGCGCAAAATGAACGTGCCGCCGGCCTTTTTCGCAATCAGATACGTATACAGCGCGGTGCGCAGTCCCCCGACGTGCATAAAGCCCGTGGGTGACGGCGCGAAGCGCGTCCGCACTGCGCCGTGTGGAATTTTGGACTCAATATCGGTAAAATCAAACATTGTAATTCTCCTTAAAACGGTGCGTCGTCATCCTCTTCCTCCGGCTCGTCGTCGTATTCCGGTTCCTCCGACAACGCGAAGATTTCGAGCGGCGCGGTGCCTTGGACGAGTTGCATTTCGCGCCATTGGTCGCGCGTGAGCAGGATTTGCCGCGGCTTGCTGCCCTCGAACGGTCCGAGCAACCCGATTTGTTCAAGCTGATCCACAATTCGCGCGGCTCGCGCGTATCCGAGCTTCAAGCGGCGTTGCAGCATCGACGTGGACGCCTGCTGCGAGTCGAAAATGACCTCCGCGGCGGCGGGAACCAGTTCGTCGTAGTCGGACGCGTCGGTTCCGCTGTCGGATTTTGACTTTTCTTTTTCCTCGGCGGCGCGCTCTATCTCGGTCATAATCTCTTCCGAATACTGCGTTTCTCCGCTCTTCTTGATGAAATTCGCAATGGCCTCGCGCTCCGGATCCGTGACCCACGCGCCCTGGATTCGCACGGGTTCTGACGTCCCCATCGGCAGGAACAGCATATCGCCGTTGCCGACGAGTTTGTCCGCGCCGCCCGAATCGAAGATGATGCGCGATTCAAGTGAAGAGCTGACTTTCAGCGCGATTTTTGACGGGATATTCGCCCGCATAAGTCCCGTAATTACGTCCGCGCGCGGCGACTGTGTGGCGATTACGAGGTGCATTCCCGCCGCGCGTCCCTTTTGCGCGACGCGGACAATCGAGTCCTCGACCTCTTTTTTCGCCGACATCATCAGGTCCGCCAGCTCGTCGATGACGACGACAATCTGCGGCAGTATCGGTTCACCCCGTGAGCGCATCAGCTTGTTATATCCCGCGAGGTTGCTGACGTTCACCTCCGAGAGCATACGGAAGCGTTTTTCCATCTCGACGACCGCCCATTGCAGCGCGCCCGACGCCTTTTTTACGTCCGTGACGACGGGGACGAGCAGGTGCGGAATGCCGTTGTACACGCGGAATTCAACCATCTTCGGGTCAATCATCATCAGCCGAACCTCGTCCGGCGTCGCCCTGTACAGTATTGAGAGTATCAACGAGTTCAGGCACACGGATTTACCGGCACCGGTCGTTCCCGCGACGAGCATATGCGTGAGTTTGGATATGTCGCCGACGATGGATTCGCCCGAAATATTCTTGCCGATTGCAAACGTGAGCTTGCTCGTCGCGTTGCGGAATTCCGGCGACTCGATAAGCTCGCGCAGGAAAACGGCGGAGACATTTTTATTCGGGACCTCAATACCGACGGTGGAAATCCGCCCCGGCATCGGCGCGATACGCACGCCGTGCGCGCCGAGCGAGAGCGCGATATCGTCCGCGAGGTTTGTGATGCGCGATAGCTTCACGCCGGCTTCAAGCTCGGCCTCGTACCGCGTGACGCTCGGTCCGCGCGTCGCGTTGGAGATTTTCACGTTGACGCCGAAACTGCGGAACGCGGCTTCGAGCCGCTCCGTGTTCATTCGGACTTCCTCGGTGCTGTCGGCAGTATTCTGCCCGCTTGCTGGTGCGAGCAAATCCAGCGGCGGGAACACGTACTCCCCCTCCGCCGGCTCCGCGCTTGTTATCGGCGCGGTAAACGGTTCCGCCGGAGCTTCGGACGGCTTGCGGCGCGTCGGTTTCTTCGACACAAGCTCCGCCTCCGGTGCGGATTCCGGCGGGCGCGGCTTTCTGTCCTCCATAAACGGAATGTCGAGGGGGATATCGCTCTCCGGTCGCACACGCCGCGGCGGATCCGCTTCGGTTTCCATATTCGCCGTGTACGGCGTGAGGTGTTCGTCGGGTTTCGGCGGGATTTTATCATCGAGAGGAATGTCAATTTCGCTCTTTTTCGGCCGTCTGCGGCGCGGCGCGGGCAGCGAGGGGATTCGGATTTCCGGCTCCGGCTGCGGCTCGTATTCGCGCTTTTCGCGGGTGAGATAAAGCTCAATAACACGCAGAATTACGCGGTTAAAGATGAAAAACAGCAGCACAAACGCAAGCACCATAAACAGCACGACTGTGAACGCGGGGTGAGTCCCTTTGGATATCGCGTCCGCGAGCCCCCCCGACAGATGCCCGCCGTTACCGCCGAATCCGCGGATGATTACGGCAAGGACGACCGGCAAAAGCAGCGTGCAGGTCACGCGGAGCGAGACCGGATGTCCGCGATGGAAACCAAGCGTAAACGCGCTCAGCAACAGCGAAAACGGGATGATGTAGAAGCCCGCGCCGAAGAGCCACTTCAAGCCGTCGCGCGGTCCGGTAATCACGGGTCCGCCCGCACTTCCGTATCCGAAAAAGAGCAAAACGGCAAAAAGCAGGCACACGAGCGCGCCCACTTCGCGGCGAACCGGCCGCTTGGGCGGCGGCGATTTTTTTCGCGTTGATGTAGTTTTTCTTGTTGTTTGTGTTGGCATATTTACCTCAGAAAATCAGCGACAGAATAATGAGAACCGTACCCGCGATGACGTTGTAATAGCTGAACGTAGTGAACTTGTCCTTCGACATCATCATCCGCAAAAAGCCGATTGCAAAGATTCCGACGACCGCCGAAACAGCCGTTCCGAGCAGACACAGCGGAATAATCGAGAAGTCAATCCCGTTTCTCACCGCACCGACAAGCGTCGCGAATATCGCTCCGATGACTGCCGGAATCGACAGCAGGTACGAAAACTTCACGGCAAAGTCGCGTTCCGCGCCGCGTATAAACCCGACGGTGACCGTCGCGCCGACGCGTGAAAGCCCCGGAATCAGCGACAGCAGCTGCGCCGCACCGACGAGAACCGCGTCAAGGACGCCGAACGTCCGCTCCGTTTTTCCGCCGGACTTGATATACTTCGTCGTGACGTAGAGGATCGCGCCCGTGGCGACGAGCATAACGCCGATAAAGCCCGTTTTCGTGAAAAGCACGCGCACCGCGCCGTACAGCGGGATCGCGAGAATCAGCGGAGCGGTTGCCGCCGCAATAAGAATCGCAAGCCGGGCGGGCGGAGTCGGCGGCGTGTCCGCCGCGTCGTCGCGTCCGCGAATCAGGATTGCAAGCTCCGCGGAAATCGAGCGCAGGTCACGCCGGAACGAGACAAACACAGCAATCAATGTTCCGAAGTGCAGGAATGCAATGAAGAGCAGATTCGCGTTCACGTCGGGCGTCTGCCCGACCAGATTTTGGAGCGCGGCGAGGTGACCCGAGCTTGACACGGGCAAAAATTCCGCGATGCCTTGCAGCAACGCCAAGAATATCGCATAAATTACCGTCATATCGTTACCCCGTTGTTTTTTGTTTTAACACTTGATTATAACACGTAATTACGGCATTGTCAATTAATCTTATTCTCTAATCCCGCGCGTCCTCTGTTTGAAGCTCGTACATCCGGCGATACAGACCGCCGCGCTCCATAAGCTCCGCGTGCGTGCCGCGCTCGGTAATCTCTCCCTCGTGGAACACGCAGATTTGGTCTGCGTTGATAATTGTGGACAGGCGGTGCGCAATCGCGATTATCGTGTGCGTCCCCGCAAGCTCGTCAATCGAGTGCTGAATCATTCGCTCCGTCTCGGCGTCCACGCTGCTCGTCGCCTCGTCGAGAATCAGCACGGACGCGCCGCAAAGCACCGCCCGCGCGATTGCGATGCGCTGTTTTTGACCGCCGGAGAGCTTCACGCCGCGCTCCCCCGTTATGGACGCGTAGCCCTCCGGCATTTCAAGAATGTCGTTGTGAATCCGCGCGATTTCCGCCGCTCGGACAATCTCCGCCTCCGTCGCGTCGGGGCGCGCGTACGCGATATTCTCCGCAATCGACATATTGAACAGGAACGTGTCCTGCGGCACGAACGCGATATTTTTGCGCAGGCTTTCCAGCGTCAGTTCGCGCAGGTCAACGCCGTCGAGCTTTACGCGGCCGTCAATGGGGTCGTAAAACCGCGCCGCGAGGTTCACCATCGTGCTTTTGCCCACGCCCGTCGGTCCGACGAACGCCGTGAACGTCCCCGGCTTAATCTCGACGTTGATATTCTTCAAAATCGGCTTCGCCGCGTCGTAGTAAAAATCAACGTCCTCAAACGTAATCTCGCCCCGACAGGTGTCTATCGGCACCGCGCCGTCTGCGTTCACGATTGTCGGCGGCGTATCGAGTATCTCGACGACGCGCTCCGCGCCAGCAATCGCCTCCTGCATAGGCTCGACGCGCTCCGCAAGGCTCATAATCGGCGAGTAAAACAGGTTCAGGTAGAAGATGAACCCGATGACGTAGGCGGGCGTAATATCGCCGAGAAAGCTGAAATACCCGCCTACGCCGAGGACAATCACCGTGCCGAGATTGCCGAGCAGGACGAGCGACGGACCGTAAAACGCGCCGCGGAACAGCCCTTTGAGCGTAATCGTCGTGAATTGGCGGAACCCGTCGTGCAGGAACGCCTCCTCGCGCTTCTCCTGCCCGAACGCGCGGATTTCCTTAATCCCGTCGAAGTTGTCGTGGAGCCGCGTGTTGATTGTGCCGAGGACTTTCTGCCGACCGCGGAAAATCGGGCGGATTTTCTTGATGTAAACCCAGCTCGACAGTAGCAGCAACGGAATCGGAATACACGTCAGCGCGGCGAGCCGCGCGTTCATCGTAAACAGTATGACCGTAACGCCGACGAGTGTCAGCAGGTCCGAAACGGTCTGCGGAATGATGTGCGCGTAGAGCAGTTCAAGCGTGCCGGTGTCGGACACTATGCGGCTCATCAAATCGCCCGTATGCACCGACGCGAAATACTCCGTTGAGAAGGTTTGCAGCTTCGCGTAGACCTTTACGCGGACATTCTCGACGATATTCCACGCGGCCTTGTGCGCAAGAATGTTGTTCGCCGCGCGCAGAGCCTGCGTCACCGCGTAAAGCGCGAGCAGCAGAACCGACAGCTTCGCCACCGCCGGCATATCCGCCAGCGTCACGCCCTCCTGAATCATTGTGATGATTCGCGTCAGCACGTTCGGCGCAATCAGGCTCACGCCCGACGCCAGAATAATCGTAATCACCGCCGCGGCGATAATCGCGCGGTATCCGCGCGTTTCGCGGGACAATCTCCATAAAATCTTCATTTACACGCTCCGTAATTTTATTTTGCTTGTATTATAGCACTCGTCGGTGAATATTTCAATATCGGTTCAGCAAAAACATAAAAGCGGGCGGTCTTTGACCGCCCGCTCAGGCTGTTTTACGTTAATCAGTAGTCCCAACGCACAAGTTTCTTTTTGAGCAAATCCACAAGCCAGTTGAGCACCGTCACCACAAGCGCGATGAACAGAATACCGGCGATAGTCCTCGTGTAGTCAATCATAACGGAATATTTGCGGATGAAATAGCCGATTCCGCTGTTGGAACCCAGCATTTCCGCCGCGGTCAGCGTCATAATGGCGACCGAAATCATCACCGTCAGGTTGTTGATAATCCGCGGCAGGGTGTACGGTAAAATCACGCGGAACAACGTCGTGTGCAGCGGCGTGTTCAAGACCTTTGCCGTGTCAATGATTTTATGGTCAATGGTTCCCACGCGGTTAATCATATTCATAAACGTGGGCCAGAAAACGCCGAGGAAAATTACGAATATCGACGCGAAGATGAAGCTCGGCATAAGCATAACGACATAGGGCGTGTACACCAACGCCGGAACGGAGCTGACGGCCTTGGCAATGGGGAAAACCGCCTTACGCAGACGCGGAATCCAGCCGACGACAAGCCCCAGCACGACACCTAAGAATATTCCCAGCGTAAAGCCGATGACCAGCAGCCGCATCGAGTAGACGAGTCCCGTCAAAATCTCCTTGTAATCCGAAAAGAACACGTAAAAGATATTTTCCGGAGGCGGGAAATAGATATAGATGCGGGACACGATGTTGAACTTCATCGTGACAAGCTCCCACGCCAGCAGCAGCAGGTAAACCACAGTCGCGATGTCATTGGCGACGCGGTATTTGTTGTTGCGCCGCGACTGCACCAAATAGTAGATGTGAATCAGCACGAGGACGACGAGGAACACCGTCGGCTCGTGGAGCTTACTTGGGTTCTTCGTGTAATAGTCGATTTTTGCCAGCTCTGAATAGGGCCATATCACGACGCCGAGCAGCACCACAAACAGCAGATTCGGCAGGGTGAGCAGATACTTTTTCATAGCCAGCCCCCCTCAATGTCGATTTTATCGGCGATGTCGTCGTAGAACATATTTACAAGCTCCACGCGTAACTTGGCGTATTCCTCGGTGGCGTACAGCTCGCTCTTCTCGCGCGGGCGCGGGAACGCGACGGGAATGTCGCACCGAATGTGTTTCGGCCCCATAAAGATTATGCGGTCGGAGAGCAGCAACGCCTCGTCAATGTCGTGCGTGACAAAAACCACCGTCATACGGCGGCCGTCAGATTCCCAAAGATTTAACAGCAGTTCCTGCAACACCACGCGCGTCTTTGCGTCAACCGCACCGAAAGGCTCGTCCATAAGCAGAATTTCCGGCGAAACCGCCAGCGCGCGGGCGATAGCCACACGCTGCTGCATACCGCCTGAAAGTTCGCCGGGCAGTTTTTCGATGAAGTCCTCCAAGCCGACTTTTTTCAAATACTCAACGGAAATTTCATCCGCGCGGGTCTTTTTGATGTTTTTGTTCACCTGGGCAATGGAGAATGACACGTTCTTTTTCGCGGTCAGCCACGGGAACAGCGAGTAGTGCTGAAACACCACTGCCCGCTCCCGTCCGGGTCCGTCAACGGGTATGCCGTTTATGCGCACGTCGCCGCCCGTGGGCGTATACAGACCTTCTAATACGCTTAACAGCGTACTTTTCCCGCAGCCGCTGGGTCCGATGATGCACACGAACTGTCCTTCCTCGATGTTGAGGTTTATATCTTCCAGTGCTAAAAAATTTTTGTTATTGCTGGTGTATTCCATACGGAGATGCTCCACCGCAATTTTACTCTCCTGATTTCTCTTACTCTCGGTTTCTATTTTGCTCACGGTTATTCGCCGCTCCTTATTAAGATTTTTTCTTTCTCTGTTATTTTTGTAGTTGTCACGGTGAAACGGACAGGAACTTGCCTTGCGACGTTCACCTGTCCGTTTTCCGAATCTTCTTTTAATTTACAGTGCGTCGGAGTTATTTGCCTGATATTCCTCCAAAAGCTGCTTGTACAGCGGCTCGTCGGGATAGCGGCGGATAATTTCGTCAAGCGCGTCCTTGTAGATTGTGATGTCAATGCCCTCGGTGACGTCAGCATTGGTATCTTCGATCTTATCCCACTCCTGCAACAGTCCGTACAGATTCTTGATTTTGTTCAGGCTCGGATCCAGCGTCAGCGGTGAGCTTGAACCCTCGGCGTACAGGTAATTGATGATGTAGTCCTCGTCCTGCTTTGCGGCCTCGTGCAGAATGGCGACGGTTTGGTCGTGGTCGTCCTTGTAAATCTTATAGGCGCGCAATTCCGCTATGTAGATGTTGACGTACTTCTCGCGGTTTGCCAAAACGTCGCTCTTGCGGGCGGTGTGGCGGCAGCATACGTACATCGGAGCGATGTCCGCGACGGGGAAAACCACTTCCAGACCGAGAGGCTCAACCAGCTGTTTCAGCGAGTCATTGACGATAATCGCGACATCCGCGTCGCCTTTGAATATCGCCTGCACAACCAGGTCGGTGCTGTCGTATTCCTTATAAGTAATCTCCGTCGAGGGGTCAACGCCGGCCGCGAGAACCGCGGCGCGAGTGACGAAATCCGCATTGTTCATCGGCGTGGTAGCGACGCTGATACCTTTCCAGTTTTTCAGGTCCTTTAAGCGTTCGACATTCTCCGGCTTGGCAATGGCAGAAGAACCTTCCGCTGCGGTGCCTCCGATAATAATTACGTCGTCGTCCTTGGCGATAGACGCGAGGGTCTGATACACGCCCGTAACCTGAATGTCGCTCTTGTCGGCAATAATGGCGGCTAAACCGCTCGCGCCGGCGGCCGTCTCAAACACGGCGTCAATGCCCTCTTCCTCAAAGAACCCAAGTTCTTTTGCCAAAATGGGGACGGCGGCGCGCAGGGAGCTGATTTCAGCGTTGAAACGGATGGTTTCAAGAGGCTTCGGGGTGGCAGGGGTTTCAACACCGGTACCGGCGTCGGGGTTGACCGGAGTGTCCGTTACGGGGGCGGTGCTTCCCGCGCAAGCGGTCAGCAGAATTGTTGCCGCAAGCAGCAGGGGAAGCAATAAGCGCAGTGACTTTTTCATTTGGGGTAGACTCCTTCTCATAGTTATGTAATCTTATTTTTTATTAAGTTGTGCTCAATGGAAACTGTTGGCGAACTTGTGCGTCAGCTTTCCGCGTTTTTCGAGGTGCGCAATGCAGGAGCGCATACAGCCCTCGCCGGAACACAGTCCCGCCGGTGAACGGAAATAATGCTGCGCGTTCCGCACATACGGGTTCTTGTCGCCGACGTTGGCAGTGATTTCCTCGCGGCTTGGGCGCGGATTTCCGTCCGCGGTGAGGGTATCGGTGCCGTTGATGATATTCAGCGCGTACTCCTGCGCCTCCGGCGGTGAGAACGGACTGAGCGCGCCGCCGTGAACCAAACTGCACTTGCCGATATCCAGTTTCGAGCGGTGGATTGTCGTAACGCCGGGAATCTCCAAATCGTCCCTGTCCGACTCGGACAGAGCCTTGCCGGGACAGTTGCGAACACATTCGCCGCAGCCGTCACAAATACCGGTGATAATGGGGTCGGCTTCCAGCGGCGCGTCGGTAATAATCAGGTAAAGACGCTGACCGGGGCCGAATTCCGGCGTGAGAACGACGCGCGAAAGACCGATTTCGCCGACGCCGCACAGGACGGCGGACAGGCGGAAATTCAGGAAGATATCCGGTTTAGGCTTGTCGGTGCCGTCCGCATTCTTCGCGGGCTGCCCGATTTGCGGCGCGAGCCAGGAGGTGTTGTGCAGATATGTCGCCGCCTCGTAGCCGTTGTCCTCAATAAAGCTCGCCAGCCGACGCTGAACGTAGGGTGAAAAGTGGTTGTTCAGCTCCGCGAAGCCCATCAGCGAATACCCGCTGAAATATGTGCCCTCCTCAACGCCGCGATAGGAACCGCGGTGGACGCGGAAACCGATACAGATAACCGACTTGGCGCGCGGCATAATTGTGGCGGGGTGGTTTTCCACGGGCGCGTTTGCCCAACGGTCGATAGAGCCGATTCCTACAAGGTCTGCGCCGAACTCGCGCGCGGCGCGCTTAACATCTTCTGCTGTCAGCATATTTTCACTCCTAAAACTTTTAATACAGAGAACATATAAAACACAGCTGTTTAGTATGCATTGGATTTTACTACACTAAATACCACTTGTCAAGGCATTTCGACAAATTTTTCACTTTTCTATATGAAAACACATTAAATACCTTTTGATTCGGCCGAAAAGTTGTGCTTGTTGCCGACACCGAACGGTTGATCAAACAACAAAACCCGAAACCGTTACAGTTTCGGGTTTTGTTGTTCATATTATTTACAGCTCCAACAGCGTATGCGCCTTGGCGCACACCTCATAGATTTCGTCGTACTTTTGGTCGATCAGCGGTTCCGCGGCGGCGGATTTTCTCGCCTTGAATTTATTATAGAGCAGATACGCCGCGCCCCACAGGATAAACCCCGGCAGCGCAAGCACAATCATCAGCGGAATCATATTCCCGTAGATGAACGCGAAAGTCGCGCCGCCGACAAGCGCGGTTCCGATTAGTCCGACCGTCAGCGCGGCGGCCTGCGCGCCGTTCGTTTTTGAGCGCTCGAGGTTCTCAATCTCTCTGACTTTCGCTTCAAACTCGCGTTGCAGCCGCGACAGCTCCGCCTTGTTGCGAATCTTGCGGTCGCGCTTGAATTTCAGTCTGCCGTAGCCGCCGCCGTCAAGCTGCCACCCGAAATTCGGGTACCCGTCGGCGTAAACGCCCTCCAAACTGCGTCCCGCGGCCACCTCTTTGTACTCGTAACCCACGAAGTTCCTGCTGTTTACTGTTGTTTCTGACATTGCAATTTCCCCTTTCGTTATTGTGATTACATTTTACTGAACCGATGTTTGCGAATTGTTTGTGAATTGTTGCTGAAATATTAAACCTGCGCCCCGCTTTTGCCGCGCGGCGAGTGCGCAGCCCACGGACGACAACGCCGCGCCGAGGCAATCCGCGGCGATGTCCGCCATCGTGTCCGCAACCGCCGCGTGTCCCGCGAGCATCTCGCCGCTTTGCAGGACGGCCTTTTGCATATTCACGCCGAACAGCCCGTCCATCGCAAATTCGTAAAGCTCCCACACGCCGCCGACTGTCAGCGCGAAGCAAAACGCGAACGCGGCAACGAGCGCGGGAGGTAATTTTACGCCGCCGAGCCTGCGCTCTACCAAAGTATTCAATAATGTGAACCCAAGGTATGCCGTCATTGCGCCGCTCGCGCAGTGCAGCATATCGTCCCAGCGCGGCACGCGGTAGTAGAAGTCCAGCACCTCGCCGAGGAACACCGCGCAGAACAGGAACGCGTAAAACGCCGCTTTCGCCGCCGTATGTATTGAGATTTTGAGCCTCCGTTCAAGGATTTTCGGCACCCACGCCGCCGCCGCTCCGAGTATAAGCTCCGCGATTATCAATGTGTACCCGCCCATTTCGCCACGCACCTTTCTTGTGATGTAGGTATCATACCGCTGCGATGTTTGAGAATTGTTTGAGAAATGTTTCCGAATTATTAAAGATGAAAAAGCGCGCCCCCGAAGTTTGGGGGCGCGCATTGCGCGAAAATTATACGAGCGTATCCACCAACGCGTACAACGCCTGAAAGCACGGGTCGTCGCGGATTGCGTCGTAGACCGGGAAACCCAAGTCGCGGAGGAAATCCTCTTTATCTTGGTACACGCCCACCATTTCGGTGAGGTCTTGCTCCATTCCGGAAAAAAGCGGCGTGGTGCGGCGCACGACTCTGCCGCACTGCGCGTTCCCGTTCCGCATCAGCGTGAAGTGCTTTTCGAGGTTTGCGACCGCGCCCTCCGCGTCGCCGCGCGCACCGGCGTGTGCGGCGAGCGACTGATATGCCACAGCCGTCGCAGGCAAGCCCCACTCCTCGCCGCCGAACAGCAGCTCGTAGACCGCGACGTTCAGGCGGCATACCGCCTCCGCGTCGTCTGAACGTTTGAGCGCGCGAAGTGTTCCTCCGAGCCGCGTCATCTCCCATAGCAACTGATATGCATAGCTTGCGATGTTTTCTTTCTCTGCTTTTTGCAGCGCGTCCCAGTCGCCCTTTGAGGACAGCAGCCGGCTCCTCATAATCTTGGTATTGTATGTTTCGCCGTCCCTGCCGACGGGGACTTTCGCGAGCTGTTCCTCCGCTTTGTCGTAGTCCTTCGTTTCGCAATACAGCATCAGCAGCCAGTACCGCACGCCCATTATCTGCGTTACGTCGTGGCTGCGGGTGAGGAGCGTGTTCGCAATATGCTCGATTTCGGCGAGCAGCGCGGGCTTTTCCTCCGGTTTGTCGTCGAGCTGAAAGCTGTAAATGCTTACGCCGCTGCCGAGCATCGTCGAGAGTATGTTGAGGTTACCGGGGTAGCGTTTGAGCAGCTCGCGGTACCTGCCGAACATATACCCCTGCGAATCCTCCTCGATTTCGCCGCGCCACACGGGGGCGTAAACCTCGTCCACGAGCCGCTGAACCTCCGCCTCCTCGTCCGCGACGTTTATGCCCAAAAGCTCGTCCGCGCTGACGCCGAAAACGCTCGCGAGCGGTGGCAGCTGCGAAATATCCGGCATTCCCCCGCCCGTTTCCCACTTGGAAACCGCCTGAACCGAAACGCCGAGCAGCTCGGCAAGCTCCTCCTGCGTGAGGTCGCGTTCGCGGCGCAACGCCCTTATTTTCTGCCCGATTGGTATTTGCATATTTAGCCCTCCCAGTAATTTCGGTACCGTGCGTTAATAATAACGCAGCTGAGGGCAAAAGTCCACACACGTTTTCTTGATAAATTATCCACGGAACGTGGAAAGCCGCGCGTTGGCGGAAATGTTAACGGTTGCACTTATTTTTCTGCTGCTTGCGCTATATGACCTCGCGCACGGGGCGCATTTCAATATAGCCGCGCCAGCCCTGCGGGGACAACTGCATACGCGGCGCGATTTCCGGCGCGTACTCGTAGCCGTAGACCTTGGGATTGAAGCTCTCAATCCGCTCCCATAGCTTGCCGATTGCCTCCTCGAATTGCTCATCGCCATACGGCTCGCCTTGAAACACGAGCAGCTTACACGGCGCGAGGTCAACAACATCGAATCCGTCCGGAACTTTCCCCGAATAATCAGCGGGCAGCTCTACGCCGTGGGCGTACTCGCCCGTATCGGTCGGACGCATATTCTCCGGCAGCCATAAGCCCACAGGCTCGTACAGAGCTTCTTTGATTGTGCCGAGAATATCCCACGGCGTGGAATTTCCGCTCTCACCACACCCGACTTCCTCACAGTAGTCGAAATAGTTGTCAGCACTTTTGCCGCGCCGCAACAGCAGCTTTCGAGCCGGACGCTCGACGATTTGTGTGAAGATTACGGTCGCTTTTTCGCTCATTTTGGTGTCCTCCGTTTGTTTTATTTTCGGAGCGAGAACGCGGTACGGAATCAGCCAGCCGTCGGGTTTCGGCACGGACGAAAACCGTTTCGGCGCAATGCCGAACGCCTTTGTAAACGCCCTCGTAAAGCCCTCGTGACTGTCAAACAAATAGTCAAGCGTGACGTCAATCACGCGGGTTTTCTCACCGCGCAGGGCGTGCGCCGATTCGAGCAGACGTTCGCGGCGGATATACTCGAACGGATTTAATCCCGTCGATTCCCTGAACACCCGCGCCGCGTGGAATTGCGAATACCCCGCCGCTCTTGCAATATCGGCGGCGGTAATCGGCTCGCGGATATGCTCGGTGATGTATGCCTTAATGCGCTCGACTGTGCTGTTTTCCACATTCTCACCTCCGAAACGAAGTATAGCACGAGCAGACCGCG
>JAISJC010000116.1 GCA_031261745.1 Oscillospiraceae bacterium
GCAGAGTTATGGTAATTTGCGAAAACCCCAAACACAAGCAAAGACAAGGTTAGAAAGGACCGGTTGCTAATATGGCGAGAATTGCGGGCATTGATTTGCCGAAAGACAAGCGCATCGAAATCGGACTGACCTATGTGTTCGGCATAGGGCGCACCAGCGCGACAAAAATCCTCGAACAGACCGGGATTGACCCGAATACGCGTGTCAAGGATTTGACGGAAGCGGACGAAGCCGCGCTCCGTGAGGTCATCGACAAGCAGTTTACGGTGGAGGGCGACCTGCGCCGCTCCGTCGCGCTTGATATCAAGCGTCTGACGGAAATCGGTTCGTACCGCGGTACGCGGCATCGCCGCGGCCTGCCGGTTCGCGGACAACGCAGCAAGACGAACGCGCGCACCCGTAAGGGTCCGAAGCGGACGATTGCCAACAAGAAGAAGTAAGGGAGGGACGACATTATGGCAGCAGCTACCAAGGGTAAGCAGAAGACACGCACACGCCGCCGCGAGCGGAAGAATATCGAAAAGGGAGCCGTTCATATCCGTTCCTCTTTCAACAACACTATGGTTACGATCACCGACACGTCGGGTAACGCACTTTCGTGGGCGTCCGCCGGTGAAATGGGCTTTAAGGGTTCGCGCAAGTCCACGCCGTTCGCGGCGCAGACCGCCGCCGAGACCGCCGCAAAAGCCGCAATGGAGCACGGACTGAAAACCGTTGAGGTTTTCGTCAAGGGACCGGGTTCCGGCCGCGAAGCCGCGATCCGTGCACTGCAATCAGCGGGACTTGAAGTCACGATGATTAAAGACGTCACCCCGATTCCGCACAACGGATGCCGCCCGCCCAAACGGCGCAGAGTTTAAGGAGGAATACCGAATATGGCAAGATATACTGATGCGGTGTGCCGCCTTTGCCGCCGCGAGGGGCAAAAGCTGTTCTTAAAGGGCGACCGCTGCTACACCGATAAATGCGCCGTGGACCGCCGCGCATACCCGCCCGGAATGCACGGACAGGGTCGCACGAAGGTCTCCGAGTACGGCACACAGCTGCGCGAGAAGCAGAAAGCCAAGCGTTACTACGGCGTTCTTGAAAGCCAGTTCAAGGGCTATTTTGAGATTGCGAGCCGCCGCAAGGGCAAGACGGGTGAAAACCTGCTCTCGATTCTTGAAACGCGCCTCGATAACACCGTTTACCGCCTTGGTTTTGCGATGAGCCGCGCCGAGGCGCGCCAGCTCGTCCTGCATAAGCACTTTACCGTCAACGGCAAATCCGTAAATATTCCGTCATTCCTTGTCAAACCGGGTATGATTATCGCGTTAAAGGATTCCAGCCGTCAGCTCGATAAGTTCAAGTCGTCCATCGAGGCCAATGCGTCGCGTAAAGCACCTAAGTGGCTTGATTACGACGCGAATAACCACGTTGCCAAGGTTCTCGCCGCCCCCGTGCGAGAGGACATCGACCTGCCGGTCGAAGAGCAGCTTATCGTCGAGTTGTACTCCAAGTAAAGATAACCCTCATTGGATAAGCGTTTTAACCGGTATGGGATTACCGGAAATTTTAAGGAGGGTAATAAATGGTTGAAATTGAAAAGCCGCGTATAGAATGCTTTGAATCTCCGGATAACGAGAATTACGGCAAATATGTTGTAGAGCCGCTGGAACGCGGATACGGAACCACACTGGGGAACTCGCTGCGCCGTATACTGCTGTCGAGCCTGCCGGGAACGGCGGTCACGAACGTGAAAATCGCCGGCGTCCAGCACGAGTTTTCCACGATTCCGGGCGTAAAAGAAGACGTCACGGAGATCATACTGAACATCAAGCGCATTGTCGCGCGGCTCCATTCGCCTAAGGCAAAAACGGTGTACATCGACGTTCGCGGCGAGCGCGAAGTCACGGCGGGCGACATAATGGCCGACGGCGAGGTCGAGATTTTAAGTCCCGACCTGCACATAGCGACGCTCTCCGCGGACGCGAGCCTGTCTATCGAGATGACGCTCGACCACGGGCGCGGTTATACGCCTGCCGAGCGCAACAAGCTCGCGGCACCGATTATCGGCGTTATTCCGATTGACTCGATTTACACACCGGTTACAAAGGTGAATTACGCCGTTGAAAACACGCGCGTAGGCAATATGACGGACTTCGACAAGCTCACGATTGAGGTCTGGACGGACGGAACGCTCTCCGCGCGCGACGCGCTGAGCCTCGGTGCGAAGATACTTTCCGACCACTTCACGCTGTTCACCGACCTTTCGGAGGTCGCCGGCGGACGCAGCATTGTCATCGAAAAGACCGAGACACAGCGCGACAAGGTTCTTGAAATGACGATTGAAGAGCTTGACCTGTCGGTGCGCAGCTTCAACTGCTTGAAGCGCGCGAACATCAACACGGTTGAGGACCTCATCTCAAAGACGGAGGAAGAGATGATAAAGGTCAGAAACCTTGGGCGCAAGTCGCTTGAAGAAGTCGTACACAAACTCGCGATGATGGGGCTTTCCCTCGCGAGCGAGAATGATTAAGGAGGGAATATAATGCCCGGAACACGAAAATTAGGCAAGCCGACTGATATTCGCCTTGCTATGCTCCGCCAGCAGGTCACGGACTTTCTCGACCTCGGCCGGATGCAAACAACGATTACGCGCGCGAAGGAAATCGCGCCGCTTGCCGAGAAGATGATTACACTCGGAAAGAAAAATACGCTGGCTTCGCGCCGTTCCGCGCTCGCGTTCATCACGCGTGAGGACGTTGTGACGAAGGTCTTTGCGGAGACTGCGAACGGCTATGCCAATCGTAACGGCGGCTATACGCGCATCACGCGTATCGGACCGCGCCGCGGCGACGCCGCCGAGTTGGCGATTATCGAACTCGTCGAAAAAGACGCGTAAACAAGCATAAAAATCCCCCTCCGACGAGGGGGATTTTTTACCAAAGTGAGTTGTGACTAAGGGGGATAATTATGTACTACACGACAGATTATGCGTCGCCGCTCGGCCCGATGCTGCTCGCGAGCGACGGCGAAAGCCTCATCGGCGCGTGGTTCGAGGGGCAAAAATACTTTGGAGGCACGATGACGGGCAAGGCGGAGCAAAAGGACGCTTTGCCCGTGTTTGCCGCCGCAAAAGACTGGCTCGACCGGTATTTCGGCGGAGCCAAACCCGCGATTTCGGAGCTGCCGCTCGCACCCGCAGGCAGCAGCTTCCGCAGGGCGGTGTGGGACATACTGTGCGAAATTCCTTACGGAGAGTGCGTAACCTACGGTGACATCGCAAAAAAAATAGCCGCCCAAACGGGCCGGGCGAGTATGTCGGGGCAGGCGGTCGGCGGAGCCGTGGGTCACAACCCGATTTCGATTATCATTCCCTGCCACCGCGTCGTCGGAGCAAAGGGCAACCTGACGGGCTACGCGGGCGGGATTGACAAAAAAATCAAGCTGCTCGAACACGAGGGCGTTAAGCAAACCCCCCGTCAACGCCGATAATCTGTCCCGTGATGAAGCCCGCGCGGTCGGACGCGAGGAACGCGACGGCCTCCGCGACGTCAAGCGGCGCGCCTATGCGACCGAGGGGCGTCGTGTCCGCGAGCGCGTCGAAGTCGTCGCGCGTCAGTCCGGCGTTCATATCCGTGTCAATCACGCCCGGCGCGACGCAGTTCACCGTAATCCCGCTCGGTCCCAGCTCCTTTGCGAGGGAGCGCGCAAGCCCGTGGAGCGCGGCCTTGGAAGCGGCGTAAATCGCCTCGCAGCTCGCGCCGACGCTGCCCCAGACGGAGGAAATCAGAATTATCCGCCCGCGCTTCTGCGCGAGCATATGCGGCAGAGCCGCGTCAATGCAGTTCACCGCGCCGCCGAAATTCACGTCGAAAAGCTCGCGCCACCGCGCCGCGGTGTCCTGAAAAAGCCCGGTCATCGCAACGCCCGCGTTGCAGACGAGGACGTCAACGCCGCCAAGCTCCGCAAAGAAACGTCCCACAGCAGCCTCGTCGGCGACGTCCGCAACCGCGCGCGAATGCGGCGGGACGGAGAACCCGTCCCGCGTGAGCGCGGCGGCAATCGCCGCGCCGATTCCCCGCGAATTGCCCGTGACAACGGCAACAGCCATAGCAACCTCCAAAAATGTGCGTTTTACCGCCGCGTGAACAGTGTTTCCGCGGCGATTTGCAGTTTTTCGGCGAAGAAACGCACCTCGTCCTCCGTCGTGACGCGCGAAAAACTCACGCGGAGCGCGCCGTCAATCGTCCTGACCGGCAAATCCATAGCCTGCAAAACGTGGCTCGCCGCACCCGCCTTGCACGCGGAGGAGCGCGAGACGTAAATCTCGTCCTCTTCGAGCGCGGTCATCAGCGTCTCGGAATGGTGACCGGGGAGAGAAAGACTTAAAATATGCGGCGAGCCCGCGTCCGTCGAGATAAGCTCCACCGTCGGAATACGCGCCGTAAGCTCCGCAATCGCAAGGGCTTTCAGGCTCTGTGCGTGGGCGTAATTTACGTCAAACTCCGCCTCGGCGAGCGCGGCGGCGACGCCGAACGCCGCAATTGTGGGCGTGTTTTGCGTCCCCCCGCGGAGCGAATTTTCCTGCGAACCGCCGAGAATTAACGGCGGCAGTTTTACGCCGTCCCTGATGTAAAGCGCGCCCGCGCCCTTCGCGCCGTAGATTTTGTGCGCGGAAACGGACGCCAAATCCACGCCGAGGGCTTTCACGCTCAGCGGAATCTTCCCGAACGCCTGAACCGCGTCCGTGTGGAACAGCGCGTGCGGCGCGCGCTGTTTCAGCTCCGCCGCGCATTCCGCGACGGGGTTAATCGCGCCCGTTTCGTTGTTCACGAGCATAAGCGACGCCAGAATCGTGTCCTCGCGGATTGCGGCCGCAAAATCCGCGGGCGATATGGTGCCGTCCCTCTGCGGGCGCAGAAATGTCACCTCGAAGCCCTGCGTGGCGAGCTTTTCGGCGGCGCGAAGTACGGCCGAATGCTCCGCGAGGGACGTGATGATGTGGCTGCCGCGCCGTTTGCGCGCCTCCGCCGTACCGAGAACCGCCCAGTTGTCCGCCTCCGTGCCGCCGGACGTGAAGTACACCTCGTCCGGCTCCGCGCGGAGCAGCGACGCGACGGACGCGCGCGCCTCCGTGAGCCGCAGAGTGGCGTCGCGACCGAGTTTATACGTTGACGACGGGTTGCCGAAGTCCTCCGTCATCGCGTCCAAAGCCGCCTCGGCGGCCTCCCTGCGTGTCCGCGTCGTCGCGGCAGAATCGAGATAAATCATAGAAAACACTCCTCACCAAGGCCGAATATCGGCGTAAATATAGCCATTTTCCGTCAGCAGTTCCGCGCCCCACGGTCCCTGCAACCAGTTGAACAGGAGCCTCGCGGACGAATCCTCCGGCTCATCCTTGCGGATTGCGGCGTAAAAATCGTTCGTAAACGGATACGAGCCGTCGCGGATTGTGTCGTCCGACGGAGCCACGCCGTCAATCGCGAGGAGCCTGACGTTCGGGTCGTTTTTCATCTGCGACACATAGTAATAGACGTTGTAGCCGATTGCGGCGGAGCCGTTGTCATACGACGCGACCGCGGCGACAAGCCCCTCCATTTCGGCGATAATCAGGTTCTCCGGCGGCACGACGGGTTTCAAACCGCCGAGAACGAGCCGCCACATCAGCGTTTCAGAGCCGCTCGTCGCGTTGCGCTGATACGGAATAATCTCCGCGTCCTCGCCGCCGACCTCGCTCCAATTCGTAATCTCGCCCGTGTAAATCTGTTGCAGCTGCGTCGTCGTAATCGAATCCACGGGATTGCTCGCGTTCACGAGGAAAACGAGCGCGTCGCGCCCGATAGTCTGAAATTCCAGCTTTTTGCCGTACTCCGCCATTGTGTCCCCTGGCGGCTCGTAGACGAGCAGAATGTCCGCGTCGCCCTCCGCGAGCGCGGCGACGGACTTGTTCGTCCCGCTGAAACTGACGAGTTTTGCCGCCTCCTCGCGCGTTCCGCCGAGAAACAGCGCGGTAATCGCCTCGCCGAGCGGGATTGTCGCGGTGCTGCCGTCAATGCGCGGCAGGGGCATTGAATCGAACGAAATTTCCGTGTTATCGCTCGTGTCGGGCGTTTCGGACGCGACGGGCGTTTCCGGCACGGGTTCAGGTGCGGTCGTGCACGCCGCGAGCAACGCGAGGAAAAGCAGGGCGATTAGAATTTTCTTCATATTTCTCCTTATTATTCGTGGTCTTTCTGCGTTTCTCTCAGCATTTCCAGCCCGTGCGAGAGCGAATCAATCACCGCCGCGAGGTTCTCCCGCACGGCCTTGGGACTGCCCGGCAGGTTCACAATCAGCGTCAGCCCGCGAATCCCCGCCTCGCTGCGCGTGAGCATAGCGCGGTTCGTAATCTTCGCGCTCTCGGCGCGCATCGCCTCCGGAATGCCCGGCACCCGGCGTTCAATGACGTCGAGCGTCGCCTCCGGCGTAACGTCGCGCGGCGAAAAGCCCGTCCCGCCGGAGGTCAGCACGAGTGCGATATTCCGCTCGTCGGCGCATTTTATCAGCTCCGCCGCGATTTGCCCGCGCTCATCGGGGATAATCGACGTGTAAACCACGTCAAAGCCCGCGTTTTTGAGCATTTCGACCGCGAGCGGACCCGACGTGTCCTCGCGCAGCCCCACGCTGCCCTTGTCGGAAATCGTGATTACAGCCGCCGTATAGCTCACGCGACCACCTCCACGGAATCCCCCGCGCGAACGGAACCCTCTTCCAGTACGATTGCGAAAATGCCCTCGCGCGGCATAACGCAGTCGCCCGTGATCTTGCGAATCTCGCAGGATTCGTGGCATTCCTTGCCGATTTGCGTGACTTCAAGGAGCGTCGGCCCGACGCGCAGCTTTGTCCCGACGGGCAGCGTGAACAGCGTCAGCCCCTCGGTTAGAATATTCTCCGCGAATGCGCCCGCGGGCAGGTCGGGGAATTTTTCGCGCATTTTATCGACGCTCTCGTCCGCGAGCAGGCTCACCTGACGGTGCCAGTCCCCCGCGTGCGCGTCGGACACAATGCCGTGGTTGAGCTTCAAATCAATCCTGTCAACGGGCTTTTTCTGCGTGCCCTTTTTCTCGGAAATGCAAACGGCCTTTACGCTCGGCATAACTATTCCCCCAATATATAGTCTCCGGATTTCCCTCCGGTTTTCGTCAAAAGCTGAATTTCGCCGATTTTTATGTCGCGCTGCGCGGCCTTGCACATATCGTAAATCGTCAGCGCGGCGACGGAAACCGCCGTCATCGCCTCCATTTCAACGCCCGTTTCGCCGTTGCAGCGCGTCGTCGCGGTGACTGTAATCGTGTGCGCCGCGTCGTCGGCCGCGAAATCTATATCCGCGCTTGTGAGCGCAATAGGGTGACACATCGGAATCAATTCGGACGTCTTTTTCGCCGCCATAATCCCCGCGACCTGCGCGACCGCAAGCACGTCGCCCTTTTTTGCCTTGCCGTCCCGCACGAGAGCGTACGTTTCAGCGTTGAGGTACACGACAGCGCGCGCCGTCGCGGTGCGGTCGGTTCTGTCCTTTGTGCCGACGTCTACCATTCGCGCGAAGCCCGCCGGATTAAAATGTGTCAATTCGGGCATTCCGCTAACCCCCAATCGCGTTCATATTCCGCAGACTGCCGCTCGCGCCCTCGTCGATGCGGTGACGCTGCGGCTTAATCAGTATCGCATTTTTTATCGCGTCTGTCAAGGCTTTGCCGCGCAATCCGCGCAGATTAATCTCCGTCGCGGAGTGCAGACACGGTTTCAGCTTGCCGTCCGCCGTCACGCGGATGCGGTTGCAGTCGGGGCAGAAGTGCGAGCTGACGGGGCTGATCAGCCCGACGGTCCCGTCCGCGTCCGGCAGGCGGTAGAGCCGCGCCACGCCGTCGGAGCCGCATTCCGTCAGCTCCGGAACGGCTTTCAGCACGGCGGAATTGGGCAAAAACCGCGGTCGCGCCCACTCGGCGGTCTCGCCGATCGGCATAAGCTCGATAAACCGCACGTTCAGCCCGCCGCGAGTCAGCTCCGCGAGCGCGCGAATATCCGCGTCCGAGTTTTCGCCGCCAATCAGCACGGCGTTGAGCTTTATCCGCCCGAAACCCGCCGCCCTCGCGGCCTCAATCCCGTCCAGCGCGTCGGCCAGCTCGCCGCCGCGCGTAAGCTCGCGGTACCGCTCCGCATTGAGCGTGTCAAGGCTGATATTCAGCCGCGAAACGCCCGCCTCGCGCAGCGGGACCGCAAATTCACGCAGCAGCGTCGCGTTCGTCGTCATACAGACCTCCGTAATACCGTCCACGGCGGCGGCGCGGCGGCAAATCTCCAAAATCCCGCGCCGCACGAGCGGCTCGCCGCCCGTAATCCGCACCTTTGTAATGCCGAGCGATGCGGCGGCGCGGACAATCCCTTCGATCTCCTCGACCGAGAGAATGTCCGCGTGCGCGAGCTTATTTACGCCGTCGGCGGGCATACAGTATTTGCACCGCAGGTTGCACAAATCCGTCACCGACAGGCGCAGATAATTAATTTCGCGTCCGAATCCGTCTTTCATTTTCCGCTCAAATTCTGTACGCCATAATTAGCGCGCCCGCGTCGAGCGCGGGCGAACCCGCGGGGATTTCGCCGAGCAAATCACAGCCGTGGAAGCTCGACAGCGCGCCGCCGCCCTGCTCGCCCTCCTCCGCGAAATATGCGCGACCGCCGGAGATTTCCAGCCGTCCGCGCAGCAGGCGTGTGCGCGTGGTCGAACCCTTGTACGGCTTTTTGAGGTGAACCTCGACCGCCTCCGGCTGGATTTCCCGCCGCCCCGCAAGGCGAAAAAGGAACGGCGCGGCGATATGCAGAAGCCCGATAAGCGCGGAGCCGGGGTTGCCCGACAGCGCGAGGACGAGTTTCCCGTCCTTTTCCGACGCGAGCATTGCCCCGCCGGGTTTCAGCTTCGTTTTCCAGAACAGGATATTCGCGCCCAATCGGTCCGCCGCGCCGCCCGCGAAGTCGTAATCGCCGACGGACGCGCCGCCCGTCGTAAACATCACGTCGCATTTCGGCAGGTTTTCCGCAATCGCGTCGGCAATCGCCTGCGGGTCGTCGCGCACGACGCCCGCGTTATACGCGTCGATGCCGAGCGCGGCGAGGCTGCCTGTCAGCGAAAAAACGCTTGAATTGTGGATTTTGCCGAACGGCAGGGGATTGCCCGGCTCGACAAGCTCGCTGCCCGTGTTCAAAATCGCCGCGCGCGGCCGCCTGTAAACAACGACCTCCGTGCGCCCAAGCGACGCCAAAAGCCCTACGGCGGCGGGGGAAATCACGTCGCCGCGGCGAGCGGCGAGCGCGCCGAGCTTCACGTCGTCACCGGCGCGCACCACGTCGGAATTCGGCTTGACGGGCGCGGTGAACGTCACGGTAGTGTCCGTGAATTCCGTCTGCTCGTACTTGACCGTCGCGTCCGCGCCGTTCGGCAGGGGCGCGCCCGTGAGGATTTTCGCGGCGAAGCCCTCCGTGATATCGACCGTCGGGACGCTGCCCGCGGGAATTTCCTCCGTGATTTTCAGCGTGACGGGGTTTTCGGCCGTCGCGTTCGCCGTGTCCGCGCCGCGGAACGCGTAGCCGTCAAACGGGCTGCGGTCAAACGGCGGAATCGGAATCTCGGCGTAGACGTCCTCGGCGAGGACGCGCCCGAAAAGTTCCGTCAGCGGCAATGTTTCGGTGCTGGGCGCGGTCGTGCCGATAGAGAGTATGAGTTCGCGCGCCTGCGCGGGTTCAACAGATTTTAGCATATGAATCTCCTTTATTTCAGCAGCATTATGTCGTTTTTGTCAATTTGCACAATTAAATTTTCTATTTCGCCGAGGGCGTCGCGCGCCGATTTCGGCATCTCCGCGCGCAGCTGCGCGGTCCCCGGTGTTTCCAGCATCAGCACCGCGCCGAAAACGTCGTCAATGTCGCGCGCGACGCGGCAGACCACCGCGTTTTCGGCGTTTGCGTCCGCGCACGACTTGATGTAGTGCGCGCGCACGCCGATATATTTTAGGTCCTCCGGCGGCTCGTCCGCCGCCGAGAGCGCAATCCCCCAGTCGAGCGCGTTTATCCGCCCGTCGGGCAAAATTTCTGCGCGGGAGTAGTTTTTACAGCCGGAAATCAGCGCGGCGGAGAGCGTCTCCGGCGCGTGGAACAGGTCGCGCACGGCGCGTTTTTTCTCGCTTTTCCCGTCCTGCAAGACGCTCACAGAGCCGCACAGTCGGTACACCTCGTCGCGCGAGTGCGAAACGTAGACCGCCGTGCCGCGAAAGCCGCGGAGCGTGTCCGCCAAATCCAGCTCCAACTGCCACTTCAAATAGTCGTCGAGCGCGGAAAACGGCTCGTCAAGCAACAACGCCTCCGGCTCCGTCGCGAGGGCGCGCGCGAGCGCGGCGCGCTGACGCTGACCGCCGGATAATTCGTGCGGTTTGCGGTTTTCCAAGCCGTCGAGATGCATTGCGGCAATCAGATTCCGCGCCGCGAATAGCTTTTCGGCGCGCGTGCCGGAGCCTATGCCGAGCGCGATATTCTGCAAGACCGAAAAGTTCGGAAACAGCGCGTAATGCTGAAACAGGTACCCGATTTTTCGCTTCTGCGGCGGCAGATTTACGCGCTTTTCGGAGTCGAACAGGACGCGCCCGTTCAGCGTAATCCGCCCCTCGTCGGGCGTCTGAACGCCCGCGATGCATTGCAGCGTCAGGCTCTTGCCGCAGCCGGACGCGCCGAGTAACGCCATTGTCTCCGCTCCGGCGTTAAATTCCACGTCGAGCGCGAACCCGCCAGGGAGCGTTTTCTTAATCGCAACTTCAAGCACGCTTTTGCCTCCCCTCAAAGAAGTTCAGCGCGAGCAGAACGACAAATGAGATTGCGATATTCACCGCAACCCAGCGGTACGCGCCCGCGTCGTCGCCCGTGCGCCAGAGCTGGTAGACGGTGGTGGAAATCGTCGCGGTTTTGCCCGGCGTAAAGCCGGCGGCCATACTGGTCGCGCCGTATTCGCCGAGGGCGCGCGCGAACGCGAGTATTGTCCCCGCGAGAATCCCCGCGCGGCAGTTAGGCATTGTAATGCGCCAGAAGATAAACGTATTCGACAGTCCGAGGGTCTGTCCCGCGTGGCGCAGCGACGGGTCAAAGGCGGCGAACGCGCCGCGCGCCGTGCGGTACATCAGCGGAAACGCGACGACGACGGACGCAAAAATCGCGGAGTACCAGCGCATAACGAGCCGAATCTCAAAAAGTGCGCCGACGGGACCGCGCGGCCCGAGAATTTTCAGCAGAAAAAAGCCGATGACCGTCGGCGGCAGCACGAGCGGCAGCGTCAGAATCACGTCAACCACGCCGCGCAGTCCGCGCGGAGCGCGCGCGATATAATACGCCGCGAAAATTCCGGCGAAAAACGTCACGACAGTGGAAATCGCCGCGACCCTCAGCGAATTAAAAAGGGGAAATAAATCCATATCGCACCTCAGATATCAGTGTAACACGTCAAAAGAAAAATGTCTATATGTCAAAACGAGCAGCGTCCCCATAACGCCGCCCGTTTGACAATAGGAAAGGAGGGAATGAAAGGCTATTTAGCCAAAACGAAGCCCACGGACTGGAATACCGCGGCGGCTTCGGGGGTCGTGAGGAAATCGAGGTACGCCTGCGCGGCGTCGGGATTGGCGGACGCGCCGAGGACGGCGGCGGGATAGAGGACGGGAGTTTTCAGCGAACCCTCCGGAGCGTCGGCGACGATTTCAAGTCCGGCGGAGTACGCGTCCGTGGCGTAGACGACGCCGCAGTCAACGGCGGCAGCCGCGACCTGCGAGGTCACCTCTTTGACGTTGGTTCCGAACGTGATTTTGTCCTGAATTTCGTCCCAAATGCCCATATTCGTGAAAATCTCTTCCGAATACGCGCCGACCGGCACGTCGGAATTGCCGAGCGCAATCAGAGAGGCGTTTACGACCTCGTTAAAGCCGCGAATATCGGCGGGGTTGCCTTCGGGGACGACGAGCGCGACCTTGTTCTCCACGAGGTCAAAGCGCGAACCCGCGAGCAGCGCGCCCGCGTCGTCGAGCGTGTTGATTTGTTTTTGCGCGGCGGAGATGAATACGTCCGCCTCCGCGCCCTCCTGGATTTGCGTCAAAAGCGTTCCGGAGGAATCGAACGTGTAGACGAGGGTGACGTTCGGCGCGGCGGTCTTGTAAAGCTCCGCGATTTCGGTCAGCGTCTCCGTCATCGAAGCGGCGGCGAAAACGGTCAGCGTGACAGGCTCCGCGGCCGGTTCCTCGGACGGGACTTCGGCGGTTTCAACCGGCGTTGCGGACGGGGTTGCAACGGGGGCTTCCTCCTTGGCGCAGGCGGCGAGCGCGAACACAAGCACAAGCGCGAGGAGCAGGGATAGCAGTTTCTTCATCGTTTTTCTCCTTTTTCTTTTTATGTTGCCGCAAAATAACAGCAGCCTGTTCGAGAATCAAACAGGCTGCCCAAATAAATTAAGCAACGGTTACCGCGCCGAAGATATAATACGGCGGCGATAACGCTGATCTGTTTCCTTCTCGGTGCGCGATAAACCGCGGAGCGATTTTCGCGCTGTGAAGGCTGTTTCGTTTCCGAAGCAACCCCGTGAAACCCGATAAATCGAAGTTTCAGGCCGGACGGTCATAGCAAAAACCTTAGACCGAAAGGCACGGCAACATTTATGTAATTGTATAAACAGCATATCACAGCGAAAAAGTGTTGTCAAGTGTTTATTTTAGTGGTATTATATACAAATGTCATAATTCCGGATATTTTCACATACTCCTTGGAAGGGAGGGATTGTACAATGAAACGAATTTTACTTATAGTTCTCGCGCTCCTGCTTATCGCCGCGCCGCTCACCGCGTTTGCGGAAAATGAGACGGAGGTGGACATCGACACGGCGGAGTATAACGAAGCGGAGCTGTCTGAGGCGGAAGAGGTCTTTACGGGTGCCGCGCCGGAGATTTCATCGCCGTCGGCAATTCTGGTTGAGAAGGAAACCGGCGCGATCATCTTTGAGAAAAATGCCGACGAGCAACGCGAACCCGCGAGCGTCACGAAGATTATGACGATCCTGCTGACCGTCGAGGCACTTGAAGCCGAGGCGATTGCGCTGGACGACAAAGTCGTCGCGTCCGCGCACGCCGCGAGTATGGGCGGCAGCCAGATTTACCTCAAAGAAAACGAGCGTATGACGGTACACGAACTGTTAAAAGCCACGGTCGTGAATTCCGCGAACGACGCGGCGGTTGCCCTCGGCGAGCATATCGCGGGTTCTGAATCGGCTTTTGTCGCGCAGATGAACGCGCGCGCGGCGGAACTCGGAATGACGAACACGCATTTCACGAACTGCACGGGGCTGATCAAGTCGGCGGAGCATCTGACGACGGCGCGTGATATCGCTAAAATGTCGCGCGCGCTGGTTTCGCACACGATGATTCGCGATTACACGACAATCTGGCAGGACCACCTGCGCGGCGGAGAGACGGAGCTTGCCAACACGAACCGCCTGATTCACTACTACGACGGCGCGACGGGGCTGAAAACGGGCTTTACGAACAGCGCGGGCTACTGCCTTTCAGCCACGGCGGAGCGCGACGGGATTGAATACATCGCCGTGACGCTCGGCGACAAGACGTCGAACGAACGGTTTGAGAACTCGCGCACGCTCCTCAGCTACGCCTTTGCGGCGTATACGACCGTAGATGCGCGGCCGGACAGCGTTCTGCCGCCGATTCGCGTGGATCTCGGCAAGTCCGCGTACATTCAGCCGGAGGTCGTGGGTACGGAAAAAATCCTCGTGGAGCGCGCGTCGGCGAAGGACATCACAAAAACACTGAGACTTGCGGATAAGCTGCTCGCGCCCGTGAACGTCGGCGACGAAGTCGGCACGCTGACTATCACGTCCGGCGACGCCCTCCTCGCCGAGGTAAAAATCGTCGCAAGCCAGTCCAGCGAAAAGCTGAACTGGGGCGAAATCTACGGCAAATTCATCGAATTGCTGTTCGTAACAGCGGAATAGGAAATGTACGCAAATGATAAAACTTGACCTCACCGGTCTTAACAACTTCGTAGCGGAGAGTGAAATCGAAGCCGCAATCGCGGCGGCGCAGTCGGCGCGCGCGCGCGTCCTCGAACTGCCGATGCACGGCTGGGTTTCGCTCCCAAGCGATATCACCGCCGCCGACATCGCAAAACTCAACGCCGCCGGCGCGCGCATTGCGGAGCAGTCCGACGCGCTCGTCGTTCTCGGCGCGGGCGGGTCGAGCCTCGGCGCGCGCGCCCTGCTCGACGCCCTGCCGGGGCGCGGGGACGTAAAAGAGGTTTTTTACGCCGGCGACAACCTCTCCGGCGTTCATATGGCGCGGCTCAGCAACGCGTTGCAATCGCGCGAGTTTTCGGTCGTCGTCACGTCCAAGTCGGGCACGACGACGGAACCCGCCGCCGCGCTGCGCGTGATGCTGAAACTTTTACGCGCACGGTACGGAGAGGCACTCAAGGAACATCTTTTTGTCGTCGCGGGCGAACACAAATCCGCCCTGCGCGACTACGCTGAAAATTTGGGCTGCGAGCTTTTCGGCATTCCGGAGGAGGTCGGCGGGCGTTACAGCGTCTTTACAGCGTCGGGTCTGCTGCCCGCGGCGGCGCGCGGACTGGACATCGCCGCACTGCTGCGCGGCGCGTCGGCGGAGGCCGGCGACGGGTTGGAGGCCGCGGTCGCGTACGCCGCTGCGCGGCAAAAACTGAATGCGGGCGGCTTTACGACGGAGATACTCGCGTCGTTCGAGCCGGACGCGCGCAATCTGGGCGAGTGGTGGAAACAGCTCTTCGGCGAGAGCGAGGGCAAGCAGCAACGCGGAATTTTCCCCGCGACGGTGAGCTTTTCCGGCGATTTGCACTCGATGGGTCAGTATATTCAGGACGGGCGGCGCAATCTGTTCGAGACGATTGTCTCGTTCACGGGCCTCCCGACCGACGTGGAAATCCCCCCGAACCGTGAGTTTGACGACGGCTTCGCGTTCCTCGGCGGCTGGTGGCTGAACGACGTGAACGACGTTGCGCGGCAGTCGGTTCGCGCGGCGCACATCGACGGCGGCGTCCCTGTCGCGGAGATTATCGCGCCGGGGCTGAACGAGGCGTCGCTCGGCGCACTGCTCTACTTTTTCGAGTACGCCTGCGCCGTTTCGGCCTGCATTGACGGCGTGAATCCGTTCGACCAGCCCGGCGTCGAAGCCTATAAGACGATTATGCGGGCAAAACTGAAATAACTCTTGCATATTAGCTTGTTTTTTGGTAAAATACAGGTACAAATGAAATTTAAGGAGGCATACTATGCTTAAACTTATAATGGGGCTTAAAGGTTCCGGCAAGACGAAATTGTTTATCGAGCTTGTAAATTCCGCGCTGAAAGACGAGCAGGGCAATATCGTCTGCATCGAAAAAGCGAAACGCCTGACCTTCGACATTCCGCACGCGGTGCGCCTTGTCGAAACCGAGGACTACGGAGTCAACAGCTTCGATTTCTTAAAGGGCTTCATTTCCGGCCTGCGCGCCGGCAATTTCGACATCACGCACATCTTTATTGACAGCGTTCTCGGTTTAATCGGCGCGAAAATCGGACCCGAAGCCGAGGACTTCTTTGACTGGGTGGCAACTTTTGCCGAGCGCGAGGGTGTTAAATTTACGATGATGGTTTCCGCCGACATTGCCGAGGCGACGGAGCGCATCCGCAAGTATCTGTGAAGCTCCTGCTGCATTCCTGCTGCGCCCCGTGTTCCACCGTCGCGCTTGAACAGCTCGTCGAGGAGGGACACGAAATAACCGTGTTCTATTGCAATCCGAACATTTTTCCCGAAGACGAATATACGAAAAGACTCCGCGAGCAGCACCGTCTGCTCGTTGAGTTTTCGTTTGTCTGGGCGTCGCACCGCGCGACGCGCCCCGCGATCGAGTTGATGACGTCGGACTATAATCACGCCGATTTTGTCGCCGCCGTGCAGGGACTCGAAGAGGAACCGGAGGGCGGCGAGCGTTGCCGCAAGTGCTTCGCACTGCGCCTGCGCGAGACGGCGCGTACGGCGAAGCAGCTCGGTTTTGACGCGCTCACGACGACGATCACAACGGGCCCGCGCAAGAGCGCGGAGGACGTGAACGCCATAGGCGAAGACGCCGCGGCCGAGTTCGGCGTTGCGTGGCTCGCGCAGGATTTCAAGAAAAAAGACGGCTACAAGCGCAGTATCGACCTGTCGAAGCAGTTTGACCTGTACCGCCAAAGTTACTGCGGCTGCGAATTTTCTATGCGAAAGGACAACCAACAATGAAGGTTACAAAAGCGGTTATTATCGCCGCGGGCTTCGGCACACGAATGCTGCCCGCGACGAAAACCGTACCGAAAGAGATGCTCCCGCTCGTGGACAAGCCCGTGATTCAATACATCGTCGAGGAGGCCGTCGCGTCGGGAATCGAGGATATTCTCATAGTCACGAACCGCGCGAAAAGCGCGATGGACGACTATTTCGACTACACGCCGGAGCTTGAAGAGCGTCTCGAACGCGCCGGAAAGTTCGAGGAACTTGCCGCCGTACGCCGCACCGCCGATATGGCGAACATCTTCTATGTGCGCCAAAAGGAGACGAAAGGCACCGGCCACGCCGTCTACCGCGCCAAGCGTTTTGTCGGCGACGAGCCGTTCGTCGTCTCGCTCGGCGACGACGTGATGATGGCCGAGGTGCCGGTTATGAAACAGCTCATTGACGCGGCGGAAAAGTACAGCTCGTCCGCCGTCGGAACGCAGCTCGTGCCGTCGGAATCCATCTCAAAGTATTCGTCGTTGAAGGTTTCCCCGCTCGAAGGGCGCATTATGCGGGTCACGGATATGAACGAAAAACCGCGTCCGGAGGAGAAATTCTCCGACTACGCAATCCTCGGACGTTACGTGCTGTCGAGCGAGATTTTCGACATTTTGGAGAAAACAGCACCCGGCTACGGCGGCGAGATTTGGCTGACGGACGGTCTGCGCGAGCTGTGTAAGCGCAGCCCGATGGTCGCGGTGGACTTTGACGCGCGGCGGTACGACACCGGCAACCTGCGCGGCTTTCTCGAAGCGACGATTGACTTCGCGCTCCAATCGCCGGACGTCGGCCCGTGGTTACGGGACTTTATCCTCGGCAAAGCGAAGAAATTATGACGAAAGCCGCCTTCGGGCGGCTTTTTTGCGAATTTATCCCAACATTTCCCCGATTTTCGCTACTTGTATAGCGTGGTACCACAAAGGACGGTGATTGCAATCAAGCTGAACGACGAGCTGATAACGCGCTACGCGAAAAAGATTATGGGCTTCGCGTACGCCAGGGCGCGGGACGTCACGGCGGCGGAGGATTTGTCGCAGGAGATTCTCGCGCAGCTGACGAACGCCCTGCGGCGACACGAGAAAATCGCCGACCTCGACGGCTTCGTGTACACGCTCTGCTGCTACACCTGGTCGAATTTCGTTCGCGCGAACAAAAAGCACTGGCGCAACCTCGACCTCTCCGCGCTCGCCGAGCAGCGCAGCGGTGAGGACATAGAGAGCGACGCGGAGCGCAGCGATACTGCGGAGCGGCTGCGCCGCGAGATTGCGTACCTGTCCGCGCTGCACCGAAAAATCACGCTGAGATTCTGGTTCGACGGCAGGACGGGCGCGGAGATATCGCGCGAGCTTGGGATTCCGCAGTCCACCGTCCGCTGGCACATCGGGGAAATTAAGAATAAACTGAAAGTTGGGATAGAAATGGCAGATAATTTGAGCTATACGCCGCAAAAGCTCGTCGGAGGGCTTGACGGCAGCACCACGCCTGAACACAATATGGCGGGAATGGGCGAGGACAGGCTCGTGGACAACATTCTCATAGTGTGCTACGGCAAGCCGCTCACCGTCGAGGAGATAGCGCGAAAGCTCTCCGTCGCGGCGGCGTATTTAGAATATCACATTGAGGAGCTTGTCTTTATGGACTACCTCAAGGTCGTGGAGAAAAACAAGTACCAGACGACGTTTTTCATCTCGCGGGAGCGGTACAGCGTGATGGAAACGCTGCACATCAACCGCGAGATACCGCCCTACGCCGAACGGATTTACAACGCGTTCGCCGAGCGGTACGAGCGCATACGCGATATCGGATTTTTGGGGAGCGACCTCGACCGCGACACCGTACTGTGGGCGTTGCTTCCGCTGACGATAAGCCGGCTGTATTACGCCTCGCTTACCGCCGTGCTGGAGCGCGCGGGCAGTCACTTGGCGTATGACTTTTATCCGCACCGCAAGGACGGGTCGCAGCACTGGGTCAACACGCGAATCATCGACGACGACTGGTACGACACGCAGACGGAATTCACGGCGGAGGAAATTGCGGAGCATAAGAACTTCAAGGCCGCGGGAGTTTGGCAGAACAGCGAAGATTTGGGAGGCGGGGTGAAGGCGTACTCCGTCACCGTTATGGGACGGGGGAGAATGGACCTCGGGATAAAGCTCGAATTCCCGAACGTCGTTGAGCTTGCGCGAATCGCGCAAATAATCCGCGGCGGCGAGGAGCCGAACGAGTACGACAAGCTCATAATAGCAAATCAGGTGAAGTTAGGCTATGTGAGCGTCACGGACGGCAAGCCGAAAATGCTGATTCCGTTCTTCTCGGAGGAGGAGTACGGGCGGCTCACGGCGATTCTCGACGAGATTGCGGCGGAGCTTGGCGAGGATATGTTCGTGGAGTGCATCGAGGGCGTGGGGCGGCTGTTTGAGCCGGAAATTCCGGCGTTCCTGTCCGAGGACGAGCGGCTGTATGTGAAAACCACGCGCTTTTCGGCGGTTCACTACGCGATACTGTATATGCTTGAAAATAACGGCTTTTTGCGTTCGCCGACGGACGACGAGGCGAAGTGTCTTTGCACCGTAGTTTGGTGCGCCAAAACGGGCAATCGGTGGTTGGCATAAATAACGCAGCAACGCCCCGCTCTGTTGAGCGGGGCGTTTACACACATTTCGGTCCTTATGACCTTTCGCCATTGCCGTCAATCATTCCGCTTAACACAAGTGTTTCTTCGGAGTTGACTTTGCACGGTTCCGGTCTGATGTGGGACCTCGTGCCGTCAGCTTGGCTGACAATCATATTATAGCCGGCGGTGCGGCGAATATGAGAGGAAATTTTAGGATATCCACTCGCCGTCAACACCCGGAAACCTGATGATATAGTCCGTTCCCGGCGTAAAGGAGGCGGGAATTTCCTTTGTAATGTTCTCAAAGCTCCGTTCCGCACCGGTCAGCGGCAGCACAATGCTGAACGTCATTTCCTCGACAAAGGTCGTGCCTTTCAGGTAACCGATATCGAAAAGCAGCGTCGCACTCGACAACGCCGAACCGGTCGGCGTCAGGAGCGAGCCGGAAAACGAGAACGTCAACGCTACCTTGTTCTTGTCCGCGTCGTACGTCTGCGTATAACTCATCGCGGTAATGCTTATGGTCTGGTCAAAGTCTGCGGGATTGACCTTATCGACGCCCCAGCGGACGTTCTTACCGCCGCCGATGATTGTCTGCGGCAGCTTCGGAATGCTCACGGTAATGCTATCCTTAATCAGTCCGACGCTCTTAACGGCTTCCGCGGTAATCGCGGACTTGTCGAGAAGCGTCTCAAACAGGGCTTTGCCTGTGTTCATATCCGTCGCCGACAGTGCGTCAAAGGACACCGCCGCCGCGTCGCCTCGCGTAAAAGCCGCCGTTTCGGCGTTGAAACGCCCGTCCGTAAAGCCCTTGGCGTCCGACAGCGTCCACGCGCTGTCCCACGCGAAATCTACGCCGGACGTGTAACCCAGCGCGCGGAGGACAAACGTGATATACTGCGTCGCCGTGACCTGACCGGCACCGCCGAACAAGGTTTCGCTGATACCGTTTGTCAGCTTGTTGGCGTATGCGTAGCCGACGTACGGCAACGCCCATTCATCCACGTCGGTGAACGGCGTAGTCCACGCTCCCGCTTTCGCCTCCGCCTCGCGACCGAGCAGGCGGACGAGCAGCGTAACCGCCTCGGCACGCGTCGGCGCGCGATCCAGGTCGTAATTCGGCGTCCCGTCCGCGTTGTCGCCGACGCCGTTGAAAAGTCCGAGCGTGTGGAGTTTGTCGGCGGCCGTTTCCGGCTCCGTAAATACCGCCGCGGCCTGCGGCGCGAGGGTGAAAATGAGCGCGAGCGCGAGAACGGATATGAGCAGTTTTTTCATATTTAGTCCGCCAAGCTCTTATAACCCTCGAACAGCTCGCCCTCTTTGTCGAGCAGCTCGTCGATTGTCCACGGCTCCGCGGCCTGCTTGAACAGCATTTTCGCCGATGTCGGGTCCTGGAAACGGTTGATCATATTGCCCATCACCATAAACACCGCGCCCGAAACCTTTTCGGAGTTCGGCGAGGCGAGGTAGGTGACGAACGGCGCGACGTGTTCGGGTCCGGGCAGCTCGCCCATCTCCATATATGTCCTGCCCTCGGCGATGATGCCCTTGTCGTGAGTCTTTTTCGCGGCTTCCAGCTCATAGCTCGCGCGCGTCGCGGCGGCGGGGGCGAAGCAGTTGACGGTGATGCCGTGGGGGCGCAGCTCAATCGCGGCGGCGCGGGTCAGGCCGATAACGCCGGCGTTGGCCGCGCAGTATTCGGCGTGGGTCAGCGTGTCGCCCATAAACGCGGGGGACGCGCAGAGGATAATGCGGCCGGATTTTTGAGCTTTCATAACCGGCACGGCGTATTTCAGCGTGTGCCAGTAGCCGCGCGGCTTGACGCCGTTCACGCGGTCCCAAAGCTCGTCCGTGATGTCCTCAATCGGCGAGAAGCCGAAACCGCCCGCGACGTTGCAGAGGATATCAATGCGGCCGTAAGTCGCGACGGTGAAGTCGATGAGCTTTTTCGCGTCTTCGAGTTTAGTGATGTCGGCGTAGCAGGGCGTCGCCTCGCCGCCCTTGGACTTAATCAGCGCGGCGGTGGATTCCGCGTCGCCGCTCGTGCTTTCATAGCCCTTGTCGAACGTCGCGCGTTCCTCGGCGGAGAGCTTCGCGAGCTGCTCCGGCGAGACCATACTCGGTGCGGAGCCGCCGGGCTTGCGGTTGTTGGTGACGACCTTCGCGCCCTGCTCCGCGAACAGCAGCGCGATAGCGCGGCCGATGCCCTGACCGGAACCGGTGACGAGGGCCACTTTGCCTTCAAGAATACCCATAATAAATTTGCTCCTTTAATTGTAATAATTGCGAATCTTGTCAAAGAAATAATTGCGGACCAGCTCGTTGCGCCGCCCGAAGTCCTCCATATGCTGCGGATCAAACGGCGGCATTGCGGAGAACACGAACCCGCCACCGGGCGCGAACGCCGCGACGTATTCGTCTACGGCGGCAATCAGCCCGTCGTCCGTCGTGAGGTCGAAATCGCGGGAAATATATTCCCACTGACCGCCGTCGGGCGTGAACTTCGCGCCGTAGGTCTGCTTGATTGCGCGTAAATCGTTCACCGCCTGCGCGGGGTTCCAGCCGGAAACGCCCATCTCAATCCAGTCGGGGATAAACGCCTCGGCGTGACCGCAGTCGTGCTTCGTAATGCAAAGGTTATTCTCCCTTGCGAGGTCCGCGTGCTTTTTGTGGAACGGCTTAATCAGCCGTTTGTACATATCCGGCGAAAAGAACGGGTGCATAGCCGCCGCGCAGTCGTCAGACACCATATAGATGTCGGGCTTTGTATATCGAATCCTCTGCTTTGCTATCTCTATATTATATTCCGAGATGTAGTCGAGCAGCGCGTAAACCTCGTCCGGCTCCTCAAACATCGCCATAACCGCCTCCGCAAAGCCCATAAAGCTCACGAGCGTCTGGAAATACTCGCCTCCCGCGACGACGAGAGCCTGATTTTCGCGGTCGCGCCCTTCAATGGACTTCGTGTAGTATTTTTCAAAGTCAATGTTTCCGGTGCCGGGGTTTTTAATCACGTCGCGCCACTTGGTGATATCGCGCAGGATGATGAAGTTCGGTTCGGGAATCCCGCCCATATTGAGGTCGGGTGAGCCGACATAGCGCACGCCCCAGGGCGAGAAGTTGAAGCCGTCCGGCGCGTACGTCGGCTTGAAATAGTAGTCAAGCCAAATCGTATCGGCATACGGCTCGTAGAAGGAGGGGACGAAATCAGGAATTTCGCCCCTCAGCACGCGCAGATAGTTTTCTTTTGGGGTCAGTGTTGACATAGCGACCTCCTATGTAGCTCGCGCAAAGCGCGAGCCGCCGCGAAGCGGCGTGAATCTCGGCGGGCAAAGCCCGCCGAGTTCCCGCAGGCAGGCTGCACCTGCCGAGGAACATTTAGTTTACTAAATGTGAAGAGCCGCCTGGAATGCGCCGTTAATCGCGAAGGACAGGTTGCCGCCGACCGCTTTCGCGTCGCCGACGATGTGAATCGACGTCACCGGCGCGCTGTGGCGGAAGCTCTCCGCGAGGTCGGAACGCGGACGCAGACCCATCGCGAGCAGAACCTGGTCAACCTCAATCTCTTTCGTCGTGCCGTCGGCCAATTTCAGAACCGCGCCCTTGTCGGTGACCTCGCCGAGTCCGGTACCCCATTGAATCTTGATACCCTTCTGGTCGAGCAGGTTGTTCAGGCTCTGGTTGGTGTAGTAGCCCTTCGGGGTGTTCGGGTCGTTGTACATACTCGTCGGCGAACCCATACCGCCGAAGCCGCCGCCGCGTTGAAGAATGTCGATAATCTCGACTTCAATGCCCTGGTCGGCGAAATCCAGTGCCGCTTCGATGCCGACGTCGCCCGCGCCGACGACAAGAACTTTCTTGCCGAGCTTGCCGCGATACGTGGTCTGCGCGTCCGCCGCCCAGAGAACGCTCGGCTTGTCAATGCCCGGAATGCTGCGCGGGATAATCGGCTCGCCGCCGACGGAGACGATAATCGCGTCAAACTTCTCTTTTTCGATAAGCTCCGGCGTCGCCTCTGTGTTCAGCAGCAGCTTGACCTGTCCGGAATCTTTTATGATGCGGTTGTGGTGGACTTGCAGCCATTTCAGATAATCTTTCATATCCGATTTGACGTCGGCCGCCGCCGCCGGCAGAACCTGTCCGCCGATTTCGCCGGACTTCTCGTAGAGATAGACCTCGTGTCCGCGCTGAACGAGCGTGTCAACGGCCGTCAGACCCGCGGGACCCGCGCCGATAACGGCGACTTTCTTCTTCGTCTTGGCGAGCGGAACTTCCATATCGCGCAGGTACGACGTCATACCGGAAATCGGGTTGATCGCGCAGTTGATGACTTTCGGTCCGCCGAGGCGCATAGCGCACGCGTTGCAGCGAATGCAGGGACGGATTTCGTCGCGCTTATTCGCGGCGGCCTTCGCCGGCATCTCCGGATCCGCCATAAGCGGACGGCACATTGCGACGAAATCGGCGTAGCCCTTGTCGAGAATCTCTTCCGCGACGTCTACGTTGACGATCGAGCCGACAGCCGTGAGGAGAATGTCGCCCTGGAACGCATCCTTGATTTTCTGCGCCCAGTGGACGTTGTAGCCGCGGTCCATCGTGTAGCCTTGGAGCCAGTAGCTCATAAACGCCATCATACCCTCGGAATGCAGACCGGCGGAGACGTTGAACATATCGACGCCGTGCTCTTTGAGGATTTTCAGCAGCTTAATCGTCTCGTCGATGTGCATACCGTCGCCGATAATCTCGTCGGCAGAGATGCGGTAGTCGATGACGAAATTCGGTCCGCACAGCTCGCGGGTCTTTTCGACGACCTCAATCGCGAAGCGCGCGCGGTTCTCCACGGAGCCGCCGTACTTGTCGGTGCGCTTGTTGTAGTGCGGGCTGGTGAACTGCGCGAGCAGGTTGCCGTGTCCGCCGTGCAGAAGCGCGACGTCCATTCCGGCGCGCTGCATACGGCGGCACGCGTTGGCGTATTTCAGAACGGTCTCGTCAATCTTCGCCTGGTCCATTTCAATCGGGACACGCGGCTCGCGGCCGGCCATCATAGCGCGCATTTTCTCGGAATCGCCCGGAATCGGGGAGGACGAGAACGGCAGGTGACCGACGGCTTCAAACGTCGTGTCTTTACCGTTGTGGTTGACCTCTAAGGACGCGTGGCAGCCGAATTCCTGCGCCATTTCCGCGTACCAGGACATCGGCAGAATCGTGCTGTCGGAGGATAAGTCGAGCTGACACTCTTCGTCTTTACACTCGGTGATGTCAATCGACGAGTTGCCGACGTAGAGAATGGACGCGCCGCCCTTTGCGAACATACGGAACCAGTCCACGAACTGATGCGTCACTTTCCCGTCGGGAGCCGCGAGGTTCGGGGACGGGGGCGCGAGGATAAAGCGGTTCTTGAAATCGACTCCGTTGATTTTGATAGGCGTGAATAGCTTGGAGTACTTAGAATAGGTTTCAGCCATTGTAGTTGTGTCCTTTCTGATATTAATATGTTAATGGAAGCATTTTACCACAAACGAACCGTTAAGACAAGTGAAATATTGGTGAAAAGATATAAAAATTTACCGACGCGCGCCCGTGTACCGTTTTGCAGTCTCTTCACCGCATAAAACGCGCAGCGCGCCCGCCGCGAGGGCTTCAAGCTCAAACTCGCCGGGCTTTACGACGACCTCCGCAATCCACGCGAGATATTCCGTGAGCTTATCGGTAAACGCGCGCTCGTTCGCAATCCCGCCCGTCAGGATAATCGCGTCCGTGTCCCCGCGCAGGGTGACCGCCATCGCGCCCGCGTACTTCGCGACGCTGTAAACCATCGCGTCGAAAACGAGTGCGGCGCGCTCGTCGCCGCCGTCGGCGAGCCGCAGAAGCTCACGCACGTCGGCCGTGCCGAACAGGTCCGTCAATCCGCCGTTTTTGTTCAGACGGTCAACGAGCTGCTTCTGCGTGTACTCGCCCGAAAACGCCAGATCCAGAACCTTAATATACGGCAAATCGCCGGAGCGGTTCGGCGTGAACGGGCCGGAGCCGCCGAGGACGTCGTTCGAGTCAATCATTCGCCCGCGCCTGTGCGCCGTGACGGAAATCCCGCCGCCGAGGTGGCAGATTACGAGGTTCGTATCCTCGTATTTGAGTCCGCGCTCCTTGCAAAAGCGCAGCGCAATCTCCTTTTGGTTCAGCGCGTGGACGTGCGATTCGCGCTCGACGCCGCGCAGACCGGTGACGCGCGAAACGTCGATAAATTCATCCGTGTCCGGCGGATTCACGACGAACGCGGGCTTGCCGAACCTGTCCGCGTACTGTCTGCAAATCTGCGCCGCGAGCTGCGCCGGATGCTGACCCGACATTCCGCGCGACGCGTGGTCGCACAGGAAATCATCGACGACGTAAACGCCGCCCTCTACGGGCAGAAGTCCGCCGCCGCGCCCGACGAAAACGTCAATCTCCGCAAGCTCAACCCGCCGTTCCGCCAGCGCGTTCTCGACCGCCGCGGCGCGGAAATCCAACTGAGACTGCACGTCGGGGAACGCCGCCAGCTCCGCCGGCGCGTGGCGCACGGTTTCGCGGAAAAGCTCCGCGCCGTCCTCAAAAAGCGCAATTTTCGTGGACGTGGAACCCGGATTAATCGCCAAAATTCGGTACATATCAGCCCTCCGACGCGGCGACGGCCGCCAGCGCAATAGAGTAATATTTGTCGTCCTCCGACGCGGAGCGCGACGTCATAATCACGGGGATTTTCGCGCCGAGAATCGTCCCAGCCGTGACGGCCCCGCCGAACATCGTAAGCGACTTGACGAGCAGGTTCCCCGCAACCACGTCCGGCACGACGAGCAAATCCGCGTCGCCCGCGACGGGTGACGAATAGCTCTTAATCTCGGCGGCCTCGCGGCTCATCGCGAGGTCAATCGAAATCGGGCCCTCGATTACGCAATTTGCAATTTCGCCGCTCGCGTTCAGCCGTTTCAGCTCCGCCGCGTCAACGGAGGCGGGGATTTTCGCGTTGACGTGTTCCGCCTCCGAAAGCACGGCGACTTTCGGCGTTTCAATGCCGAGTTTCCGCAGGAGCGCGACGGCGTTTTCGATAATCGCGCGCTTCGCCGCGAGGTCGGGGGTTGTGTTCATCGCGAAGTCCGTCACGGCGAAAATCTTGTGATAGTTCGGCATCTCGTACAGCCCGATAGCCGACAGCAAGCCGCTGCCGCGCAGTCCGTTTTCGCGTTTCAGTATAGCGTGCAGGAAATCCGAGGTTTCGATATTGCCCTTCATAATCGCGTCGGCGCGGCCCGCGCGGATATGCTCCACCGCCTCCGCGAGCGCGCCCTCCCTGTCCGACGAATCGCCGCACAGCAGCGCGGTAAGAACACCCTCGCGTTCCAGGCGCGTGAGCGCGCCGCGGCTGTGCGCGTCGTCCGCGCAGACGAGCGCGACGACCGGCCGCCGCGCCGCCGTTTTCGCGTACGCAATCAAATCGGAGAAGTGCGTGACCTGCATAAATATCACCTCAATACCCTTTGTAATGGCTATTACTTTTGTTCCCCTAAAACAGCGTCATCTGGCTCGTTTCGGACAAATCGCCGAACGCCCCAAGCTCTTTGAGTGCGTCGATGTGCGCCGTCGAGACCTTGGCGCACGCCTGCTCAAAGTCGTCGATTGCGACGAATGTCCGCCCCTCGCGGGCGATTGCAATCTCCCGCGCCGCAATCTCTCCGAGGCCCGCGACGGCGACAAACGGCGGGCGCAGGGCGGCGTCGCCCGCGACCTCGAATTTCACCGCGTCGGACTCGTACAAATCAATCGGCAGGAACTCAAACCCGCGCACATAGAACTCGTGACACGCTTCAAGCGTGGTTAAGAGGTCGTTGTCCTTCGCCGTGCGGACGCGCTCCGGAAGCTGGTTCAGCTCGCGGATTTTCGCGTCCACGAACGGCAGTCCGCGCGTCATTATCTGCGCGTCGAAGCCGTCCTTTTGACTGCGGCGGTAGAAATACGCGCTGTAAAACGCGAGCGGCCGGTGAACCTTGAACCACGCGATGCGGAACGCCATCATCACGTACGCGACGGCGTGAGCCTTCGGGAACAGGTACTTGATTTTTTCGCAGGATTTGATGTACCAGTCCGGCACGCCGAGCAGCGTCATCTCGTCCGCCGCGCCGTCGGGCAGTCCGCGCCCCTTGCGGACGGATTCCATAATCTTGAACGCGCGGCGCGGGTCCATTCCGAGCGAAATCAGATACAGCATAATGTCGTCACGGCAGCCGATGGTTTCGGCGATGTCCGCGATTTTGTTCACGATAATGTCCTTGGCGTTGCCGAGCCAAACGTCCGTCCCGTGCGAAAATCCGGACAGCCGCACGAGCGTCGAAAACTTATCCGGCAGCGTGTCGCGCAGCATTCCGCGCGTGAAGCCCGTGCCAAATTCGGGGATACCGATGGAGCCGGTTTCGCCGACGATTTTGTCGCCCGCGGGCGCGCCGAGCGGTTCCGGAGAAGAGAAGATTTTCATCGTCTCCGCGTCGTCGAGCGGGATATCGACCGCGCGCAGTCCCGTCAAATCTTCGAGCATTTTCAGCATCGTCGGGTCGTCGTGACCCAGCTCGTCGAGCTTTAAGAGGTTGTCCTCCATACAGTGGTACTCGAAGTGCGTCGTGACAATGCCGCTCTCGTCCTTGTCGGCGGGGTGCTGCGCGGGGCAGAAATCCGTTATCTCGTACCCCTGCGGGATTACGACCAATCCTCCGGGGTGCTGACCTGTCGTGCGCTTTACGCCGACGCAGCCGAGCGCGAGGCGCGATTCCTCCGCCTTGGAAACCGTCCGTCCGAGGGCTTCAAGGTATTTTTTCACGTAACCGTAAGCGTTTTTCTCCGCGACCGTGTTAATCGTCCCCGCGCGGTAGACGTAATCAGAGCCGAACAGCTCGTTTGTGTACCGGTGCGCGTTCGCCTGATACTCGCCCGAAAAATTCAGGTCAATATCCGGCACCTTGTCGCCGCCGAAGCCGAGAAACGTCTCAAACGGAATGTCAAAGCCCTCTTTTTTGTATGTCGCGCCGCATTCGGGGCAAACAGCGTCGGGCATATCCGCGCCGCAGCCGTAACCCGCGCCCGCGCCGAAATCCGTGTGACAACACTTCGGGCAGCGGTAGTGCGCCGGCAGGGAATTGACCTCCGTAATCCCCGACAGGTACGCGACAATTGACGAGCCGACGGACCCGCGCGAGCCGACGAGATAGCCGTGGTCGAGCGAATCCTTGACGAGCCGCTGCGCCGTGATGTAGATGACGTCGTAATTGCGTTCCAGAATATCGTGCAGTTCCGACTCGACGCGCGTTGAAATCAGCTCCGGCGGGTTCTCGCCGTAAAGCTCGCGCAGCTTGCCGTAGACGAGCGTTTTCAGGTCCTCCGCGCTGTTCTCAATCTTCGGCGCGAAAAGCTGCTTCGCTGGCGGAAGCGGCCGCACCTTTTCGATCTTGTCGGCAATCAGATTCGTGTTCGTCACGACGACCTCATACGCGGTCTCCGCGCCGAGGTACGCGAACTCGTCGAGCATTTCGTCCGTCGTTCGGAAATACAGCGGCAGCGGGTCGAGCGCGTTGTCATAGCCCTTCGCGTTCAGCAGAATCGTCCGGTGAATCTCGTCCTCCGGGTCGATGAAATGCGCGTCCCCCGTCGCGGCGACGAGTCGCTTCGTCTCGCGTCCGAGCTGAACAATCGCGCGGTTGAAGTCGCGCAGCTGTTCCTCGCTTTTCGCGCGCGGCTTGTCGCCTTTCAGCATAAACATATTGTTGCACAGCGGCTGAATTTCGAGGTAGTCGTAGAACTTCGCAAGCCGGTGCTTGTCGTACCGGCTCCCGCGCTCAATCGCCCCGAAAATCTCTCCGGCTTCGCAGGCGGAGCCGATTAAAAGGCCGTCGCGGTATTGCAGCAACTGACTTTTCAGCATAATCGGATTGCGCGAAAAATGCTCCAAATGGCTATCGGTCACGATTTTATACAGGTTTTTCAGCGCGTCCTGCCGCGTGACGTAGATGATGATGTGGTTCGTGCGCGGCTTGTATTTCGACGGCGCGGCGAACACAAACGCGTTGATATCGGACGCGCTCTCGCAGCCCTTTTCGCGCAGCATATTGATGAACGCCGCGCAGATGTGACCCGTCGTCGTCGCGTCCGCGAGCGCGTGGTGGTGGTCGAACTTCGGCAGCCGCAACGCCTCGGAAACCGTCGGCAGTTTGTGGTTGTACAGGTCGGGGAAGAACGCCCGCGCGAGCGCGAGCGTGTCGAGGCACGACGGATCAAACGGAATTTCCGCCTGCCAGCACGCCTCATAGATGAAGCCGAGGTCAAACGACGCATTGTGTGCCGCCATAGTCCGCCCGTCCGCGTAATTGAGAAACGCGCGGACCGCTTCCGCCTGCGACGGCGCGTCCCTGACCATTTCGTTCGTGATTCCCGTCATTTCCGTGATGTTGAACGGTATTTTCATTTCGGGATTCGCGTAGGTGTGGAAGTCGGAAATAACCTCGCCGTTCTTCATCGTGACGGCGGCGATCTCTGTAATTCTATCGTTATAGGACGACAGTCCCGTGGTTTCAATGTCAAAGACGACGATCTCGTCGCCGAGCGTCCTCGCAAGCTCCCCGAAAATTCCGGGGCGCGAGTCCACGTCGTTAATATAGTATCCCTCAACGCCGTAGAGTACGCGCGTGTCCTCCATACCCTTGGAATCCTCGGTATGCTGTGCGTCGGGGAACGACTGCACGACGCCGTGATCGGTGATCCCGATTGCGGGATGTCCCCACTCGTGGGCGCGGCGAATCACGGTCTCCGTGTCGCAGAGACCGTCCATAGCGGACATTTTTGTATGTAAGTGCAGCTCAACGCGTTTGACTTTCGCGTTGTCGTGCCGCTTTTCGGCGTTCGGCACGATGGCGATGTTAGCGGGGTCGATTACAATGTCGTTGTTCTCGTACCTGTCGGCGGTGACCTTGCCGGATACGCGCAGGCGCGTGCCGACTTTGAGCGCGCGTTTCAGCCGCTCCGTGTCCTCTTCGTCGGGGAACTTTTTTATGCGTATTGAGCCGGTGTAATCGGTGACGTCAAAGCGCAGAATCTCCTTGCCGTTGCGCGTCGTCAGATTATCGACGTTGAAGATATCGCCCTCAACGGTAACGCTGCCGAACGTCGGGTCAATGTCGCCGAGCGCGGTCAGCGAACCCGTCGGCACGCGTCCGAGCAGCGCGGTACCGGCGGGCGACGGCTTTTTCGCCGCGGCTTTTGCCGGGGGCGGCGTCCTCGACGCCGCGACAGTTTTGTTGGGCGTTTTTGCGGGAGACGGGTCGTCGGAACCCGCGTCGGCGGAAACGGCAGTCACCGTGACACGCGCGAAGCCGAGCTTCGCGCGAATCCGCGCCTCGGCGGAAATCTTGTCGTCGGACGACAGGGTCTCCGTGAATTCGGCCTGAATGTCCAGACCGGTTTTCGTCTTGTCCACGACGATGTTGGTGATGACGGCGGAGCCGAAAAGGCGCGGTAAACCCGCGCCTTTCAGCTCCGGCAAAACTTCAAAAAACGGGATTTTTTGCATTTAGTGCTGCCCGCCGCCCCAGTCAAGTCCGGCGTCGCTTGTAGAACTGCCGCACGGGTCAACGACGCTCGCGCCGCCCTCAATCGGCAGCACCGCGCCGGTGATGAAGCTCGAATCGTCGGACGCGAAGAACACCGCGGCTCCCGCGATTTCCTCCGGCGCGGCGGCGCGGCCGAGCGGCGTGAAGCGCGTCAGGAATTTCAGCGCGCCGGGGATATCCGTGCCCTTTTGCTCCGCGAGGCCGGCCATAGCGTTTTCGAGCATAGCCGTCGCGGTCGCTCCCGGGCAGATGACGTTCGCGCGGATGTTGTACTTGCCGTAGTCGTTCGCGACGCTCTGCGTCAGACCGACGATACCGTGCTTGGACGCGATGTACGCGGGCAGCGCGGGCGGGCAGCGCAGCGCGGCGAGGGACGCGACGTTGACGATTACGCCGCCGCCCTGCTCAATGAACTTCGGAATCGCGAAGTGCATCGTGTAGAACGAGCCGAACAGGTTTGTTTCAAGGATTTTGCGGAACGATTCCGGCGCGAGGTCCGCGACGGAACCGGCGGGGGAGTCAATCCCCGCGTTGTTGACGAGGATGTCGATTTTGCCGCCGCCGAATTCGACGGTCGCGTTGATCATTTTTTCGCAGTCCTCAGGGTTTTGAACGTCGCCCGCGAACGGGAGAACGGTTCCCTTGGGGCAGGCGTCAACGGTCTCTTGCAGGTTCGCGACGCGGCGGCCCGTGATGACGACCTTCGCACCCTCTGCGACATAACGCTTTGCGATTGCGGCTCCGATGCCTGAGCCTCCGCCGGTGATAAGCGCGACTTTGCCCTTTAATTGTTCTGACATTGTTAAATGCCTCCTTGAATTTAATTGATGTAACCCATTGTAACACGTCAAAACTAAAATTTCAATAAAATGGTTTTTATCCGTATAAATTTTTTTGCAAGAGGCAAGAATACAGCCGTAACCAAATTCTTCCGGAGGTATTCACAATGAACGAAAAAAAGACTTTCGCGCAAAAAGCAGCCAAATTTCTGGCGGGACGGGGCTTCTACATAGTCCTGTTCGCCTGCGCCGCCGTAATCGGAGTGTCCGCGTGGTCACTCGTCCTGACGGGGCGCGAGGAGGGCAGCGGCTATTACGTTGACTATTCCGAAATCGGCGCGGTGAATCCGGCTCCCACGCCGGACACGGCGGCGTTCGCACCCGAAAAGCCGACTGCGACGCCAAGCGCGACCCCGAACACGAACGCGACCCAAGACGCGCCGCCGACAGCAAAACCGACCGAGCTGCCGACGCCCGTTCCGACGCCGTCGGTTCTGCCGATACAGCCGGAGCCGACAGCGGCTCCGCCGAAAAAAACCATCACAGATCTGCTGTTCGCGCGCCCCGTCGCGGGTGAAATCTCAATGCAGTATTCGGTTGACGCGCTCGTTTACAGCAAAACGCTCGGTGACTGGCGCACCCACGCGGGCGTGGACTTCTCCGCCGCGCTCGGAGCCAAGGTTCAGGCCGCGTGCGACGGCACCGTCAGCGAGATCCGCGAGGACGATATGTTCGGCACGACGGTCGTAATCGACCACGGTTTCGGTCTCGCGTCAATCTACTCAAACCTTGCGGCGCAGCCCGCCGTCGCCGTCGGAGACAATGTCGCGCTCGGCTCCGTAATCGGTTCCGTAGGCAAAACCGCGCTCGGCGAAACGGGCGAGGTGACGCATCTGCACTACGCGATGACGCTGAAAGGCGAGAGCGTTGACCCGCTGAAATACCTGCCGTAATAGTCATCTTTTGACAGAATTTGTCGCAGAAACCTTGACATCTCCCTTTTAGTGCGGTATTATGCACAAAAGGGAGATGTGCTTATGAAGGTCACCAAAGGCAAGAACACAAAGAAAAGCAAGACAACCAATAAAAAAACGAGTAAGAACGCGAAGGACGTCGTCAATGCCGCGTTGGCATTCGCCAATAAGAACGCGAAAAACGGCGTAATCATTGTGCTGGCTTTTGCTCTTGTGTCCTGCATTGCCGTAATTATATCGCTGAGTTCCAAGATCGCGCCGCCGCGCGGCGAACTTCCGCCGCCCGTCGCCACCGCGCCTCCGGGAACTACCGCGCCTCCGGGAACCTATGAAGAGCCAGTCGTCTCCGATCCGGTTGTAACGCCGGTCATTGTGGAAACGACGCCCGACCCGAAGATTGAGGTGCGCGCCCAAGCCGCCGCGATTCTTGACGGTATGACGCAGTCGGAGCGCATTTATCAGCTGTTTTTCGTCACGCCGGAGGTGTTGACGGAGTACGAGCGCGTCTATCAGGCGGGTCGCGCGACGCAGAACGCGATCACCGCGAAGCCCGTCGGCGGACTGCTCTATTCGGTGACGAATGTCGAAACCGAGGCGATGGCGACGGAAATGCTCACTAAAACGCAGGGCTTCTCCAAGACGCCGCTGTTTCTCGCCGCGAACGACAGCATCACCAACGCCGATGTAATCGGCTTCAACGCGACGACGGCGGAGCTGGAAGGCCTGACGGTTTTCTTCAATCCGCCCAATCTCAAAGAGGCTGTCGCCGCGCTTGAATCCAGCCTGAGCGTCGGCATTATCGCGCAGGAGGATATTGACGAGGGCGTTTTGGAAATCCTTATGGCGAAAATCGAAAAGGGGATCATCGAATGAGAGATACGGAGATCTTCTTCGCGTATTCCTGCCCGTTCTGCCTGAAAGGGTATGAGGATCTCAAAGCTGTTCTCGCGGAGCTGCCCGACGCAAAAATCATCTGGCGACCGTGCGAGGTTGAGCCGCGCGAAGCGGATTACGGTAACTACGACGACTTTTTTGTCCAGGCGTCGCTGATTGCGATTGACCTCTGCGCCGATATGATAAAGTTTAACGACCTGCTCTTTAATGCGATTTTCACGGCGCATTCCGCAAAGCCGACGGACAGGGATTCCGTCATCGCGGCGGTCGAGTCCGTTATAGACGCGGACGCGCTGCGCAAAAAGCTCGGCTCCGCCGAGCTGCGCGAGCGGCAGAATAAAGCCAACGATTTAGCTTATGAGACGCACGGCGTCTGGGCCGTCCCGTCGTTCCGCGCCGACGGCGGCAAACTGAAACTCGACGCCGTCGCCGGTGTCGGCGTCTCCCGCGACCAGATAAGGGAATTTCTAAGCTGATAATGACAACCGCCCCGCTCGTTGAGCGGGGCGGTCAGTCGTTTAGATGCAGTTGTTGTTGTCGATGCCCCCGAAGCCGCCGCCGCAGCAGCAGAAGAGAACGACGAGGATTATGATAATCCACAGACAGCTGTTGTTGCCGAAAAAGTTGTTACACATTGTATGTTCCTCCGGATAGAAGTTATTTATTGCTGGGGTCGCTTTATACTATTCCGGAGACGCGAAAGTGTGATTACCTGTCGTGCAAAATGCGCGAAAGTCTTTTATACAATACATATGAAAGCAGGCAGACAATTATGCCCTTGAATATATTATACGGCACAATGCCGAACGCAATCAGCTCGGCTAGGGTGTCCGCCGCCGGTATAATCTCGGTAATCATCGCGATAATCGCTTCCGTAGGCATAATGTTCGTATAAAACGGAACCAGAACAAACGTGTTCACCGTCGCGGAGATGACCGTCATTACGGCGAGTCCCGCAGCCATTCCGACGACCGCGCGGCGGCGGGTTCTGTTGCGCGCATAGATTATGCCGGAGGGAATCACGAGGCAAATGCCGCTGATGAATCTCGCAAGCTCGCCGATGCCGCCCGTGTGCGTGCGGACCAGATGCAGCAGGCTTTTTATCAGGTCAATCGCGACGCCGTAGAACGGTCCGTAAGCAAAAGACGCGATGAGCGCGGGCAGGTCCGAGAAGTCGAACGTCAAAAAACTGGGGAAGAACGGAAGCGAAAAGTCAAGATACATCAGCACCGAGGCGATTGCGGCAAGTATTGCGGTGGCCGTAATTGTACGCGGGTTGGTTGAGCTTTTATCGTCCATTATTACGCTCCTCAATTATATTAACCGCGAGTATAGCATAAAATCGGGCAAATTTCAATCTTTTTTTGACAAAACGCCGTGAAACCGTTATAATGCCCATATGAAAACGGAATTTACAAGACAACAGACGGTCTGCTTTTCGGGCTATCGTCCGGAAAAACTCCCGTGGGGCTACGACGAAACCGACACACGCTGCCGCGAATTAAAGCGGCGGCTGTTTCACATTGCCGAGGCGTTGTACGTCGCGGGCAAGCGAAAGTTCATATGCGGGATGGCGCGCGGCTGTGACACGTTTTTCTGCGAGGCCGCGCTCACGCTGCGCGACATTCACGCCGACGTGTTCATCGAGGCCGCAATCCCCTGCCAAACGCAGGCGAACGCGTGGGCGGCGGTTCAGCGCGCGCGGTATTTTGACCTGCTGTCGCGCTGCGACGCGGAGACGTTCATATCCCGCGCCTACACGCGCGACTGTATGATGCAGCGCAACCGCTATATGGTCGATTCGTCGAGCGTGATTGTCACCGTCTTTGACGGACGCTTCGGCGGCACAATGGCGACGCGCAAGTACGCCGAGCGGTGCGGCTTGGAGATTATCGACCTTATGCCGTAGGGAATTCCACAACATCGTCCGGCTTGAACTCGTCATAGCCCTTTTGAATCAGGTACCCGTCCTGCTTGCGATAGCCCAATATTCGCCCCGCCGCCGCGCCGTCGTCAAAAAAGACGAGCGCGTCGGCTTTTTCGCCGTTCACGGTACACGCCGCGCCGTATAACATTCCGTTATAATTGCGCGAGATTTCGTACAGCTCCGCGCGTTTGCCGAACAGCTCCGCCTCGCGGTCCGGCGCGTCAAGCAGAATCTCGGCCGACTGCGCGAGCAGGTTCGCAAAGTCGAACAGATAGCGCGTGTACTGCTCGCTCATCTGCAAGTCGGCGTAGACGGCGAGCGTGTACTGCGCCGCGTCGGCGGCACCGCCGAAGATGTGATACGCCGACAGCCCGCCGAGGTCCCTGTCGGAATAATAGCTGTTGTACGCGACGGCGTTCGCGAGCGCGGAGCGCACGTCCTCGGCCTCCTTGGGGTACCGCTCCGCCAGCGCGGCGGCGAAGTCCGCGACGTCAATCATATCGCAGTCCGCGTCCTGCGGCGTGCCGTCTCCGAAGGTTTTCGTGCCGCGCCGCGCGGTCGTCAGCTCCGCGAAGCCGCCGTGGGTCAAATCCTCGCGGCACCGCTCCGCGAGAAGCCCAAGCGCGCCCATTACGCTCTCCGCGCCGTCCGTCCGCACGACGGAAATCGCAAGCTCCTCCTCCGGTTCCGCGCCGCCGGAGAGGATATACGCCTCCGCGAGGGCGGCACTGACCGTCGCGCCGTCCGCGTCGCGCTCGCCCAATATTTGTACGGCGCGGTAATCCCAGCCGCTGCCGGGTTCAAGGCTCTCCGACGCGACGAGAAACTCCGCATACGGCGCGGCGATGAGCGCGGTTTCGACATTCGCCATCAGGCACGCGTCGAAGCCGAGAAATTCGAGCGGCGCGTCCGCCGGCACCGCCTTCGCGAACGCAAATTCCAGCTCCCGCAGCGTAAGCGCGGACATATTGAATTTCTCGTCCGCGCCGTAGCCAGCGATGCTCCCACCGCCGTGATCCCAGAGAATCAGCGACGTATGTTCCGCGGGGTAATTCGCCAGACCGAATTTGATGAACGCCGCGAGCGTCCCCGCGTCGCCCATATCGCGCTCACCGACAGTCGCGACGGGGGCGATTTTACCGTTTTTCAGCACGGAAATTTCGCATTGAGTGTCGGAGATTGCCTTGGCGTGCCAGCGGTTCGCGCCGCCCGTGAAGATGACGACGTTTACCGCGCCCTCGTCCACGCCGGACTTGCACAGCTCTTTCAAGTCAGCCGTTCCGGCTCCCGTCTCGCTCTCCAAGTCGCTGCCGTTCATATAAATCAACAGCGTGCGGAGCTTTTTCGCCTGCGGCGCAACGTCGGGCGCGTCCCATTCGTGATACGCGACGTCGGTGTAGCCGAGCGCGTTGACGCTCCTGCGGTACCCGAAGTCCGCGACGACCTGCGGAGCCGCCGCCGGCGGTGCGGCGACGCGCACGGGAGCCGCGCACGCGGCGAGCGCGATTGCGAGGGCGAAAATTGCGGCAAAAAACTTTTTCATAGGGGTATTATTGACAAAATCGGGGCGGCCTATGCCGCCCCGAAAACCGGAATTTGTCAGTCTTAAAATTTGGAATTATCATAGTTATAAGGGATGCTTGTACCTATGACAACATCAGCGATTTTCTCAACAATCAACCAATCGTCCATATTATTTTGATGGTCGAAATCCAGAGGTTCAATCTGCTCGACATCATCAAACGCAATCAAGCATAAACACTTTTTGTGCCATCTTTCCCTTTGCTTATCAGACAGATTCAACGCGGATTGATTATCGTCGAACACTTTGTTAATTTCATCTTCCGTCAATTTGACATAGTTTTGAACATTTTTCACAATCGCTTTTGCGCTAATACTCGTGGTTCCTTTTTGCATAAAATATAAAACTTCCCCCTCAAAAACACGGCTATGAGGGATTTTTCTCCCTGCGGCTCCGCGAACCACCATTGTTTTTGTCCCTGCCAGAATCTTGTCGAGAACTTTTTCTCCTGCCTTTCCGGCGTTGTCACAATAAACTAAATGATCCATCCTTATGGCCATTCCTTTCAAAATAGATAAATTCCAATTTATAACTGACATCACGCCTTTTATAGTACCACATCAATCCGATTTGTCAAGACAAAACCCCGCAACGCGGCGGGGCGTTTCCTTTTTATGTTTACATTGTGTTTACGTTCAGTTTAATTTGCATTTATATTCGGGCGTTACACTTGCGCCATACTAAATCAAACGGAGGTTTTCATAATGAAAGTTATTGAAGTAAATAATCTTGTAAAGCAATACAACGGCGCGAAGTCGCCGAGCGTGGACGGCGTGAGTTTTTCGGTGGAGCAGGGCGAGTTCTTTGCGTTCCTCGGACCGAACGGCGCGGGCAAGACCACGACAATCTCAATCCTCACGACGACGCTCTCCAAAACGTCGGGCGAGGTCACAATCGCGGGACTTGACGTGGCAAAAGACGCTCGCCGCGTCCGCGAACACATCGGTATTATCTCGCAGAAGCCGAGCCTCGACAAATCGCTCACGGCGGAGGAAAACATCCGATTCCACGCCGCGCTGTACGGGCTTTACGGCTATCGTCCGAGCTTCAAGCTGATGCCGAAAGCGTACAAGGAGCAGGTGACGCAACTCGCGGAAATCGTCGGCATATCCGACGCGCTGTTCAAGCCGATTAAGAAGCAGTCCGGCGGTATGCAGCGCAAGCTCGAAATTATCCGCAGCCTGATTCACACGCCGGAGGTGCTGTTCCTCGATGAGCCGACGCAGGGGCTTGACGCGGTATCGCGCCGTATGCTGTGGGATTACATCAACACCGTGCGTAAGACCTACGGCACGACGATTTTCCTCACCACTCATTACATTGACGAAGCCGAAAACGTAGACAAGGTCTGCCTGATAAACCACGGCAAAATCGCGTTCAACGGCTCGCCGGAGGAGATGAAGCGGCAAATCGCGTTCGACCCGACGCCGCGCGTCTGCCTGCCGTCGCTTGAAGACGCGTACATCGAATTTTTGCAGCTCGACAAGACGACTATGGAGGTGGCGTAATGGAAATGACAAGAAGGCCGTCGCGGTTCTTCCGCGAAGTTTCGACAATCTGGGCAATCATCTGCCGCGAGATTTCCGTCGCGTTCAAGTCGCCGTCAACGCTTGCGATGTCGCTTGTGATGCCGATTGTGATGATGGGAATGGTCGGCGGCAACCTGACGCAGAATATGGCGGGCGGACTGGGCTTCGATTTCGGGCTGTTTATGCTCATCGGTATGATGGTAAATATGCTGTTTATGGCGACTTCGCAGGGGGTTGCGACGCTAGTGGACGACCACGAGGACAATTTCAGCGAGGAAATGCTCATCGCGCCGGTGTCGCGGTATTCGATAGTCGTCGGCAAAATCCTCGGCTCGATGTTCAGCGCGGTCGTGACGATGCTCGGAACGCTTATCGTCGGCGCGTTTATGGGAATCACGCTGTCGGTTCCGCAATTTCTCGCGATTCTCGCGCTGTCGCCGCTGATTTGCCTATCGGCGGGCGCGCTCGCGATGCTGTTTATCGGGCTGATTAAGAACCGCAAAGCCGCGAATATCGCTGTTATGCTGATTACAATGCCGCAGATGTTCCTCTCCGGCGCGATAATCCCGATAACCAGCTCATCGGGGATTCTGATGGTGATTTCGCGCATTCTTCCGATGACGTACAGCCTCGATTTGGTGCGCTCGGTAATCTACGCGGGAACGGCGGAATACAGCTCGATCGTGATGTTTAACCCCGCCGTCAGCGTCGCCGCGACGGTCGCGATAACGGTAGTGTTTCTGCTGGCCGGCACGTTCTTCTACGCGCGCAGCGAGAAGAACAGATAGGGGGAATTAATATGTCAAAGTTAAAATTAGTGGACATCAAAAAAACTTACAGCAATGGTGAGGTTATCCACGCGCTGAAAGGCGTGTCGCTCGAATTTCGCGAAAGTGAGTTTGTGTCCGTTTTAGGTCCGTCCGGCTGCGGCAAGACAACCCTGCTCAACATCATCGGAGGGCTTGACCGCTACACGTCGGGTGACTTGGTTCTGGGCGGGCTGTCCACAAAAAACTTCAAGGACAAGGACTGGGACGCTTACAGAAACCGCTCAATCGGGTTTGTGTTCCAAAACTACAACCTAATCGGGCATCAGTCCGTTTTGCAAAACGTCGAAATCGCGATGACGCTCTCCGGCGTATCCGCGACCGAGCGGCGGCGCAGAGCCAAAGACGCGTTGACCTCCGTGGGTCTTGCCGACCAGATTAAGAAAAAGCCCAACCAGCTTTCGGGCGGGCAAATGCAGCGCGTCGCGATTGCCCGCGCGCTTGTGAACAATCCCGACATTATCCTCGCGGACGAGCCGACGGGCGCGCTCGACAGCCGCACAAGCGTTCAGGTTATGGAGATTCTGAAAGAAATCGCAGCGACGAAGCTCGTCATTATGGTCACGCATAACGGCGAACTCGCGAACACCTATTCAAGCCGTATTATTCACCTGCTTGACGGCGAAGTGCAGTCGGATTCAAACCCGCTGTTCAAAGACGAAAACACGCAACCTGCGCCTGCCGCACAGGACAAAAGGGATATGAAAAAGACGGCGATGTCGCTCTTGACCGCCGCGACGCTCTCTTTCAAAAATCTGCTCAGTAAAAAGGGCAGGACGATTATCACGGCAATCGCGGGGAGCATCGGCATCATCGGCGTTGCGCTCGTACTCGCGCTATCCAACGGGCTGTCAAGCTATATGGACAGTATGCAGTCCGATATGCTGTCAGGTTTTCCGATTACGGTTTCGGAGCAGACCGTTGAATTGGACCGCTCCGACGAAATGATGGCGATGTTCGGCGACAGCTCCGAGGGCAAGTTCCCGACCGACAATGTTCTCCGCAATTACGACAGCGGCGCGAACAGCACGCAACACACGAACGTGCTGACGTTGGAATACATCGATTACGTTTCGGGGATTGAAACCGCGCTTCCGGATGCTGTAAACGCGGTTTCGTACTCGCGGGGCGTCGGGGTAAATCTACTCGCAAAAGGCGAGGATTCGGTCGTCAAATACGCCACGGAAGCCGCGGGGTTCGGCGATTTCGGCGCGATGATGATGGGCGGAAATCTCTACTGGGGCGAAATGCCGGACAGCGAGGACTTTATTCTGTCGCTGTATGACCTTTTAGGCGCGGACAGCCGCCTGCCGTCCGCAAAAAACGAGATTGCGATTGTCGTAGACGAATACAACCGCGTGGACACGGCGTTTCTTGAAAAACTCGGCATATTCAGCGGCACAAAAGAGTATCAGGTGACCGATTTCGTCGGCAAAACTATCCTCAAAGTAGTGCCGAATGACAGCTTTTACACGAAAAACGCCGGCGGAATTTTCACTCCCGCGACGGCGTCTGATTACGGCGGTCTGTATAGCGGCACAGACGGCGTGGAGCTTACAATCGTCGGCGTTCTGCGTATCAAGGAGGACAAATCCTCCGCAGTCGGCTATTTGTCGGAGGGCTTGATTTACACGACCGCGCTTACCGATTACATCGTGGATAACGCGCAACAATCCGAAATCGCGCTCGCGCAAAAGGCGTCCGACACGGATGTAATCACGGGTACGCCGTTCGCGAACGAAGCCGCGAAAGCGCAGCGGCTGCTGACCTTGGGCGTGGACACCACGCCGACGGGTATCAACATCTATCCTACCGATTTTAACGGCAAAGACGCGATTAAGGCGTATTTGGACGAATATAATGCCGGAAAGTCCGAGGAAAACCGGATTATCTACAACGACATTGCGGATTCCATCGGCTCGTCCATCAGCGATATGATTAACATTATTTCGTATGTGCTGATAGGCTTCGCGGCGATTTCGCTGCTCGTTTCAACGATTATGATTGCGATAATCACCTACGTTTCCGTCATCGAGCGCACGAAAGAAATCGGCATACTGCGCAGCGTCGGCGCGAGAAAACGCGACATTTCAAGCGTGTTTAACGCGGAGACGCTGATAGTCGGGCTTGTCGCGGGAACGCTCGGCGTCGCCGTGTCGTACCTGCTGACCGTGCCGATAAATCTGATTATCGGCAGTCTCGTGGGGATAAGCGGTATCGCGAGTATGTTGCCGCTGCACGCCGTTCTGCTGGTCTTGGGAAGTATGGTTCTCACGCTGATTGCGGGGTTAATCCCGTCGCGTATGGCGGCGAAAAAAGACCCGGTCGTCGCGCTCCGGACGGAATAGACGCGGAATCAGCACCCCCATTTGCAGTTTAGCGGTTTCGGCTCGTTCGGAACCGCAACGGCTTTCAGCCGCGCGAAGTAATCGGCGAGAACCTCGTTCGCAACCGCGTCATACTCCGCGTCCGACGCGTTCAAGCCCAATCGGTCATACGCGACAGCCGCGCCCGCGTACCACAGACAGCCGAGCGAGTGTGTCGGCGTCTGCCACACCATACACGCCGTGTCGATAATCGCCCGCGCCGCAGCCATTGCGACGGGATTCGTCGCGAGTTCGGGCGGCTTCGTCCACTCCGCGATGCGGATACTTTTCACTTCGGCAAACTTAATTTTGCCTTCCGCGCATTCTATCGCCGCCGCGAGCATACGGCGCGGGCGGTCATCGCCGGGGACGTGCTTTTCGTAAATCGGCAGCACGGCATCGGCGGCAAATTCGGCGCACCAGCGCGCGACTGTCGCCTTGCTCTGCGTGTCGATTAGGTTCATCAGCTCTCTGACAAGCGCGTCGTCTACGTTGCCGAGTGTTTTGCGTAGCTTTTTACTCATTTCGCATTGTTCCTCCCGCACCACTGCGCGATTTCTGTTATCAGTTCAAGCGGCAGTGGCTTGTTGTGCGGAAGCCGTATGCCGCCTTTTGTCGTGTGGAAATTCTCCAACTTTTCGGCGAAAACGGCGGTCGCTTCGCCGCCGGGGAACAGGCCTATCCACTTCGCGAAAGCCGCAAAATGGATAATATTCCTGCCCCGCCAAAACGTCGGCATACGGTAACTGATTTTCTCTTTTGCGTCCGGCAGAGCCGCTTTTATTGCGTGGTAAACCTCGCGCAGTCGCGGCTGAATTTCCTCCGCCTGCCCCGCGATATATTCATCAATCGTCGTTGCGCCGCAGTCGCAAAAGTGGTGCGGCGGCTCGTAGTCAAACTCGCGGTTGCATTTCGGGCATTTCCACATATCATTCACGCTCCTGTGCTGTTGCGCTCACGGCGTCGCCGATTTGTTTGTCGCTGCGGCTTACAGCTTATTCCGCTGAATCTTGCCGTTAATTGTTTTCGGAAGCTCGTCGCGGAACACGACGACGCGCGGGTACTTGTACGGCGCGGTGTGCGACTTGACGTAGTTCTGAATCTCCTTTGCCAGCTCGTCGTTCGGCTCGCGGTCCGAATTTTTCGTGAGGACGATGCTCGCCTTGACGGCCTGGCCGCGCATCTCGTCGGGTACGGCGGACACGCCGCATTCGAGGACGTACGGCAGCTCCATTATGACGCTCTCAATCTCAAACGGCCCGATGCGGTAGCCGGAGGACTTGATCACGTCGTCCACGCGCCCGACGTAGTGGAAGTAGCCCTCCTCGTCGCGCCAGGCGGTGTCGCCGGTGTGGTACACGCCGAATTTCCACGCCTCGCTCGTCTTTTGGTCCTCTAAATAGTACCCAAGGAACAGTCCCGCGGGCGTCCCCTCGTCAATTCGGACGACGATTTCGCCCGTTTCTCCGTCTGCGACGGGAACGCCGTCCGCGTCAACAACGTCGAGCCTGTACGCGGGGTTCGCCTTGCCCATCGAGCCGATTTTCGGCGTCATTCCGACGAAGTTTCCGATGAGGATTGTCGTTTCGGTCTGGCCGAAGCCCTCGAATATCGACAGCCCGGTCGCGTCGCGGAATTTGTAGAATACTTCGGGGTTCAACGCCTCGCCCGCCGTCGTCGCGTGCTGAATGGACGACAGGTCGTACTTTGAGATGTCCTCGCGGATTAAAAAGCGGTAGATTGTCGGCGGCGCGCAGAACGTCGTGAGGTTGTACTTCGCGAACATCGGAAGAACCACGGCGGGGTCAAAGCGGTCGAAGTCGAACGTGAAAATCGCGCCCTCGCAGAGCCATTGCCCGTAGAGCTTGCCCCAGAGGGCCTTACCCCAGCCCGTGTCAGAGATGGTGAAGTGAATCCCGTCAGGGTCAACGCGGTGCCAGTACTTCGCGGTCACGAAATGCCCAAGACCGTAGGTGTGCGAGTGCGTGACGAGCTTCGGGTAGCCCGTCGTACCCGACGAGAAGAACATCAGCATCGGGTCCGCGCCGCCCGGTGTGTCATCCGTGCGCGGGAAGGACGAGCGGAATTTCGTGTATTCCTCATCGAAGTCGCGCCAGCCGTCCGGCACGCCTCCCGCGAGGGAGGCGGCGTTGCACATAACGCGGATTTTCACGTCGGGGCAGCCCGCCATCGCCTTTTCGGCCTCCTTATACGCGTTCGACTGCCCCGTCGTGATGATTGCGGAGACGGAACCCGCCTTAAAGCGGTAGTCGAAGTCCTTTTCGAGGAGCTGGTCGGGCGCGGGAATCAGTATCGCGCCGAGCTTGTGCAGCGCGAGGACGTTAATCCAGAATTGCCAGTTGCGTTTCAGTACGAGCATAACGTGGTCGTTTTTCTTCACGCCGAGCGACGCGAGGTAGTTCGCGGCGCGCGAGGACAGCTTCGACATATCCTCAAACGTAAACCGCCGCTCGTTGAAATCGCGGTCCACGTGGAGCATCGCGAGCTTCGCGGGCTTCGTCTCCGCGAGAACGTCCACGACGTCGAACGCGAAGTTGTAGTTGTCGATGTTCTTGAACTTC
>JAISJC010000094.1 GCA_031261745.1 Oscillospiraceae bacterium
AATGCAATAACAAGGAAATTGAGAAAAAATCAAGGAGGGCTGGAGTTAAATTTCAATCAAGCTGCTTACAACATCAACAACCCTTTGCAGAATATCCTCCGGCAGCCGCTCGACAAACCTGTGCGAGCGGTTAGAGAGGTCAATCGCGCGGACGTGTTCGCACAGGACAAAACCGGTCGTTTCAGTGCGCGCATCGAGTGGGATATGCGTGGGAAATCCGTTGTCGGTGTTCGTAATCGGGCAGACAAGCACGACGCTCGTCTTGCCGATTGCAAAGTCGTTGCTGATAATACAGGCGGGTCGATAACCCGCCTGTTCGTGTCCGATTTTAGGGTCGAAGCTGACCTTAATAATATCTCCCTGTTTCAATTACCACACCTCTTTACCGACCGGTTCGCCGAAGTCAATCTCCGGCTGCGGCAAATAGCCGCCGTCATAATCGGCAAAAAGCTCCTCGATTCTCTTGCGTCCTTTTTGCATTTTAGCCTGCCTGATTATGATGCAGTCGTCCTGCGGCGTGACTTCAACATCGGAACCGCTGATGTTCGCGGCCTCCAAGATATACTTCGGCAGCCGTATGCCCTGCGAGTTTCCCCATTTCGTGATTGTCGTGTTCATACCGCACCTCCATTGCTTGCTATACATAGTATATACGCAGCGTGCGAGTTTGTCAACAGTATTTATTCGCCGCGTTTTTTGCCCCAGTAGCGGCGGTTGTTGTTCTTTTTTACAGGCTCCGGACGCGGGGCCTGCGGGCGGATTGCCGGCTCGGCGGCGTCAGACGCGTCGCGTTCCTCGCGCGCCGGCTTTGGTGCGTTGCGCGGGCGGTTGCGCTGATTGTTGTTCCGGTTCGGGGCGTTGTTGCCGCGCTGCGGAGCGGGCGCGGACGTGCGAGGGGCGAACGACGAGGAGCTGTCGGGGAGCAGGCGCGGCTCCGACGGGCGGATAACGGACGGCTTGAAGCCCGCCTCCTCAAGGCGGCCCTCGGCCTTCGCGGACTGGTACTCGGCGCGGCGCGACTTGCCGCCGAGGACGTCAAGGTCGGTGAACGGGAAGGTTTTCAGCGTCATATCGCCGCCCTCCTCCAAGCGGACCTTGGCGGTGCCGCGCAGGAGGTTGATGCCGACGATGCTGCCCTTGCCGGAGGGCGTTTCGACAAACGAATCAACCTTGGGGGCGTGCTTCACGAGGTCCTGATACGCGTCTTCCTCGTACTTGAGGCAGCACATAAGGCGGCCGCAGGTGCCGGAGATTTTTACGGGGTTGAGCGAAAGGCCCTGCGTTTTCGCCATTTTTATGGAAACGGGGTGGAAATCGGAGAGAAACTGCGAGCAGCAGAATTGCTTGCCGCAGACGCCGAGGCCGCCGAGCATCTTCGCCTCGTCGCGCACGCCGATTTGGTGGAGCTTGATGTGGGTCTTAAAGAGCGACGCCAGCTCGCGCACGAGGTCGCGGAAATCCACGCGTCCGTCCGACGTGAAGAAAAACAGTATCTGGCTGCCGTCGAACGCGTATTCCGCGGAGACGAGCTTCATCGGCAGGCCGGCGGCGTTCACGCGCTCCTGGCAGAGCGCGAGCGCGTCGATATTGCGCTGTTTGTTCGTCGCGGCGCGCTCGTCGTCCGACGGCGTGGACAGCCGGATTACGGGGCGGAGCGGCTGGACGACGAGATTGTCGTTTACGTTGTGGTTGCCGTAGACGCAGGTGCCGTATTCTAAGCCCTTGGCGGTTTCGACCACGACGTTGTCGCCCTTTGTGACGGCGAGGCCCTGCGGGTCGAAGAAGTAGACCTTGCCCTTATCGTTGAATTTTACGCTTGCAACTTCTGTCAAGAGAGTAACCTCGTTTTCGTGATTTAATATCTATAATTACAGATATTTTATTATAGCACACAAGTATATTGATACGCAACATAAATTTTTTACCGTAAAATTGCGTCTTGACAGGGCGCGGCGTTTGTGTTAATATGACTTGCGTACGCGCGAGTGGTGGAATCGGCAGACTCGCCGGCTTCAGGTGCCGGTGCTCTTCACGGGCGTGCGGGTTCAAGTCCCGCCTCGCGCACCAAACTCCAAAAATCCGAACCTTTCAACCGAAATCAGAATTGTCGGTGAGGCGTTCGGATTTTTGCTTTGGCTTGAAAAATGTTGGTTGCAAACGAATTTGAGACGTGCTACAATCAGTAATAGAACAAATGCGCAGCGTTGTCTAACAGGAGCATCGCGTAAAATGCCGATGAAAAGGTGGTGCAATAGTGAACTACATAGGCTCAAAACATTCGCTCCTCGGTTTCTTGGAGCAGACGATAGACGGCGTTGTCGGCGGAAACACAAGCGGCGGCGTTTTTGCAGACCTTTTCGCGGGAACAGGGGTTGTCAGCAGCGCATTCAAGGGCAAGGGGTATAAGGTAATCGCAAACGACATTCAGCATTATAGCTACGCGCTTAACCGTCATTATATAGAAAATACACCGCCTATCTCACCGGAGCGTCTTGAATGGTTTAATTCTCTCGACGGCGTGGACGGCTTTGTTTATAACAATTATTGCGCCGGTTCGGGCAGCGGGCGCAACTATTTTACCGATGAAAACGGGCGCAAATGCGATGCCATACGCAATGTGCTTACGCGAATGCTCAATAATAACGAAATCTGCGAGGACGAGTATTATTACTATCTTGCGGGACTGATTAATTCAATTGATAAAGTAGCGAATACTGCGAGCGTTTACGGAGCGTACCTGAAGCACATAAAGGCGAGCGCGGCAAAGCCGTTTAAGCTCGAACTTCTTCCGCTTGTGGACGGAGAGCGCGGCAAAGCGTACAACGAGGACATTAACAGCCTGATTCGACAGGTCAAAGGCGATGTTCTGTATCTCGACCCGCCGTATAACGCGCGGCAATACAGCGCGAATTATCACGTTTTAGAGACGATTTCACGCAATGACAATCCGACACTGACGGGAATGACGGGATTGCGTACAGGAAACGAACAAAAAAGTGCATTTTGTTCAAAACGCACTGTGGCGAGCGTCTTTGATGATATTATCGCAAAGGCTGACTTTAAGTATATTTTTCTCAGCTACAACAATGAGGGGCTAATGAGCCTTGGAACTATCCGCGAAATTATGGAAAGGTACGGCAAATACGATGTCTTTACGCAAGATTACCGTCGTTTCCGCGCTGATAAAGAGGACGCGCGGAATCACAAAGCGGATTCAACGACGGAATATCTGCATGTGTGCGTGAAGTAAGGAAGATTGTGCAGTTTGTAATTTTGCATCCGCCGTACTGGGATATTTTGAAGTTTTCGGACAATCCCAACGACCTCTCAAACATACTGTCACACGATTACTTTCTCTTTGAGTTCGGACGTGTCGTCGATAATGTCTGTGCGTTATTGGAACGAAATCGTTATATAGCTCTTGTTATTGGTGATAAATACACAAACAGCGAGATAGTGCCACTCGGTTTCTATTGTATGGAGGCAATGCGTAAACGCGGATTAAAGCAAAAGGCCACGATTGTTAAGAATTTTGAGGACACAAAGGGCAAATCAGGACAGCAGAGTATTTGGCGGTATCGAGCGTTGATAAACGATTTTTACGTGTTCAAACAATTTCTTCTTTTGTGTGCTTGAAATTCCCCTATTGCTTTCTCAGCAGACATACCAATGGTTTCATTGTTTATTTTATTCTTAGACATATTAAAACTCCTTTTTGAAAGTTATATTATCTTTGTCAAACGCAAACGATACAAACTGTGTCGGCGAAATAGTAGCATTCTGTGCGGACAGAGGTCTACTGTCTGCAAAAGTGTGAAAATCTATAAGCGATTGATTGTCATTAAATATATGAGCAAGGACAACGGGAGTTATTACTGCTCGCTTATTTGGAAAATTTGGAACAACGTAATCAGAACACCACTTTACATACCAAGGCAATTGAAATTGAATTATGTCATTGCTCGGTATGTGATGCTTTAACTCTATGATTTTAATGTCTACTGTGTCAGTTGTTTCGGAAACAGTCATGATATCTATGCGTTGCATTCCAACACCGCACGACACTTCGTTGGCGAACCAGCAATCGTGCGGAATGTTGAGAACGGTTGCCAATTGCTCGAAGTGCTGCATTAAAAAGGCTTGCAAATGGACTTCAAAAGCTTTTTTACCATTAGCTTTATTGAGCAATCGTTCTTTAATTGCTATGCTTTGAATGATGCCGTCATAATTATTGTGTAGAGCTGTAGCGGTGATTTTATCGGAAACATTGTCATACGAAAAACTCCGACCAACAAGAGCGACATAGTTGTTTTTGTTTTGGATGAGTCGTTTGAGAACCGTAGCTTCGTAGTTAAAGATTGCAGTGCACCCGCGATTCCCCTTGAGTTTTCGATATATCAACGACCAACACATCTCATACGGAGCAGAGATGCCGTCAAGATTATCAAGATACTCGTGTTCTGTCACACCATCAGCATAAACAATATCGGGCTCAAGCAATACTCTGAATGTAAGTCTTTTTCCTAAATTCTCAATCAGATATGCTCCGGTAACATCAGCAAACGCCTTTTTCTTTACCTTGAAAAATCCGTAAAACTTAGCACAACCAGTTAGATAGAACACAACTTCATCACCAGCACGCAACCTCGAAATATCAGCAATCATTCCCACGAGATTACGCTCAGTTGAGGCGTTGTATGAAGAATTAGCCTCAAGCAGGAATGACGGCAACTTTTCCCCTGCACCCGTTCCCGCGAACATATATTCCAAGTGAACCTTGAAAGTTTGGTCATTTACGATAAAAACGTGTGTCGCCATAATTAGAGCACTCCATGCAAAATAAGCTGATAGATTCCGTTCATGTTGAACCTAAACTTGAAATTATCGCGATGATTATGGACTTGGAACTCTCCTATTGTTACACCATTGTATTTTACTGTGTTGCTTTCGTTCCAAGTGCGAACATTTTTGGTGAATGAAAAATTATCATAATGGTATCTGTTGTTAGTATCCCTCACCAACATACAGCAGCCAACTTGTTGGCTTAACAAAATCGGAGATTTTGAGAGGGTTTGGGGTCGGGTGGTTTTGTGCTTATATGCCCGAAAATTGAATATCCGGTTGCTTAATCCGCAAAAGTCTGGTATAATACCAAGGTATTGATGCGTTATCGAGGAGTTGCGATAAATATGATTAAGTATATTATCAGGCGTCTGCTCATAATAATCCCGATTTTGCTGGGAATCTCGCTGATAGTGCTGATTCTTGAAGAGTATTTGCAGGCGCGTTCGGGGTTGAGGTTTGACGGTTCGTTTTTCGTGCGGTACATACAGTTTATCCGCAGTACGCTGCACGGGGATCTCGGCCGCTCATTCGCAACCAACAGGCCGATTTGGTCGGAGATAACGCAGCGTTTTCCGTACACGCTGATGCTCGCAACAACGAGCCTCGTGCTGTCGGTCGGCATCGGGATTCCGCTGGGCATCTATGCCGCGACGCACCAATATACGTGGAAAGACAACTCGTCCATTCTCGTCACATTGCTCTGCATTTCCATACCGGATTTTCTGTTCGCGATGCTGCTGGTTCAGCTTTTCTCCGTAAAACTCGGTATTCTACCTGTGGCCGGCATCGTGCGGTGGCAGGGCTGGATTTTGCCGGTCGCTTCGCTCGCGCTCGGTTCCACGGCCGTAATCGCCCGACAGATGCGGTCCAACATTCTGGACGTAATCAGGCAGGATTATATCGTGACGGCGCGCGCAAAAGGACAGACGGAGAGTCGCGTCCTGTACAGGCACGCGCTGAAAAACGCGCTGATTCCGATTATTATGACCGTCGGCTCGATTCTCGGAACATCGCTGGGCGGCGCGCTTATCGCCGAAGTGATATTCTCGATTCCGGGACTCGGCAGCTACACGCTCACGGGTCTGATTAACAGGGATTATCCCGTCATTCAGGGCAGCATTCTGTTCCTTTCCGCGCTGTTCTGCGTAGTCATACTGGTTGTCGATATCGCTTTCGCGTTTGTTGACCCGCGAGTGCGTTCCGGATTCATCAGGCAAAGAAAGCGCGCATATGTCCAAAATTTAAGGAGGTATTCGTATGACGCCGGAAAATCAAAAACGCTATGACGAGAAGCTGAAACGCGTCTGTGACGCAATCGCGCTGGCGGAACCCGACAGGGTTCCGATCACACCGTCACCGGAACTGTTCCCCGTTTATAATGCCGGTTACACGGTGGCGGAGGTCATCTATGACACCGAGTTGACCAAGATACGCAACGCCGCGGTCAAATATCTCAACGACTTTGATCCGGACAACGCGGCGGGTGTCGGGATGATATACGCCGGCGAGGGGCCGGCAATGGAGATGTCAAGGCCGAAAAATATGCGGTGGGCGGGAATGCCGGGCAACATCATCGACGACAATTCGTTGCAGCAGTACATCGAATTTCCCGTCTTGCTGGACGAGGAGTTTGAGGAATTCTTCTCGGACCGCACGGGTTGGAGTCTGCGCAAGTCCGCGCCGCGCACTTCCTCGCTGCTCGAACCGTTTGCCGCTTTCTCCGCGCGCGGGTCAATGGGCAGCGCACGCGGTATGGCGGCGGCGGTTTCCTCTCCGGAATTCAAGGCGATGATTCAGGAATTGTGGAGGATTGACGAGTTCTATCAGAACTATCAGGAGCGCGTAAACCGGCTGAACGACGAGATTCGCGAGCTGGGCTACCCCACCTTTATGGCGAGCTCCGGTATGGCCGGCGTGCCGTTCGACGAGTACAGCGATTTTCTGCGCGGCACGCTGCTGTCGCTCGCCGATCTGTACGAAAATCCGGAATATATCGAAAAATTCATCGACGAGAAAATCGAGCAGACAATTGCCGCGATATACGCAAATAAGGGCATCGACGACGGCAAGCACGTCTTTATGGCACTGCACAAGGGTATGGACGGCTTTATGAATGACGAGCATTACCGCAAGTACTATTGGAAGCACTTGCAGCGGATTATCCTCGCCATTATAGACGTCGGCAAGGTCCCGTATATTTACACGGAGGGCAAATACAACTCGCGCCTGGACTGTCTTACCGAGGTGCCGCCCGGAAAGGTGTTTTACCACTTTGAGGAGGTCGATATGGCCGTCGCAAAGAAGAAGCTGGGCGGAATCGCCTGTATTTCCGGCGGATTCCCAAGCGCGCTTTTAGACTGGGGTACGCCGGAGCAGGTCCGTGACGCCGTGAAGCGTCTGCTGGACGACTGCGCGCCGGGCGGCGGTTTCATCTTTGAAACCTCGTGCGGTCTCGGCAACTGTAAACGCGAAAATGTCGAGGCGATGTTTGAAACCGTAAAGTCCTACGGCGTTTATCGCACCTTGCCCCGCGCATAGTCAAAGAAGAAGTCGCGGACGATATCGCGGCGTTCGGCGGCTTCCGGTGAGTTGTCGCCCATTCCGCCGCTCATCGCGGAGAACGTGAAGTCCCCGCCCGGCGCGTATGTGTCTACGTACTCGACGAGCGCGTCTTTCAGCTTCTGCTTATCGACGTATTTCCCGCCCAGCTCGCCCTGACTGTCCCAGCAGCCGGACATCACGAGTTTTCCGCAGTATTTGCTCTTAATCGCCGTGCAGTCGTTTGTTATCTGAATCGGATTCCACTCGCGCACGCCGATTTCGAGCCAGTCGTCGATGAAAATCTCCGACTTGCCGCAGTCGTGGCGGTTAATAAACGCACCGTTTTCGCGCGCGATATCGCAGTGCAGCTTGTGGAACGGCTTGAAGAACTTGCGGTACATATCGAGCGAGAAGAACGGCGCGCGGTACGCCGCGTCGTCGTCCATCAGGATATACACATCCGGCTTCACATAACGGAAAATGTCCTTCGTCACCTCGACGTAGAACGTCGAGATGTGCGTGAGCAGCGCGAGGACCTCCTCCGGCTCCTCGTACAGCGCGAGCAGCGCGTTCTCAAACCCCATCAGCGCGACGAGCGTAAGGAAATAGTCGCCGCCGTCGGTCACGACCGCGACCTGCTCGCGGTCAATATTCGCGGAGCGCGCCTTGTAGTACGCCTCCTTGTCGCGCCCCGACAAATCCGGCAGTTTCACGATGTCGCGCCACTTGGTTATGTCGTCGAGTACGACGCTCCCCGGTTTCGGCATCGCGCCGAAGCCGTTTTCGGGACTTCCGACGTAGGTCACGCCGAGTCCGGTCACGACCGGACCATTCGGGGCCGCCTGCGGCGTGAGCAATTCGTCCGTCACGCCCGCCATATACGGCTCCATCATCGACGGCACAAACTCATACGGCTCGTGCCGCAGCATACGCAGATAATTTTCTTTCGGCGTCATATTCCGCTCCTTTCAGCCGACCGGCGGCTTGAAATATGTCTGCGGAGGGGCGTCCGGACCGCCGATGCGGTACACCTCGCCGCTCTCCTTGCGCTTGAAGAACACGCGCTGGTTTATCGGGTAGTGCATCGTAATCGCGCCCTTCGGACACGCGTCGATACAGCATCCGCAGAACCAGCATTCGTCGGGATAAATCACAATCGGCGGGTTCCCCTCGTCCGGATTCGGCATTATGGTCTGCGTGCGGCAGTGACGCGTGCATTCGTTGCAGCCGATACACTTTTCGGCGTCAATCGCCACGGTCTGGTTCGGCGCGATCGGGTTCGGCACCAAATACGCTTCCGCCATATTATTTCGCCTCCTTTTCAAGCGCGCGGCAAATCTCGTAATTCTCCAAATACGTCGCCGCGTAAGGCGGTTTCAGCCACCAGCCGTCGTCACGGTAGCTGCGTATCATCTCGCCGTCAATCAGCTTTGTGAACATCAGCTTATCCTGCGCGACGCCCTCCGCCTCGGTCCTGAAATTCGCGAGACAGAGGTAGAGATAAATCTCCGCGACGGTGACGCGGCTCTCGGCTTCGAGTACGCGCGCCAGCTCGTGCGGGTTGCGCGCGTAGGTGAGCCGCATCTCGTGCCTTTTTATGCTGTCGAGCCACATAAGCCCGTGGTTGCAGAGCGCGACGGAGCGGAAATCTCCGCAGTCCTGCTGCATAACGCGGTTCATTCCCATCCACAGCTCTTTCCAGCTGATAGCCGCCTCCGGATTATCCGCGCGGTTTACGGGCGCGTACACGCGCGTCTTTTCGGCGGCGACCTGCGTTTCCGAAATGCGCCCGTGCGTCGTTTTCAGCGCGTATTCCGCCGCGCGGTTGCCCGCGTAGCCGCCGGACGAACCCGCAACCGCGCCGCCCTGACCGGACTCGGAGCCGGACGCAAACAGCCCCTCGACGTTCGACATCTGGTTCCAGTCCGTCGCGATTCCTTTAAGCGTGTCCGCTTTCCAGAATTTGTTGTTGTCCGGCTCCCCTTGGAACCAGTCTTTCCAGCGGTTGCCGAAGTTCTCCGGCGTCATTATCGGACACATCAGCATATCGGTTTCGGGGTTAAACCCCGCCTTGTTGTAGTAATCGTACACGGCAAAGCGCGTTCTCCCCTCGTTGCCGACCATAAGACCCCAGATTCCGCGCCGCTCGTGTTCCGGCAGCGACGACAAATCCGCCCACAGCGGCAGCTCGTAGGTCCCGTTCCTGATAAGTTCGGGGTCGATGTCCGGCGTCGGGCGGTTCATACTCATAAACCGCTCGCCCGGCGCGGGCAGCGTGCGCTCCTCAATCGTGGTAATCCGGTTCCCCTGCGAATCGATCCACGGGATTACCGTGCCTTTATTATCGACGATTGTACACGGGTGCCACGTGTTGTCGGGGTTGCCGATGCCGTACCACGGCCAGCCGAACGGCCCCGTCATCATCGTCTGTCCGAACGACTGCTCGCTGTACAGCTCCGCGCCCGCGTTCCACGCCATCGCAACGCCGTCGCCCGTGTTGCGCGGGTCTGCGCGATAGCCGTTCGCGAACATCTCGGAGTTGAACGTCCACGTCTGGGTCCCCTGCATCGACACGCCTGCGGTGCTGATAATCACGCACTTCGCGTGAAAGACGTAAAACTCGCCCGTCTCCTCGTTCAGCCCCGTCGCGCCGACGATTCGCGCACCCGCTTTGCCGTCCTCGGTCAGCAGCGACGTTATCATCACGCGCTCGTACAGCTCCGCATTCGGCTCTGCGGCAAGGCCGTTTCGCATATGCTTTTTCAGTGCCGCGCCGCCGCGCAGGCGGATTGACGAGCGCGTCTTGTAGTCGTAGGCGTACATTACCTTCGTCTTGTCGTCGCGGAACGGCGC
>JAISJC010000119.1 GCA_031261745.1 Oscillospiraceae bacterium
GGCTGGCGGTCGGCGCGCAAATCCTCGTCGCGGTAGCACCGCGCGAGCTGAATGTAGCGGTCAAAGCCCGACAGCATCAGCAGCTGCTTGTAAATCTGCGGGGATTGCGGCAGGGCGTAAAACTTGCCGTTGTGGACGCGGCTCGGCACTACGTAGTCGCGCGCGCCCTCCGGCGTGGACTTAATCAGCGTCGGCGTGTCCAGCTCGATAAAGCCGTTCTCATAGAAATAATCGCGGGCGACGCGGGCAATCTCGCCGCGCTTAATCAGATTTTGTTGGAGCGTCGGGCGGCGCAGGTCGAGATAGCGGTACCGCAGGCGCAGTTCCTCGTTGACGTTCGTCTTGTCGAGGATTTCAAACGGCGTCGTTTCCGCCTCCGACAGTATGCGCAGCTCCGTGACTTCAAGCTCAATGTCGCCCGTCGGGATTTCCGAGTTTTTGCTCGAACGCTCGCGCAGAACGCCGCGTGCCGCGACGACAAACTCGCTCCGCAGGGTTCCCGCTTTCGCGAACAGGCCGCGCTCCGTGCTGTCGTCGAACGCGAGCTGTAAAATCCCCGTGCGGTCGCGCAGGTCGATGAAAATCAGCCCGCCGAGGTCGCGCCGGCGTTGCACCCAGCCCGTTACCGTGAGCGTTTCGCCGATGTTCGCCGTGCGCGGCTCGCCGCAATATATTGTGCGCTTAAAGTTGATTAGGTTGTCCATACTTATATCTCCCTTATCGGCGGAATGTCCTGTGCAGCCGCGATTTTCTCTCTGATCCCCGCGAGGAGCATTGCCGCTGAGGCCGTGACCTGCTCGCTGGTTCTCATATCCTTGACGGTGATTTTGCCCTGCGCAATCTCATCCTCGCCGAGCAGGGCGACGAACGGAACGCCGAGCTTGTCCGCGTAGGACATCTTCGCCTTGAACTTTTTGTCCTCCGTGTACAGCTGCGTGCGAATCCCCTCGGTGCGGAAAGCGGTGGCGAGGGCGACGGCGGGCGCGAAGTCGTCCGTCATCGGGATAATCAGCACATCGCACGGCGCGGTCGTCACGTCGGTATTGAGCAGTCCCACGTCGTCGAGGACGAAAAACAGCCGCGTCAATCCGATAGAAATGCCGACGCCGGGGAGCTTTTTGTCCGTGTAATATTCCGCGAGGTTGTCGTACCGCCCGCCGGAGCAGACGGAACCGATTTCAGGGTACGCCGTGATGAAAGTCTCGTACACCGTGCCCGTGTAGTAGTCAAGACCCCTTGCGATTGTAAGGTCAATCGCATAGTGCGTATCCGGCACGCCGAACGCGGCGAGGTGTTGCGTGACGGCTTTCAGCTCGTCAAGACCAAGGTCGAATGTCTCGTTTTTGCCCGAAAACGCTTCAAGCTCAACGAGAGGAACATCGGACGCCAAAATGTCGAGGAGCTTCTCGGCGTTTGCGCCGATTGACAGCTCCGCAAGGAGCTTTTGCGTCTCGCCGCGCCCGATTTTGTCGAGTTTGTCGATGGTCCGCATCACCTCCGCCGAGTCGTCCGTGACGCCGAGAATCGCAAAAAGTCCGTTGAGAACTTTGCGGTTATTCAGGCGAATCACGAAATCGGAAAGTCCGAGACTCTTGAATGTGCGGTAGATGACGCTCGGAATTTCCGCCTCGTTCATAATGCCAAGCGCGCCGTCGCCGATGATGTCGATGTCGCACTGATAGAACTCGCGGAACCGCCCGCGCTGGGCGCGCTCCCCGCGGTAGACCTTGCCGATTTGATAGCGGCGGAACGGGAATGTGAGCTGACCGTAGTTCTTCGCGACGTATTTCGCGAGCGGCACAGTTAAGTCGAAACGAAGGGAGAGGTCGTGTTCTCCCTTCGTAAAGCGGTATATTTGTTTTTCGGTTTCGCCGCCCGCCTTCGCGAGCAGGACTTCGGAGCTTTCAATGATGGGCGTATCGAGCGGTGTAAACCCGTAAATCTCGAAAGAATTGCGTATTTTATCGGATATAGACTGAAAAAGTATCTGTTTTTCCGGAAGAAGTTCCATAAAACCGGAAAGAGTTTGCGGCTTGACTTTGGACATTTCGCGCTCTCCTACGTTATTTTTTTGGATTTTTGGGATTCACAATGTCGCGCCAGTCGAGGTCTCCGCGCTTCAAGCCCTGAATCAGGACCTCGGCGGTGGCGATATTGGACGCGAACGGGACGTTGTTGCGGTCGCAGAGCCGCTGAATCTCGACGACGGAGTTCTCACCCTCGTCGAACTGCGGGTCGCAGAAAAACAGCACCAAATCAATCTCGTTGTACGTGATTCGCGCGCCGATCTGCTGCGCGCCGCCCTGAGCGGCGGAGAGATACAGCGTAATCGGGAGTCCTGTGGCTTCGCGCACGAGACGTCCGGTCGTATTCGTCGCGCAAATCGAGTGACCGGACAGAATCCCGCAATACGCGGTGCAGAACTGTGTCATCAGTTCCTTTTTCTTGTCGTGGGCTAATAAAGCTATATTCATATCGGTAATTCCTCTCCCGTTAATCGTCTTGCGACGTCTAAAAAGTCCCGTGCCGCGCCCGTGCCGCCGTACAGTACGAGCGGGGTGTCGTCAGAAACCGCGTCCGGTACGCGCTCGTCCTCGCGCACGATGCCGATGAGTCTCGCGCCGGCGTCGTCAATCATATCGTCAACCGTCTCGCGCAGCCGCCGCGCGCGCCGCCCGTCAAAGCGGTTGACGAGCAGGCGAACCTCCGGAATCGTCATATCAATAAGCCGCGCCACCGCGACCGAGGCGTCACGAATGGAGGAAACGTCGCCCGTTGCGACAATAATCGCCGCGTCCGCGGATTTCGCCGCGAGGCGGAACCCGGCTCCGATTCCTGCGGGGCAGTCGATAACCGTGTACTCAAAGTTCTCCCGCGCGTCCGCAATCAGCAACGCCATTTTGTCCGCGTCAATCTCCTCCGGCGACGCCGAGGCCGGCGCGGCGAGGAAAAAGAGGTTCGGAATCTTCGGATGCTCGTGCGCGGCTTCCGAAAGCGCGACGCGGTTTTCCAGAACATCAAGCAAATCCGTGACCGTGAAATCCGACATCGCGAGGGAGACGTCAAGGTTCCGCAAGCCGATGTCGCAGTCGAGCGCGAGCGTCCTGTGACCAAGCGCGGCAAGGCACGACGATACGGCGGCTGCTGTTGTGGTTTTGCCCGTTCCGCCCTTGCCGGAAGTAATAACTATAACCTTACCTATTGTCGTTCACCGCCTTATGTTTATTTAACTTCGCCGGCAGACAAAGCCGGTCTGCTGTGTGCGAATGCTGTCGTTATGTAATTATACACAATATTTGGTATTAATACAAGAGGTATTTTTATTCTTGTTGCAAATCTCGCGAAAAAATGTTACAATACATTTCAGTAGGGACGCGCATTGCGCGTCCGTTGTAAAGGGAAGTGTTTGAGATAAACTTGTCAAAACAGAAAAAACGCCTTATGGGAACAATTCTGCTCGTCGCACTGTTGCAGATGGCTCAGATTACGCTCAACCCCGCAATTGACACGATTGTAGAGGTTTTCTCTCCGCACAGCCTTGCGGACGTTCAGAAAGCACTCGCGCTGATCAGCATCGTGAGTATGCTGTCCGGCGTCGTCTCCGCTCCGCTGATTAGCCGCGGGGTGTTCAGCAAACGCGCGGCGATGCTCGCCGGTCTCACGCTGCTCGGAGTCACGGGTATTTGCTCGCTGCTCCTGCACACGGAGTTTTGGCATTTGCAGATGCTGTCCGTTATGGTCGGCGCGGCGATGGGGCTGTTTATCGTCAACACGGCGAGCGTGTTCTTCGACAACTTCACGGATGAGGAGCGGCAGCCGATTGCGGGGTACCAGACCTCCTGCATCAACGCGGGCGGGATTTTCTGGAACCTTGCGGGAGGAATCCTCTGTACGCTCGTCTGGTACGGCGGTTATCTGATGCTTATGCTCGCGCTGCCTGTCACGGTTCTGGCGTGGTTCACCGTGCCGAAAACGGAAAAGGTAAAAAAACGCGAAAAAACCGACGCGCCGCCGGAAAAAATGAAGCCGATGATTTTTTATTACTGCGCGATTCTCGGCATATTTATGGCGATATACAACGTCGTCGGAGCGAACATTGCCACGCACCTCCGGCAGGCGGGCGTTGAGAACCCCGCCGCGCTCGCGGGCTTCGCTTCGGCGGCGCAGATGGCGGGCGGCGTCGTCTGCGGACTGTTTTTCGGCAAGCTGTCGGCTAAGCTCGGCGATTTGCTTTTGGCGTGCGCGTGTCTCGCGCTCGTCGTCGGCTTTGCGCTCTTGGGACTGTTCCCGAATTCGATTGTGATTACGTTTATCGCGATGTTCGTCGCGGGAATGAGCCTGTCCTTCACGGCTCCGCGCGTGATGTTCGCAGTGTCCGCACTCGCTAACTTAGACACCTCGGCGATTGCGTCCGCGCTCGCGAATTCCATCGCGCCGAGTCTCGGTGCGTTCGTCTCACCGTATATCTTCACGGAGATTACGCTAAAACTCTTCGGCGAAGCGACGGGGTCGCGGTACCTGTTCACAGCCGGCGTCGCGGCTGTTTTCGGTGCGGTTATCGTTGCGGCGACACTGCGCCGCCGCAAAAGCGGATATACGGATATGGGAGAGAAAATTTAACGCAATGAGAATGAGACACAAGCCCAACCTGATACCGCGCTTGGAGAAATGCGCTGACTGCATAATTCAGCAGCCTACGGAGCTTTTCGGCAAGTGGCGCGCAACATTCCCGACTTTCGACGCGGTTCATATCGAACTCGGCTGCGGCAAGGGCCGCTTCACCTGCGAGACCGCGAAAAACGGCGCGAATACATTATTAATCGGCGTTGAACGCGTGCCGGACGCGGCGGTTGTCGCGGCGGAACGCGCAATGGCCGCAGAGCTTGGGAACGTGCGATTTATCATCAACGACGTGACGCTGCTTCCGTCCGTTTTCGCACCCGGCGAGGTTTCGAGGATTTACATCAACTTCTGCGACCCGTGGCCGGGGAAGAAACGCGCGAAACGCCGGCTTACGGGCGACGGGTTCCTCGCGCTCTACCGGGGCTTTCTGCCGCAGGGCGGGGAGATACATTTCAAGACGGACAACGCCGATCTGTTCGAGTATTCGCTGGAACGCTTCGCCGCCTGCGGCTTTGAACTCGGCGAGGTCACGCGGGATTTACACGCGGCCGGCGTGCGCGGATTTATGACGGACTACGAGGAGAAATTCCACGTGCAGGGCGTGAAAATCAATCGTTGCATTGCGAGGTTGTTATGAGCGAGTTTGAGTTGAAGCTGAACCCAAAGGCGACATTTGAATGCGGGCAGTGTTTCAGGTGGAATCCCGACGAAAACGGAGTTTACACCGGCGTCGCGTTCGGCAGAGTCGCGCGCGTTTCGGAAAAGGACGGCGCGGCTGTAATCGAGTGTCCGCAAGACGATTTTGACGCAATCTGGCGCGGATATTTCGACGCGGACACGGACTATGGCGCGATTGCGCGCCACGTCGCGATCAACGAGCATATGGAGCGCGCGGCGCAGTTCGGCGCGGGAATCCGCATTCTGAGGCAGGAGCGTTGGGAGGCGTTGTGCAGTTTCATCGTCAGTCAGTGCAACAACATTCCGCGCATTAAGAAAATCATCGAGACGCTGTGCGCCCACTTCGGAGAGGAAATCGCCGACGGCGTTTTTTCGTTTCCGTCGGCGGAACGTCTCGCGCAGCTTGAAGAGACGGACCTGGCTCCGCTGCGGTCCGGTTACCGCGCGAAATACATAGTCAACGCGGCGCGAGCCGTCGCCGGCGGCGCGGAGTTCAATTCCGTCGCGCAACTGAAAACGCTTACGGGCGTGGGAGAAAAGGTGGCTTGCTGCGCCGCGCTGTTCGGGTTGCACGACCTCGACGCGTTCCCCGTGGACACGTGGATGAAAAAGGCCCTCGCGAACCACTTCGGCGCGGGGTTCGACCATAAAATCTTCTCGCCGTATTCCGGCGTCGCGCAGCAGTATCTGTTTTACTACGAGCGGGAAAATTCTTAACCCAATTTTAATGTGTTTTCAATGGGATTTTAACCATAGCGCGGTATAATTACCGCATTACATAACAGGAGGTCAAATAAAATGGAGCAAAACACACAAAGAACCGTGAAAACCACGAAGCGCATTGTCGTAATCGCCGTCGCGGTGGTCGTCGTCCTCATTCTCGCGCTGTCGAGTACGGTGACAATCCAGTCCGGAACGGTCGGCGTCGTATCCGTCCTCGGCGCGGTGCGCGAAAGCACAATGCCGGCGGGTTTTCACCTCAAAGCACCGTTCATCAGCGTGGTGACAAAGGTGAACACGCAGACGCAGAAAATCGAGGTCAGTTCCTCCGCCGCCTCCAAGGACCTGCAAACAGTGGCGGTCGTCGCGGCAATCAACTACCACATAGACCCGCAGGGCGCGTCGCAGCTCTTCAAAAACGTCGGTATGACGTACGAGACGAAGATTATCGCGCCGGCGATTCAGGAGTCGATCAAGTCCGTAATCGCGCGGTTCTCCGCCGAGGAGCTGATTACGCAGCGTCAGATTGTCTCCAACGGCATTGCCGACGAGCTGGCGGAGAAAATCGGGACGTACTACATCGTGACGGACGACTTCAACATTATGGACTTCGATTTCTCCGACGAGTTCAACCGCGCGGTCGAGGCCAAGCAGACGGCGCAGCAGGACGCGCTCAAAGCCTCGCAGGAGCTGCAAAAAATCACGATTGAGGCGCAGCAGCAGGTTGAGCAGGCGAAAGCCGCCGCCGAGGCGACAAAGGCGCGCGCGGACGCGCAGGCCTACGCCACAAAGGCGCAGGCGGAGGCCGAGGCCTACGCGATTGAAGCGATTCAAAAGCAGCTCGCGCAGACGGGCGACGCGTACTTGGAGTATCAGCGCAACAACAAGTGGGACGGCAAGCTGCCGGTGGTCGGCGGCGCAAACGCCTTTGTGGATGCGAGCGCGTTCATCGGTGGTTAAATGAAAAAACTCATTGCAACCGTATTAGCGGCAAGCGCGATTTTCGCGCTTGCCGCGTGCGGCGTTAAAACACAGGAAACGGATGACGGCAAGCTGCATATCGTCGTGACGACGGACGCGCTGTACGAGCTTGCGAATATCGCAGGCGGCGACCGCGTTTCCGTCGTGAACATCGCAAACGGCGCGGAGCCGCACGACTTTGAGCCGAAACCCAAGGACATTGAGGCAATCCAAGAGGCGGATTTGTTCATCTATAACGGACTGGGGATTGACGTCTGGGCGGAGGGCGTTGACGCGCCGAATTCGCTCGCGGCGGCCGAAATCGGCGATAATGCCATAGACGGCGACCCGCATATGTGGCTCTCGCCGTCGGGCGCGTTTCTTATGATTGAGAGTATCAGTGAAATGCTCGTTGAGCTTGAACCCGAAAGCAAGGACTATTTCGTCGAAAAATTCGCCGCGTTTATGGCGGAAATGGCGGAGTTGGTGACGGAATTCACACCGAAATTCGACGCCGCGACGCGCAAGACCTTCGTGACCGGTCACGCCGCACTCGGATACCTCGCGCGCGACTTCGGGTTGGAACAGAAGAGCGTCGAGGACGTTTTCGCGTCGGGCGAGCCGACGGCGAAGCAGCTCGCGGAGCTTGCGGAATATTGCAACGCAAACGGAATCAAGATTATCCTCGCGGAGGAGGCCGCGTCCAAGGCGGTTTCGGAAACCCTCGCGCGCGAGTGCGGCGCGGGAATCAGCACGATTTACACGATGGAGCGCGCGGAGGACGGTCTCGGCTTCGTTGACCGTATGCGCAACAACCTCGAAACCGTGCTGGAAGCACTGAGCACGACATAATTCGTCTTGTTTATTACGGGAATATGTGGTAGTATATAAAAAGGAACAAACCCCCGCCGCCCTTTGGGCGGCACCCCCTTTCAGAAAGGGGGCGGGCTGCGGCCCGTGGGATTTTCAAAAGGAGAATTAATTTGGAACAAACATTAACAAACCTAAGACTTGCTGTCTTAATCGACGCGGAGAACGTGCCGCGCAACTGCATAAAAAGCGTGCTTGAAGAGGTCGCCGTGTACGGCACGCCGACAATCAAGCGTATTTACGGAGACTGGACAAACCGCTCGCTCGACGGGTGGAAAAATCCGTTGTTGGAAAACGCGATTACGCCGATTCAGCAGTACAGCTACACCGTCGGCAAAAACTCGTCGGACAGCGCGATGATAATCGACGCGATGGATATTCTTTACACGGAAAAGACGGACGGATTCGTCATTGTCTCCTCTGACTCGGATTTCACGCGGCTCGCAATCCGGCTGCGCGAGGCGGGACAGCGCGTAATCGGCGTGGGCGAGCGGAAAACGCCGCCGGCGTTTATTACCGCGTGCGACAAGTTTACATACATCGAGGTTATCCGCGCGAACTTCGCCGACACGCACACGCCTGTGCCGGAGCCGACTGCCGTTTCGTCCGCGCCGCGCCCCGTGCCGCGGGAAACCGCCGTGCTGTCCTCCGCGGAATACGCCGCGAAAATGCGCGCGACAAAGCTTCCCGACGAGGTTATCAAACTAATCGCGGATTCTGTCGCCGACCTGTCGGACGACAATGACGTTGACGGCGTTTTTATGGGAGAGCTGGGGAACCTGCTACGCCGCAAAAAGCCGGATTTTGACTGCCGTAACTACGGCTTTAAGACGCTCTCTGCGCTGATAAAATCCTGTGAACGCTTTGACATTGACTTCCGCCAGACGACGGACCCGAATATCAAGCACCCGTATGTAAAGGACAGGGAAGCGTGATCGGATTCAAGGGCAAAAGACCGAAACGCAAAGGCGGCGTCCTCACGTTCGCCGCGATTGTCCTCGTCATCGCGGGCGTATTCTACAACTGGAACTACACACTGCAAACAGAGGAATTTGAGCTTAAATTCGCGGACCTGCCGCCGGCGTTCGACGGCTTTCGCATCGCAATCATATCGGATCTGCACGACGCGAAATTCGGGAAAGAGAACGCGAAGCTCATTGACGCGGTGCGCGGGCTGAACCCGGACATTATCGCACTGACGGGCGACGTGACGGACGAGACGGATCAGGTGCCGGACGCGCTGAACACCGTCCGCGCACTCGTCGAAATCGCGCCCGTTTATTATGTGAGCGGCAACCACGAGTGGGAGGACGGCGGCATTCGCGAGCTGTTCGCGGGTTTGCCGGAGGTCGGCGCAGCCGTGCTGCGCAACGAGATTATCCCGATTGAGCGCGGCGGAGATGTGATTTACCTGATCGGACTTGAAGATAAGAACGGCCCCGCCGATATGGAGCAGCCGGAGAGCGTTTTCGCGCGCAAGCCGGACGGCTTTTCGGTGACGCTCATCCACAGAAACACGTATTTGGAGCGGCTCGCGCCGCTCGGCGCGAATCTGATTCTCTGCGGTCACGCGCACGGCGGCTTAATCCGCCTGCCGGGGACGGACGGGCTGTTGGACCACAATCTTTCGCTGTTCCCGACGCACACGAGCGGCGTTTACACGAGCGGAGCTACGACAATGCTCGTTTCGCGCGGCATCGGCAACCACACGGGCATTCCGCGCGTGATGAACAAGCCGCACATCCCCGTCGCAATTCTAAAACGCGAGGTTTAACGTGAAGAGAAGAACCAAAATTATACTGATTACACTTGCGGCGTTGATCGTCCTCGGTCTGGCGTCGCTGCAATTTCTGCGCTCGTCGAAGTCCGCGCTCGCCGTCGGGTTCCGCTCGTTCGTGCGCGAAACGCTGATTAACTTTCAGCTGCCGAAGCGTCAAACACCGCCTGAGGCCCCTGAGGGCTTTGTAACTATTTTTGACGATTATGTTGGATTTGCCGTAAATTTACCGAGCGATATAAAGGTTTTACCTGCCATAACAGAAAATTTAGCGCAATTTGCTAACGATAATATAAAAGTTACAATCAGTAAGGAGTGGTCCACGGAGGACAACGTGGCTAATTATGTCGCGCATTATTTTAACCGTTTCATACTTGACGAGAACTTTCGGGCGGAGAACGACATCACGTTGCTCGCGCGCGACGAAATTATGGGCGAGGGCTTGTCGGACGCTGTAATACTGCGGCTGAACGGCGTGACGAGCGGCGAATACGACACTTATTTATATTATAATGTGTTCACGGGGACGCGGTATTTCTACCGGATTATGGTGAAATATCACTACGATTACGACGGTTTGGGGGAAATTCTCAACAGCTTTCGCTTTTACCGCGCGGACAAGGGCGGCGCGGAGCCTGTAACGGATTTCCGACCGATTCTGCCGGAAACTTGGAGCGCGGAAACGCGCGCGCTGTACGACAAAATCAGCGTGTCCGACGACGTGATGTGGGGCATTTTCTCCGGCAACGTCGAGGCCGACGGCATTGACCGCGACATTCCCGCGATGGAGGCGAAGCTCGGCGCGAAATTCGACGTGATTTTGACCTACGAGCATCTGACCTACGGCGGAGACCGCGTGCCTTTCCCGACGGAATTTATGGAAAAAGCCTACAACGACGGAAAAATCGTCGAGCTGACGTATCAGCTGACGGACAACAACAACGAGGATATGTTCGTGAAATCTCCGTCGCTCGACCTGTACAGAACGGGCGACGACGAGAAAATCCGCCGCTTTGCGCGCGAGGCGGCGGCGTTCGGTCACCCGTTCCTGTTCCGGCTGAATAACGAGATGAATTCCGACTGGACGAACTGGTCCGGCGTCGTGAATTTGCAGGATCCGGACGTCTACGTCGAAAACTGGCGCACAATCTACCGCATTTTCCAAGAGGAGGGCGCGAACAACGCGATTTGGGTCTGGAATCCGCACGACCGCAGCTTTCCGCCCGCCGCGTGGACGGACTACCTCGCGTACTATCCGGGCAACGAATACGTCCAGATGCTCGGCATTACCGGCTACAACAACGGCGACTATTACGCCAAGCGTTACGGGGAGTTCTGGCGCGAATTTGACGATATTTACGGGTTGATTACCGAGGAATTGGGTGGAAAATTCGACGCGTTTCCGTGGATTATCACGGAATTCGCGTCCAGCTCATACGGCGGCGACAAGGCGAAATGGATTGACGGAATGTTTGCGAATATCGGCAAGTACGAGCGGATTAAGGTTGCCGTCTGGTTCTCGTTCGCGGACTTCGACGAGAACGGCGTCGCCGCGCGGCCCTACTGGCTCGACGAAACGGACGCGACGCTCGAAGCGTTCAAGAGAGGATTAAGGGGATAGAAACCAATGATAGAATTCGACAACTACAAACAGAAAATACTGGCGATGGAGCTGACTCTCACAAACCTCGGCGGCGCGTTGAAACTCGCCGAAGCGGAGGCGGAGCTTGCGGATTTAGACGCGCAGACCGCCGCGGAGGGGTTCTGGAACGACCTCGAAAATTCGCAAAAGGTCTTGCAGCGCACGAAGCAGCTGCGGAATAAGACGGACGGCTACGCGAAGCTGCGGCGGAGATACGACGACCTGCTCACGCTGACGGAAATGGCGCGCGAGGAGGACGACGAGAGCCTGCTGCCGGAGATTGAAGCCGAATTCGCGGCGTTCAATTCCTCGTTGGAGGACGCGCGGCTCGCGACGCTGCTGTCCGGCGAGTATGACGGCTGCAACGCAATTATTTCGTTCCACGCGGGTGCGGGCGGCACCGAGGCGCAGGACTGGGCGGAAATGCTGTACAGAATGTACACGCGCTGGGCGGAGCGGCACGGAATGAGCTACAAGCTCCTCGACTATCTCGACGGCGAGGAGGCGGGACTGAAATCCGCGTCGATTGAGATTGACGGCGAGAACGCCTACGGCTACTTGAAATCCGAGAGCGGGATTCACCGCCTCGTGCGTATATCGCCGTTCGACGCCTCCGGGCGGCGGCACACGAGCTTTGCCGCGATTGAGGTCGCGCCGCTGATTTCCGACGACGTGGAGATTGAGATTCGCCCGGAAGATTTGAAAGTGGATACGTACCGCAGCAGCGGCGCGGGTGGTCAGCACGTCAATAAGACAGAGAGCGCGATTCGCATTACGCACGTCCCGACGGGGATAGTCGTCGCGTGCCAGATCGAGCGCAGCCAGCATCAGAACCGCGAGGTCGCGATGCGTATGCTCCGCAGCCGCCTGATTGAGATTAAGGAGCGCGAGCATCTCGACAAAATCAGCGATATCAAGGGTGAGCAGATGAAAATCGAGTGGGGCAGCCAGATCCGCAGCTACGTTTTTATGCCGTACACGCTCGTGAAGGACCACCGCACGAACTTTGAAAACGGCAACATAAACGCCGTAATGGACGGCGACTTGGATGGGTTTATCAACGCGTATCTGAGTATGAAGGCGGAGGGATAACCTATGAGAAGAGCGGAGCGCGAGCGCGGTGCGGAGTTCGCGCTGGAAATTCTTAAAAAAAGCGAGTACGCGACGCTGTCCACGGTGAGCGCGGACGGCGAGCCGTACGGTGTGCCGGTGCATATCGTCGTGCTGAACGGCGCGATATATTTTCACTGCGCGGCGGAGGGGCATAAACTCGACAACATCGCCGCGAATCCGAACGTCTGCGTCAGCGCGGTGGGGGAAATGCGGCTCGTTCCCGAAAACTTCACGACGCGGTATGAGAGCGCGATTGCGTTCGGCAGGTGTGCGCTCGTGACTGACGCGGAGGAAAAACACGCCGCGCTCGTCGCGATCTGCGAAAAATTCACGCCCGTCGGCGCGGAAAAAATAGCGTCCGTGGTGGAGCGCACCTTGGAGAAAACCGGAATTTGCCGCGTCACGATTGAGCGGATTACCGGTAAGCAAAACGAGGGGGAATAGGGTGAAATGGGCAGCATTTCGGAAAGTTTAAGAGCGGAATTACTCGAACACGGCGCGGATATCGTGGGCTTCGGCGATATGTCCGCCGTACCGCAGGAGCTGCGGCGCGGACTGCCGGTCGGCGTTTCCGTTGCGGTGAAATACCCGAAGAACGTGATTCGCGGCATTGCGGAGCTGCCGACGGCGGAATATTTCGCGCACTACAACGCCTTAAACGAAAAACTTGACCGCATCGTCACGAGCGGCGCGGAGATTTTGCGCGGGGCGGGCTATGAGGCAATCCCGCAGACGCTTGAATACGTCGGACGGACGGGACACGATTACGGCTCCGCCACGGTGCCGCACAAGACGTTCGCGTCGCGCGCGGGCATCGGCTGGATCGGCAAGTGCGCGCTGCTCGTCACGCGGGAATACGGCTCAATGATTCGGCTCTCCTCGAGTCTGACGGACGCTCCGCTCGACACGGCGGAGCCGATTGACAAGTCGCTTTGCGGCGAGTGCGAGGTGTGCAAAAATGCCTGCCCCGCGGGCGCGGTTTCGGGCAGGCTGTGGTCTGTTGACGTGTTACGCGATGAGTTTTTCGATGCGGTGAAGTGCCGCGCAACCGCGCAGGAACGCTCCCTCCTCGGCTTCGGCGGCGGGGATTCGCACAACGGAACCGTCTGCGGCAAGTGCATTTATGTGTGTCCGCACACGCAGGGGTATTTGAGGGACGAAAAAACAGGCGGCTGATTAGCCGCCCGTCAATTTTGCGATTATCTTATTCACCGCCGCGTCGGAAACGCCGCACGTCCTGACGTACTCGCGAATCCCGCCGTATTTGCTGTTGATGTGATTGAGGAGCTGCGCCATACTAAGCGGCTCCGTCTTGAAAAACGGGCTGTCAATCGCGGCCTTTTCCTCGTTGACGAAATGGCGGTTGTAGTCCATAAGCATTGGGCGGTAAACCTCCTGCAAATGCACCTCGCTCACGCAGTAATCGGCGATGATGTCCTGCTCGTCGCACCCCGCGAGGCCGAGCATAAGCGCGGAGATAATCCCCGTGCGGTCCTTGCCGGTCGTGCAGTTGTACAGCGCGCAGCCGTCAATCTCCGCGAGGGTTTCGAGCGTTTCCGCAATCCAGTCTTGGCAGTCGTCGGACATTTCGACGTACTTCTCGCCCCAGCGCACGAACGCCGTGACGGGCGGCGAGCTCTGCGGATTTTCGCGGATTTGCCGCGACGCGAACGCGACCTGCGCGTTGAACGTCGGGCGGCGAATGTACGCGATGCCGGGGACGTCCGCGAGGGAGCTCGGCACGCGGCCGATTTCCTCATCGCCGCGGAAGTCAATCTCGGCGGTGACGCCGTACTCGCGGAGAAAATCAATGTCCGACTGCGGCAGGTTCGACGGTACGGCGCAGCGCACAAACACGCCGAAACGCGTCGCCCCGCCGGATTGAAGCGGGTGACCGCCGAGGTCGCGCGCGTTGTGGAGCTGTTTGAGCGGGAGGCGGCGATAATTGATTTTCATAAATATAACCTCGATTGGTTTTTCTGTATAATAGCACAAATAAAATTCTTATACAAGATGCGGAAAGAAATTATGTTAAATTTAACGGAATTATTCTCAAATGTGAAATAATTAGTGGGTGCTAAATGGCGATTTGACAAAAAGTCAATACACAAATGCTATTTTTTGACAAAAAAGCACAAAATGACACGAAATGTATTGACATTTGTTGGGCAAATTGCTAAAATAAACTTGCTGGTCAGCATAATAAACATTTTATTTCAGGGCATTCGTACTCCATTAAAATTACGATTCCGGGAGTGACACCAGACCCTGCCTCCTGCTCGCATATTCATCCATAAATATATTCTGATTCTGTGAGGTGTGTTATCGTGTTTCGTTTTGTACATTCGGCGAATGGTGATGTTTTTAGCGAATCGGTTGACCCGTACTTGACAACGACCGTTGATGTAACGGAGAACATAATAGAATGGACGCTGGGCGTATATCACACAAGCCACGACGTACAGTTACACGTTACAGACCTGGAACGCGCTGACATTGGGTATACAAAGAACATAACAGATATAATTTTAGCATCAATGAAATATGACTTTTTGCCGAATAGAAAATACAGAATTGAGATTAGAGTTAGTGGAAAAACAAAAGCGTTATCCACATATAAATGTGAACAGTGACAAAAGCACCTGCCTCCGACCGGATTTTCGGTCGGAGGTTTTTTGTGATTTATGCAGATTTATTTTATAAACAAATCTAAATTGTTCGATTATACAATAGAAATTGTCAAATACGGTATAATTCGCAATTGACAATGAAAAATTATGCGGTTATAATAGTTACCGTCTGCGCGGATTTAACGGCGGCGGACTTTCACGGGAGGAGTAATATACATATGTTATTAGAAGGACAAACGAGAATTCCGTCCGGCTGCGCCATTTCGGGGATTTTCTCGCGCTCCGGCAAGCGAATGAGCGGCGAGGCGGTCATAAAATCCATTTCCGTAATGCACGACCGTTCAAACGGGCTTGGCGGCGGCATTGCCGCTTACGGCATTTACCCCGATTATAAGGAATACTACGCGCTTCACATTTTCCACAACGACGTCGCGGCGAAAACCGCGTGTGAGGAGTTTTTGGAGCGTCATTTCGACATCGTTTCCGCGTCCAATATTCCGACGCGGAAAATTCCGGAGATTACGGACGAGCCTCTGATATGGCGTTACTTCGCCACGCCGTTAAAGACGAAGCTCGCGTCCAGCCAGCTCGATGAGCGTGAGTTCGTCGCGCGCTGCGCGTTCCGCATTAACAAGGACATAGAGGGCAGCTATGTCTTTTCGAGCGGAAAGAATATGGGCGTTTTCAAGGCCGTAGGTTTTCCGGAGGACGTGGGTCGCTTCTATAAACTCGAAGAGTACGAGGGCTATTGCTTCACGGCTCACGGGCGTTACCCGACGAACACGCCGGGCTGGTGGGGCGGTGCGCACCCGTTCGCGCTCTTAGATTGCACCGTCGTGCATAACGGCGAGATTTCAAGCTATGACGCGAACCGCCGCTCAATTGAGATGTACGGCTATCCCTGTACGCTTCAAACGGATACGGAAGTCATCACCTACATCATTGATTACCTTAGCCGCAAGCGCGGATTTTCCTACGAGGAGATTTCCGACATTGTCGCCGCGCCGTTTTGGAGCGAGATTGACAAGATGGAGCCGGAGAAGAAAAAGCTCTATGAATATTACCGCAGCGCGTTCTCGCAGTATCTGATTACGGGTCCGTTCTCGATCCTCGTCGGCTTTGAGGGCGGCTTAATGGCACTCAATGACCGCTTAAAGCTCCGCAGTATGGTCGTCGGCAACCACGGTGATATTTTCTACGCCGCTTCTGAGGAAGCCGCGATTCGCGTTATCGAGCCGGATATCGACCGCGTCTGGGCTCCGAGCGGCGGGCAGGGCGTCGTCGCGCGGCTCAATCCCGACGCGCTTCGCGCCTTAAAGGAGGACAAATAACAATGGCAATCAACTACGTCTATCCAGATTACGAGGTCGTGCGTAATTATGACCGCTGTATTTCGTGCCGCGCGTGTGAGCGTCAGTGCTCGAATGAGGTCCATTCGTTCATTGAAGAGGAGAATAAGGTCATTTCCGATGACGCGGATTGCGTGAACTGCCATCGCTGCGTCAGCCTCTGCCCGACAAGGGCTTTGAAGATTGTTAAAACCGACCATACTTTCAAGGCAAACGCGTCGTGGAGCGCGAAGAACATCAATGAGATCTACAAGCAGGCGGACACGGGCGGCGTTCTGCTGTCCTCAATGGGCAACCCGAATGAGTTCCCGATCTACTGGGACAAGATTCTGCTCAACGCGTCGCAGGTCACAAACCCGTCGATTGACCCGCTGCGCGAGCCGATGGAAACCCGCGTGTATCTGGGGGCAAAAAGCCAGGACGTCAAGCGCGACAAGGACGGGAAAATTATCCCTGAGATGACGCCGCAGTTGAAGCTCGACCTGCCGGTTATGTTCTCGGCGATGAGTTACGGCTCAATCAGCTATAACGCGCACGAGAGTCTGGCGCGCGCGTCAAAGGAACTCGGCATTTTCTACAACACCGGCGAGGGTGGTCTGCACGAGGACTTTTACGTCTACGGACCAAACACAATTGTTCAGGTCGCGTCGGGACGTTTCGGCGTACACCGCCAATACCTCGACGCGGCAGCTGCCGTGGAGATTAAGATGGGACAGGGTGCGAAGCCCGGCATCGGAGGGCATTTGCCGGGTGCGAAAATCGGCGAGGACGTGTCCCGCACGCGTATGATTCCTATGGGCGCGGACGCGATTTCGCCCGCACCGCATCACGATATTTACTCGATTGAGGATTTGCGTCAGCTCGTTTTCTCGCTAAAAGAGGCGACGGCGTACAAAAAGCCCGTAATCGTCAAAATCGCAGCCGTTCACAACGTCGCGGCGATTGCGTCGGGCATTGCGCGCTCCGGCGCGGACATTATCAGCATCGACGGCTTCCGCGGCGGCACGGGCGCGGCACCGACGCGCATTCGCGACAACGTCGGTATTCCGATTGAGCTCGCGCTCGCAGCGGTCGATACGCGCCTGCGGGACGAGGGAATCCGCGACCGCGTCTCCGTTATCGCGGCGGGTTCCGTCCGCAACGCGGCTGACGTTGTTAAGGCCATCGCGCTCGGCGCGGACGCGGTTTACATCGGCACTGCCGCGCTGCTCGCGCTTGGGTGCCACCTCTGCCGCACGTGCAACATCGGCAAGTGCAACTGGGGCATTGCAACGCAGGTTCCGGAGCTTGTCAAACGCCTGAATCCCGACGTGGGATACAAGCGGCTCGTGAATCTGATGACCGCGTGGAAGCACGAGATCGAAGAGATGATGGGCGGAATGGGTATCAACTCAATCGAGAGCCTGAAAGGCAATCGCCTGATGCTCCGCGGCGTGGGGCTGAACGAGAAGGAACTTGAAATCCTCGGCATTAAACACGCCGGGGAAAGTGCGTAAGGAGAATGTTATGTTAACTGCTGTTGTGGGAGTGAACTGGGGCGACGAAGGCAAGGGTCGAATGGTGGACCTTTTAGGGAGCGATTATGATATTATCGTGCGGTACCAAGGCGGAAACAACGCCGGACATACCGTAATCAACGACCGCGGGAAATTCATTCTGAACCTGCTCCCGTCGGGTATTCTGCGCGACAATACGGTGAATATTCTCGGCACGGGTATGGTCATAGACATTGAACACCTCGTCGGAGAACTGAAAAACCTCGCCTCCAAGGGCATCAAAATCACGCCCGAAAACCTGAAAATAAGCGAAAAAGCGACGATTTGCCTGCCGTATCACAAACTCCTCGACGAGCTTGAAGAGGATAGGCTCGGCAATGACGCGCAGGGTTCGACGCGGCGCGGAATCGCGCCTGCGTATTCGGACAAATATTACCGCAAGGCGTTGCGAATCGGTGATTTGCTGAACGCGGATACGCTGCCCGCGAAGGTTGCGACGGCGGTCGGGTTCAAGAACCTCGCGCTCGCGGGGTACGGCCGGAACAGGATATCGGAGAGCGAAATTCTCGCGTGGCTCAACGACTTCGGTTCGTTCATCGCGCCGCACATTGAGAACACGGAAAACTACCTCGAAAACGCGGCGGCGGCGGGCAAAAACATTATGTTCGAGGCCCAGCTCGGTACGCTGCGGGACATCGACTTCGGGATTTATCCGTATACGACGTCAAGCTCCGCGCTCGCGGCTTACGCGCCGATTGGCGCGGGCATTCCGGGGCGGAAAATAGACAGCGTAATCGGCATTATGAAAGCGTATTCAAGCTCCGTCGGCGGCGGACCGTTCACCGTCGAAATGGACGGCGCGGAGGCCGAGGCACTGCGCGAGGCGGGCGGTGAATACGGCGCGGCGACGGGGCGGCCCCGCCGCGTGGGTGCGTTCGACGTGGTTGCGTCGCGCTACGGCGCGAGAATGCAGGGCGCGGACACGCTCGCGCTGACGAAGCTCGACGTGCTGTCGTACCTCGACGAAATCCCTGTCTGCGTCGCCTACGAGGTGAACGGCAAGCGGACGGAGGACTTTCCGATAGGCGACGATTTGGAGATTGCGAAGCCCATTTATGAGTATTTGCCGGGGTTCAAAACGGACGTCTCCAAGGCGCGAAAGCTCGCCGACCTGCCCAAGGCGGCAATCGACTATGTGAAGTACATCGAGAACGCGGTCGGACGGAAAATCCAATACGTTTCCGTCGGAGCGGGACGCGACGACTACATAGAATTATAAGCAGGTGAAGAAATGAAGAGAGTTTACGTAAACGAAAAGTGGTGCCTTGGGTGTCATCTGTGCGAATACTACTGCGCGTTCGCCGCGACGGGTAAGGACGATATGGCACGCGCGCTGAAAGGCGTGAAAATTAACCCGCGCATACATATCGAGGAGGACACAACGGATAAAATCTCCTTCGCCGTGTCCTGTCGTCACTGCACGGAGCCGTACTGCGTAAAGGGTTGCATTACGGGCGCGCTGAGTAAGGTTGACGGCGTGATTGAGATCGATAAGAACAAGTGTATCGGTTGCTACACCTGCGTTTTGAGCTGCCCTTACGGCTGCGTGCAGCCGACGGAGGACGGGATTGTGCAGAAGTGCGAGCTTTGCGTCGCGACGACGGAGGGGACACCGCGTTGCGTCGCGGGCTGCCCGAACGCCGCGATTGTGTTTGAGGAGAGATAGAGTATGAAGTATGTGATTATCGGAAATTCCGCCGCCGCCGTCGGCGCGGTTGAGGGCATCCGCCGCGTTGACGCGGACGGGAAAATCCTGATTATTTCTGACGAGACGCACCACGTCTATGGACGGCCGCTGATTTCGTATCTCCTGCTCGGCAAGACCGACCGCGAGAGGATGAAATACCGCCCCGACGATTTCTACACAAAGAACGGTGTGGAAACAAAACTCGGCGTGACGGTCACGAAGATTAATCCCGACGCGCACACGGTCGAGACCTCCGACGGCGAGACGATTGCGTTCGAGAAACTGCTCGTCGCGACGGGGTCCAACCCGTTTGTGCCGCCGATGGACGGTTTGGACACGGTGAAAAATAAGTTCACGTTCCAGACGCTCGACAGCGCGCTCGCGCTCGAAGCCGCGATTACGCCGGATTCCAATGTGCTGATTATCGGTGCGGGACTTATCGGTTTGAAGTGCGCGGAGGGGATTTACCTGCGCGTGAAGTCGATTACGTTTGTTGACCTCGCTGCAAAGGTTCTGCCGAGTATTCTTGACGACGACTCGGCGGTGATTATCAAAACGCGGCTCGAAGAGGTCGGAATCAAGTTCCACCTCGGCGATTCGGTCGGTAAATTCACGGAAAACACCGCGACGCTCAAAGAGAGCGGCACGGTAATACCGTTCGATGTGCTTGTCCTCGCGGTCGGTGTCCGTCCGAATGTCGGGCTGGTTAAGGACGCGGGCGGCGCAGTGGGACGCGCGATTACGGTGGACAACACCTGCGCGACGAGCCTCGCGGATATCTACGCCGCGGGCGACTGCACCGAGAGCCGCGACGCGGTTACGGGCGACGTCAAGGTTATGGCGATTCTGCCGAACGCGTATATGCAGGGCGAGACGGCGGGGATCAATATGGCGGGCGTCAAGTACACCTACGACAAGCTGATTCCCTGCAACGCAATCGGTTTCTTCGGCAAGCACATTCTGTCGGCGGGGAGCTACACGGGCGATGTGTACTACACGAACGACGGGACAAACTATAAGAAGCTGTTTTACTCGGACGACCGCCTGAACGGTTTTATCCTTATCGGCGACAAGCATCCGAAGGACGGCGAGATTCCCGCGTATGACCGCGCGGGCATTTACACGGACATCATTCGCAACGGCACAAAACTCTCGGATATCGACTTTGAGCTGATTGCGAAGCGACCGGGGCTGATTGGCTTCACGCGTGAAATTCGGCAGGAATACTTGGGAGGTGAGCGGTAATGGGGGCGACATTGTCGGCAATCAAGCTCGGCTATCAGCCGCTTAACGACGCGGTTCGCGCGAACACGGGCGAAATCGTGATTAATGATGCGTTCGGGGAGCGTTTTATAGCGGCCTCGGCGACGGCTGACAAGACGCTTGTCATCAACGGCACTCCGGGCAACGCGCTCGGATGCTACCTCGACGGCGCGAAAATCACCGTCAACGGCAACGCGCAGGACGCGGTAGGCGACACGATGAACGACGGTGAGATTATTGTTCACGGTCGTGCGGGTGACGCACTTGGCTACGCGATGCGCGGCGGGGTTATCTACGTCCACGGTGATTCGGGTTACCGCACCGGTATTCATATGAAAGAGTACAAGGAAAAACGCCCGACAATCGTCGTCGGAGGGGAGAGCGGCAGCTTCCTCGGCGAATATATGGCCGGAGGACTGCTCATAGTCCTTGGGCTGAATTCCGGGAACAGGGCACCTGTCGGACGCTACACGGGCACGGGAATGCACGGAGGGCGTATGTTCCTGCGGTGCGAAACGCCGCCGGACGATTTGCCGCCGCAGGTGGTCTGCCGCAAGGCAACCGCCGAGGATGTGGCGACGATTGCGGTGCATATCAGACGCTTCGCGGAGCTATTCGGCGAGAACGCGCAGACGCTGCTCGCCGGTACGTACTTTATCCTGACGCCGAACGCGAGCAACCCGTATAAGCAGATGTATGTGGCGAATTAGAGGAGTAAAATGAATACAATAACCGACGTATTAAAGTTCATACACGACCGCGACAACGACGTTAAGTTCGTTCGCCTCGCGTTTTGTGACGCGAACGGCGTGCCGAAGAACATTTCGGTGCCGCCCGCTACGCTCGACGCGGCGTTTAAGAACGGAATGCGCTTTGAGCCGCAGGCAATCCCCGGTTTCGGCGCGGAATACGCGGAGGCGTACCTGTTCCCCGACGCGGCGACGCTCGCGATTTTGCCGTGGCGGCCGTCGCACGGGCGCGTCGTGCGGTTTTATTGCGACATTAAACTCGCGGACGGTACGCCCGCGCCGTTTGACGCGCGCGCGTCATTAAAACGCGCGATTGCGGACGCCGACAAGGCGGGGCTGACATTTACCGCGGAACCGGAGATTGATTTTTACCTGTTCAAGTCGGAGGAGGACGGAGAGAACCGCGGCGTGACGTTCGACAACGGCGGGTATTTTGACGTGTACCCGAACGATATGGGCGAGAACGTGCGTCGGGAGATTTGCTCCCACCTGACCGAAATGGGGATTACGCCCACGTCGAGCCACCACGCGCGCGGTGCGGGGCAGAACACGATCGCACTCGCCGCGACGGACCCGCTGACGTGTGCGGACAATCTGCTCACGTTCAGAATGACGGTCGGCACCGTCGCGGGACAGAACGGACTGGCGGCGTCGTTTGACGAAAAGCCGTTTAAGCAGCCGCAGGCGAGCGAGATGAAGATTAAGCTCGGTTGCGCAAAGCGCGGCGACGGCGGCTATACGGAGACTGTTACGCCGTCGGTAAACCCATATACGGAGATGGAAAAACTCGTTAAGTCGGCGGTCAAGTATAGTGGATAGCGTTCTGATCATATCCTCAGCCGAGAAAAGCTCCGCACAGCTCGGCGAAATGCTTGTGCAGTCCTCGATTGCGCGCGTGGCCTCGGCGAAATCGGCGGGCGAGGCGCGGCGAATCCTCGCGACGAGCGAGTTTGACCTGTATATTGTCAACGCGCCGCTGGCGGACGAGCCGGCGGATATTCTCGCGCGCGACCTGATTGAGCGTCTGTCCGGTGAGGTTATGATGCTCGTCAAAGAGGAAAAATTCCTCGAAACGACGGACCGCTTATCGGAGTTCGGTGTGATTACCGTGGCGAAGCCGCTCAACCGCTCCGCGTTTTGGAGCGCGGTGAAAATGGCGGAGGCGTCGCACAACCGCTTCAAAATGATGCGGCGCGAGAACGAGAAACTGCGGCAGAACATTGAGGATATCAAGGTAATCAACCGCGCGAAGCTGCTGCTTGTCTCGCGGCTTTCAATGAGCGAGCCGGAGGCGCACAAGTATATCGAAAAGCAGGCGATGGACCAGCGGCAGACGCGCCGCGCCATCGCAGATAATATCTTGAAAACTCACGAAGGATAGTGTATAATACCGTAGAACGCTACGGGCGACGATAATGTGGAGGATAATATGGCAGAAAAAGCATATTTGGTGCTGGCGGACGGGACAATATTTGAAGGGTACAGCTTCGGCGCGGTCGGCGAAGTTGTCGGAGAAACCGTTTTTACTACGGGAATGACCGGTTATTTGGAAACGCTGACCGATAAGAGTTATTACGGACAAATTATTACGCAGACATTCCCGCTAATCGGAAATTACGGCGTAATCCCCGCCGATTTTGAAAGCTCCGAACCCGCGGCAAAAGGCTACATAGTCAAACAGTGGTGTCAAGACCCCTCGAATTTCCGAAGTGAGGGCGTTCTTGATGTTTTTTTGCGCGAACACAATGTCATCGGGCTGTACGGCATCGACACGCGTCGTCTGACGAAGATTATCCGCGAGTCCGGCGTTATGAACGGCAAGATTACGAATGTCAAGCCGACGGGCGTGACGGACGATATTACGAATTACGTCATTCGCGACGCTGTGAAAACCTGCTCAACCAGCAGCGAATACACGGTGAACGCGGGCGGCAAATACAAGGTCGCGCTGCTGGATTACGGCATCAAGGAGAATATCATACGCGAACTGGTGAAGCGCGGCGCGGCGGTTACGGTTTATCCGTTCGACACCAAAGCGGAGCACATACTGCGCGCCAAGCCGAACGGCATTATGCTCTCAAACGGTCCGGGCGACCCGCGCGACGCGGAGAATTTGCCGATAATTGAGAACCTGCGCGAGATGATTGCGGCAAAGATTCCGATTTTCGGAATCTGCTTCGGCAATCAGCTGCTCGCGCTCGCGCACGGCTTCAAGATTGAAAAACTCAAATACGGACACCGCGGCGCGAACCAGCCCGCGAAGGATTTGACGTCGGGCAAGACGTTTATCACGAGCCAGAACCACGGCTACGCGGTCGTTTCGTCGAGCATTGACAAGAGCATTGCGGACGAGTGGTTCGTCAACGTGAACGACAATACAAATGAGGGCGTAATCTACAAGAACGCGCCTATTTGCAGTGTGCAGTTCCACCCGGAGGCGTGCGGAGGACCGCACGATACGAGCTGGTTATTCGACAGATTTATCGCGAATATGGAGGTGGCGAAGTAATGGCACTCGACAAAAGTATTCGCAAAGTACTCGTCATCGGTTCGGGTCCGATTGTCATCGGGCAGGCGGCGGAATTTGACTACGCGGGGACGCAGGCTTGCCGCGTCCTGCGCGACGACGGGATTGAAATCGTCCTCGTGAATTCCAACCCCGCGACGATTATGACCGACAACGCGATGGCGGACAAGATTTACCTCGAACCGCTTACCTTGCAGACGGTTACGCGCATAATCGAAAAGGAACGCCCCGACAGCATTCTCTCCGGTCTCGGCGGGCAGACGGGCTTAACGCTCTGTATGCAGCTCGCGCGAAGCGGCGTTTTGGAGAAATACGGAGTAAAGTTGCTTGGGTCAAGCCCCGAAACGATTGACCGTGCCGAGGACAGGCAGATGTTCAAGGATATGATGCTTGAAATCGGGCAGCCTGTTATACCGAGTACCGTCGCGACGGACGTGGAATCCTCCGTCGCGTTCGCGGCGGAAATCGGGTACCCCGTAATCGTGCGCCCCGCGTTCACGCTCGGCGGAACGGGCGGCGGAATTGTTGCGACAGAACAGGAATTGCGCGACACAGCGACGAACGGATTAAAGCTCTCGCCGATTCATCAGGTCTTAATCGAACAGTCCGTCGCGGGCTGGAAAGAGATTGAGTTCGAGGTAATGCGCGATCGCATAGGCAACGTAATCGCGGTCTGCTCAATGGAAAACTTCGACCCCGTTGGCATTCACACGGGCGATTCAATCGTCATCGCGCCCGCCGTGACGCTCGCGGACAAGGAATATCAGATGCTGCGGAGTGCCGCGCTGGACATCATCACCGCGCTGAGAGTCGAGGGCGGGTGCAACGTGCAGTTCGCGCTGAATCCGGACAGCTTTGAGTATATGGTCATCGAGGTCAACCCGCGCGTCTCGCGCTCCTCCGCGCTCGCGTCGAAAGCCACGGGCTATCCGATTGCCAAGGTCGCTACGAAAATCGCAATCGGCTACACGCTCGATGAGATTCCGAATGCCGTAACGGGCAAGACTTTCGCCGCGTTTGAGCCGACGCTCGACTACGTGGCGGTCAAATTCCCCAAGTGGCCGTTTGACAAATTCGTTTACGCGAAGCGGGATTTGGGTACGCAGATGAAAGCGACCGGCGAGGTTATGGCAATCGCCGACACGTTTGAAACCGCGCTGTTAAAGGCCGTGCGCGGTGCGGAAATTTCGCAGAAAGACCTCAATATGCCGCGTCTCGTGGGTTTGAGCGACGCGGAAATCAGGAATTCTCTCCTGAAAGTCACGGACGAGCGGCTGTTCTACGTCTATGAGGCGTTGAAGCGCGGCGTCGCCGTGGACGAGATTTTTGCGGTCACGAAGATTGACCGCTGGTTCCTGCATAAGCTCGTGAAAATCAAAGACGAGCCTATTGAGGAGCTGCACCCCGTCTACAAGATGGTTGACACCTGCGGCGGCGAGTTCTCCGCCGAAACGCCGTACTTTTACTCGATTCCGAACGGAGATGAGGACGAAGCGGCGATTGAGGTCGCGAAAAGCACCAAGCCGCGCGTGATTGTCCTCGGCTCCGGTCCGATTCGTATCGGACAGGGGATTGAATTCGATTACGCGTGCGTGCATTGCTGCTGGACGCTGCGCGCAATGGGCTACGAGGTCGTGATCATCAACAACAACCCCGAAACGGTTTCCACGGACTTCGACACTGCAGACAGGCTCTACTTTGAGCCGCTGACAATCGGCGACGTTATGCGCGTGATTGAGGTTGAAAAACCGATCGGCGTGATTGTCGCGTTCGGCGGCGGCACGGCGATTAAGCTCGCGCCCGCGCTCGACGCGCGCGGCGTGAAAATCCTCGGCACCTCGGCGGACACAATCGACGCGTGCGAGGACAGAGGACGCTTCGACGCTGTGCTTGAAGAGCTGAATTTGCTCCGCCCCGCGGGTCACAGCGTGATGAACGAGACCGAAGCGTTGACCGCGGCGGAGGATTTGGGGTACCCCGTGCTGCTCCGTCCGAGCTATGTTCTTGGCGGTCAAAATATGATAATAGCGTGGAATGATACAGATGTTTCCGAGTATATGCGTATAATCTTGCGACAAAAGCAAGATAATCCGGTTTTAATAGATAAATATCTCAGCGGTCGCGAGATTGAGGTGGACGCGATTTGCGACGGCGAGGACGTGCTGATCCCCGGCATTATGGAGCATATCGAGCGCACGGGCGTTCACAGTGGCGACAGCATCGCCGTCTATCCGAACATCAATATCGACGACGCGCTCGCCGCGAGAATCTTCGAGGAGACGCGGAAAATCAGCCTGAAAATCAACGCGCTCGGCCTGATTAACTTGCAGTATATCGTCACGGCGGAAAACGAGATATATGTCATCGAGGTCAACCCGCGCGCGTCGCGCACGGTGCCGTACCTCTCAAAGGTCACGGGAATCAATATGTGTGAGCTTGCGACTAAGGCGAGCATCGGCATTAAGCTCGGCGAAATGGGCTATTCGGGCGGCATATACAAGATTCCGCCGTACTCGTGTGTCAAGGTTCCCGTGTTCAGCTTCGAGAAACTCACGGACGTGGATACGCAGCTCGGACCCGAAATGAAGTCCACGGGCGAGGTTCTCGGCGTAGGCAAAAACCTCAAAGAGGCGTTGTACAAGGGGCTTATCGCGGCGGGATACAGTATGCAAAAGACCGGCGGCGTGTTTATCACGGTGCGGAATCAGGATAAAATCGAGATTGCGCCGATTGCTAAAAAGTTTGCGCAGATGGGCTTCACGCTGTACGCGACAAAGGGTACCGCCGATGAGCTGAAACGCAACGGGCTGGACGCGATCGTTGTGAAAAAAATCCGTGAGTCGGCGGAAAACAACACAATGAGCGTCATAGAATCGGGTAAACTGTCATATATCGTTTCGACCTCCGAAAAGGGGCGCGACCCCGCGTCGGATGACGTGAAAATTCGCCGTCGCGCCACGACGCTCGGAATCCCGTGCCTGACCTCGCTCGACACGGCGGAAGCCCTTGCGGAATCGCTGTTGTCGGGATATAATGAGGGGAATACGGAGCTTGTCGATATCAACGCGATGAGGAGTGAGCGAATGAAGCTGGAATTCACCAAGATGCACGGCGCGGGCAACGACTACATCTACATCAACGCGCTGAAAAACGAGATAAACTGCCCGGAATCGCTGTCTGTCATTCTCTCTGACCGCCACTACGGCATCGGCGGCGACGGCGTAATCCTGATTATGAAGTCGGAGGTTGCCGACGCGCGAATGCGTATGTTCAATCTCGACGGCTCCGAGGGAATGATGTGCGGCAACGCGATTCGCTGCGTTGCGAAGTACCTGTACGACAACGGCATCGTGCCGAAAACGGAACTTACGATTGAGACGAAAAGCGGCGTGCGTGAGCTTTTGCTGCACACGCAAAACGGACGCGTGTCCTCCGCCCGCGTAAATATGGGCAAGGCTGAACTCGACCCGAAAAAGATACCCGTCGCGCTCGACGGTACGTCGATTGTCGCGCAGCCGCTCACGATTGACGGAAAAAGCTACAATATCACCTGCGTCTCGGTGGGAAATCCGCACGCCGTTGTGTTCGTGGAGGAACCGGACGCGCTCGATTTGGCAAAAATCGGACCGCTATTTGAGCATAACGCGATCTTCCCTGACCGCGTGAACACGGAATTTGTCAAGATTGTGGACAAAAACACGCTGAAAATGCGCGTCTGGGAGCGCGGCAGCGGCGAGACGCTCGCCTGCGGCACGGGAATGTGCGCAACGGCCGTCGCGGCGGTGCTGAACGGACACTGCGAAAAGGGAACCGACATAAAAGTACTTGCGCCCGGCGGTGAACTTGTGATAAACTATACCGACGAAAGAATCTATATGACCGGAAACTGCGTTAAAGTATTCGACGGCGTTATTGAGGTCTGATGTCAGCCAAGGGAAGAACAATGGCGTTCGCCCCCTAAAATATTATCTGCACAAACGAAAGGGGTAAACACAAATGCGAAACTACGAACAGGAAACGAAGAACCGCGTTGCGTTCATTCAGGCGCAGCTGAAAACCGCCGGAGCGACCGGAATTGTCTACGGCAATTCGGGCGGAAAGGATTCCGCGCTCGTCGGAATACTCTGCAAAAAGGCGTGCGAGGACACGGTAGGTATTCAGCTTCCGATTTCCGCGCGCAACTACGATATCGACCTGATTGACGGCAAAGAGGTCGCCGACAAGTTCGGTATCGCGACGCGCGTAGTCGCGCTTGCGGAGGTCAAGGCGAAGTTTATTGATACAGTCGGCGCGGCGACAACGGTGTCGGAAATGGCCAACGCGAATATGTCCGCGCGTCTGCGTATGATTACGCTCTACGCCGTCGCGGCGAGTGAAAACCGCCTTGTCGCGGGGACCGGCAACCGTTCGGAGGCGTATATGGGCTACTTCACGAAGTGGGGCGACGGCGCGCACGACTTCAACCCCATCGGCGACCTGACGGTCACGGAGATTTACGAATTCCTGCGCTATCTTGACGCGCCGAAGTCCGTCATCGAAAAAGCCCCGTCGGCCGCGCTGTTCGACGGACAGACGGACGAACAGGAGATGGGCATCACCTACGCCGCGATTGACGATTATTTGCTCAACGGCAAAGCGTCCGACGCGGACA
>JAISJC010000087.1 GCA_031261745.1 Oscillospiraceae bacterium
AGCATGGACATCATGATCATCGACGCCGACAGGGCGATGTATGACGCCAAGGAAGCGGGGCGCAACAAGGTGGTAATGTACAGAGATAACAGCCGAGAGGAGAGCCCCCGATGAGAGAATTGGAAAAGGTGTACGACCCGACGAGGGTGGAGAGCAAAATCTATAAAATGTGGATGGACGGCGGCTATTTTCACGCTGTCATTGACCCTGAAAAGAAGCCGTTTTCAATCGTAATCCCGCCCCCGAACGTCACAGGTCAGCTCCACCTCGGGCACGCGTTTGACAACACCGTGCAGGATATCCTCACGCGCACAAAGCGGATGCAGGGCTACTCCGCCGTCTGGATTCCCGGTACCGACCACGCGGGCATAGCTACGCAGATTAAGGTCGAAGAGGAACTGCGTAAAGAGGGACTGACGCGCTACGACCTCGGACGCGAGAAGTTTTTAGAGCGCGTGTGGGAATGGAAAGAGAAATACGGCGGGCGTATTATTGAGCAGTTGAAGCTGCTCGGCTCCTCGTGCGACTGGGACCGTGAGCGGTTCACGATGGACGAGGGTTGTTCCAAAGCCGTGCGAGAAGTTTTCGTCGCGCTGTACGAAAAAGGCTTGATTTACAAGGGCAACCGCATAATCAACTGGTGCCCGACCTGCACGACCGCGCTCTCCGACACGGAGGTTGAGCACGAGGACGAGGCGGGTCACTTCTGGCACATCAAGTACCAAATTAAGGATTCCGACGAGTATCTCGTCGTCGCGACGACGCGCCCCGAAACTATGCTCGGCGACACGGGCGTCGCCGTCCATCCCGACGACGAGCGGTACGCTCACCTCGTCGGCAAAACCGTTATTCTCCCGCTGATGAACCGTGAAATGCCGATTATCGCGGACGAATACGTGGACCGCGAATTCGGCACCGGTTGCGTAAAGATGACGCCGTGCCACGACCCGAACGACTTTGAGGTCGGGCAGCGGCACAACTTGGAACAGATTCTTGTCCTCGACAACGACGCGAAAATCATCAACGGCGGCAAGTACAACGGTCTGGACCGCTACGACGCACGAAAAACGATTGTCGCGGATTTGGACGCGCTCGGACTGCTCGTACAGGTTGAGGAGCATTCGCACTCCGTCGGTAAGTGCTATCGTTGCGGCACAACGGTTGAGCCGATTACATCCCCGCAATGGTTCGTGAAAATGGAGCCGCTCGCCAAGAATGCAATCGAGGTCGTGCGCGACGGACGAATGAAATTCGTCCCCGACCGATTCACAAAAACGTACCTGAACTGGATGGAGAACGTCCGAGACTGGTGCATCTCCCGCCAGCTCTGGTGGGGTCACCAAATCCCCGCGTGGTACTGCGCCGACTGCGGCGAAATCACCGTCTCACGCGAGGACGCGTCGGAATGCGCGCACTGCCACAGCAAGAATATCACGCGCGAAGAGGACGTTTTAGACACGTGGTTCTCCTCCGCGCTGTGGCCGTTCTCCGTGTTCGGCTGGCCGGACAAGACGCCGGAACTCGACTACTGGTACCCGACGACGGTCGTTACGCCGGGGTACGAAATCATCTTCTTCTGGGTTGCGCGAATGATTTTCTCCGGGTTGGAGCATATGGGCGACGTGCCGTTCCGCACGGCGTATATCCACGGCATCGTCCGCGACGACAAGGGGCGCAAGATGTCAAAATCTCTTGGCAACGGCATCGACCCACAGGAGATTATCGACAGATACGGCGCGGACGCGCTGCGAATGAATATGATTACGGGCAACTCCCCCGGCAACGATATGCGTTTCTATCCGGAGCGGTGCGAGGCAATGCGCAACTTCGCTAACAAGATATGGAACGCGTCGCGCTTCGTGATGATGAACCTCACGATTGAGGACAACGCCCTGCCGGAAACGCTTGAACTTGAAGACAAGTGGATTCTCTCGAAGCTCAACACGACCGTGCGCGAGGTTACGGAGAATATCGAACGCTACGAACTCGGAATCGCCGCGACGAAACTCTACGACTTCATCTGGGACAGCTTCTGCGACTGGTATATTGAGTTGACGAAACCTCGCTTAAACGGCGAGGATAAACTCGCAAATATCAGCGCACAGCGCGTACTTTTATATGTTTTAACCGAAATATTAAAGCTATTACACCCATATATGCCGTTTATAACCGAAAATATTTATCAGGCTTTGCCGCATACCGGAACGGTTATTATGGTGGAAAAGTATCCCGAATTCACGGCTTCGCTGGATTTTCCTGCCGAGGAAGCGGACTTTGAGGCGATTATGGACGCGATAAAATCCGTCCGCGTCCGCCGCGCGGAGATGAATGTTCCGTCGAATAAACGTCCGCACCTCACGATTGTCTCCGACCGCCCCGATGTATTCGAGACTGGGCGCGTTTACCTCGCGAAGCTCGCCTACGCGGGCGAGGTCACGGTCACGCGCAACGCTCCCGCAAACCTCGATGGCCAGGTTGCCGTTATTACGGATCAGGCGCGCGTGTTTATGCCGCTCTCGGAGTTGGTGGATCTCGCCGCGGAGCGCGCGAGGATTGAAAAAGAGCTTGAAAAGGCGACATCGGACTTGCAGAAACTCGAAGCGAAGCTGTCGAACGAGGCGTTCACGGCGAAGGCTCCTGAGAATGTCGTGCAGGCGGAGCGCGAGCGCGCCGACAAGGCGCGTGCATTGATTGAGAACTTGACAGAGAGCCTGAACGGGCTGTGACAGTAAAGGAATAAGCGACACGGAACAGACTTGTAAAACTGAATACCCGCTGCTTTTCGTCCACGGCGTCGGTTTCCGCGACAGCAAGCAACACCGTTACTGGGGGCGCATTCCGAAAAAGCTCGAAAGCCTCGGCGCGCAGCTTTATTACGGCGGGCAGGACGCGTGGTCGCCGATTGAGCGCAGCGCGGAGCAGCTGAAAGCGAATTTGCTGCGCGTAATTGAGCAGACCGGCTGCCGAAAGGTGAACATTATCGCGCACTCGCGCGGCGGGCTGGACTCGCGGTATATGATTTCCGTACTCGGCTGCGAGCGTTACGTCGCAAGCCTTACGACGATTTCGACGCCGCACAACGGCTCGAAAACAATGGATATTCTGATGAACCTGCCGCGCGCGGTTCTGCGTCCAATCGGTATTGTCGCGGATCTGTGGTTCCGCGCGCTCGGTGACAGCGAGCCGGACCTCTACACGTCCTGCCGCCAGTTTATGACGAGCTACGCCGATGAGTTCAACGCGCGCGTTCCGGACATTGACGGCATTTATTATCAGAGCTTCGCAACCGCGATGAAGAGCGCGGGGAGCGACGTTTTGGAGGCCCTTCCGCACCTCGTCGTCGAGCGGATTGACGGCGAGAGCGACGGGCTTGTTTCCGTCGCGTCGGCGGCGCACGGGAATTTCCGCGGGGTTCTGCGAAGCGCGACAAAGCGCGGGATTTCGCACGTTGACGCGGTGGATTTGCGCCGACGCAGCTTCACGCGCAAGTCCTCGGCGGAGGGCGTCGCGGATATCGTGGACGTGTACGTCGATATTGTGCGCGACCTCAAAGCGCGGGGGCTTTAACAAAACGAAAATCGGAGCGGCAAAGCCGCTCCGATTGTTTTTACAGCGCGTCACACACACCTTTCAATGCATCATAAACGCGTTTTTCGTCCTCATACTGCCCCTTTTCGCGGTACGCACCGCCGAGGAGCTTGACCGCGTTGTCGAAATCATTCAGGATATAGCGGAGCCAGTTACGATACCCCTCTATTGCGCCGTCGAGGTCGCCCGAAGCCTGTTTTATCTGCGCGAGCATTGAGTGCGCGGGGTTCCAGACCTTTGGAATCGCGTTTGCGTGTTCCGCAGCTTTGCCGAATTGCTTATATGTCAGGTGCAAATCCGCGAGGCAGAACCGCGCCCGTGCAACGTGACCCGCGTTGCGGTCAAAGTTGATAATGACGTTCGCGACGCGCGTACATTCGTCGAAAACCTCCGCCGCGCGCGGGTGATTTTCCGTGTAATAGTCCTGCGCGAGGTTGCAGAGATACCCGACACTGTTATCTAAAAGCCAAAAATTGTTCGGGAATTGCCGCAGAACGACCTCCAGCGCGTCATAAACCTCGGTGCCGGCAAACGCCTCGTCGTAAAGACGTTTGACCTCCGCGTCCTCGCTCGTATTGTCAATCCCCAGCAGCGCGTCCGCACTCACGCCGAACACGCTCACGAGCGGCGCGAGCTGCGAAATGTCGGGTGCCGCAACGCCGTTTTCCCATTTCGACACCGCCTGCGCCGTGATGTTCAGCTGCTCCGCAAGCTCCTCCTGCGTGAAATTGCGCTCCTTTCGGAGCCGTTTTATTGTCTGCCCGATGTCCATAGCGTAAACCTCCGTTCAATTCGGTACCGTGCTGTCATTGTACCGCAATCGCCGGAGGTTGTAAAGCGAACAAACGGCAAGTCAAACTCAACCGTGGGTTGTGTCAGACCTCTATGTGGCTGTCCGCCGCCCGCACGCACTCATAAATGTTAATCAGCAAATCCGGATAGCGCGGGTCGCAGTCGAGCAGCATACGGTGAAGGTTGTTCGGGTCGAAGCGCGCGCAGAATGCGTTCTCGCTGTAAAGGGATTTCAGATATTCCTCTAAAAACTCAATGCCGACCAAGCCGTCAATCGGCTTGCAAAGCGGGTAATCGGGCGTTACGGGAATCTCGTGGGCATTGAAATCGGGGTGGTATTTTTTGAAAAACGTTTTCACATCCGCATCGACGGTCTTGTTATAGGCGAGGTTCTGCGTTTGCAGCTTGTTGCGGCGCAGGCGGACGTAGGTTAGCTTCGCACTTTTCAGCTTTTTGTCAATCAGCTGTCTGCCGCTGTCGTAAAGCTCCGCGATTTTCGTTTTTGTCAACGCCTCCGCCGCGCTGTCGGCGTCGGGATAGGCTTTCAGCCGCAGACCGATTGTGAACAGGTTGGACGCCATAATCATTTCCGCGATTTCGACGCGAACGGAGCTGCTTTCCCCCTTTGTGTAAAACTCAATTTTCCGCGCTAAAAGTTCAAGACAGCCGAGCCGGATTTTTTCCAGCTCGGCGTCCGTTATCATTCCGAGGCGGCAGGCTTCTTCGATCAGGCTCTGAAAATACAGCTCGCTGTTCAGACGTGATTCGTCAATCAGTCTGATTTTTTCAATATTATCCATTATCGTCCTCCTCCCCAGAGGCTTCTTCCGTGTCCTCCGAATAATCGGCGGCGCGGCCGTTGCGGAGATTACGCGCCAGGCGGTCAAGCTCGCGCCCCGAAAGCAGGTCGAGCGAACCCTGGCACACGCCGTCAAAGGAGGTTTTCATAAATTCTATGAGCTTATCGTCGCTGATTAAATCGATGGTTTCGTTTTTGAAATAGTAAAACATTTCGAGCAGCTCGTGCAGGGTCTCCGCGTAATTTGGCAATGAGATGTAGGGTGAATCGCAGAACGCGTTTATCAGCTTGTCAATAATGCCGTTGCCAAGCTCTATGCGGCCCGCTGCCTTTAACGACTGGTTTCGCGTTTCAACAAGCTCAATTGCCTGACGCTCCGTGAGGACAAGACCGTAACGCGCGGTGTCGTCGTTGAGTTTTATGATTTCGGTTACCGTCTGCTTCGGGATAAGAGATGAGTTGAACAGAGTAAGCTCAAAACTCAAACCGTATCACTCCTTTCACTTGTCGCGTACGCGTTCGTCCCCATATTGCCGCGCGTGCCGGCGAGGTACTCGTAATACCCCTGGCAGCCAATCATCGCGGCGTTGTCTCCGCACAGGGACAGCGGCGGCAGATAGAGCGTTTCGCCCTGCGCCACAGACGCTTTTTGTAAATCCGCGCGAATGCGCGAATTCGCGGCTACGCCGCCCGCGACGGCGATTTTGCCGTAGCCGAGCAACTTTGCCGCCGCCATAACCCGCGGCACAAGAATGTCCGAAACCGCCGCCGCGAAGGACGCGGCGAGGTCGGATTTGTTCAGCTCTTCGCCCTTTTGCTCGGCGTTGTGGACGATATTCACGACCGCAGTTTTCAGCCCGGAGAACGACATATCGAACTCCGCGCCGTCAATTACGGGTCGCGGCAGACGGAACGCCGTGTCGTCGCCCGACTTCGCGAGGTCGTCGAGCGGCTTTCCGCCAGGGTACGGCAGACCGAGGACGCGCGCCGCCTTGTCAAAGCACTCCCCCGCCGCGTCGTCGCGCGTCGAGCCGAGAATCCGCATATCCGTGTACCCGCGCACATCGACGATTACGCTGTTCCCGCCGGACACGACGACGCCGAGGAACGGCGGTTCAAGCTCTGCAAACGCTATGTAATTCGCCGCGATGTGTCCGCGCAGGTGGTTCACCGGTACGAGCGGCACGCCGAGGCTTGCCGCGACGCCCTTCGCAAAATTCAGCCCGACGAGCAGCGCGCCGATAAGCCCCGGCGCGTTCGTCACCGCGACGGCCTCAATGTCGGATTTCGAGATTTTCGCCTTGGCAATCGCCGCGTCGGCGAGCTTTGAGACGACCGCGAGGTGGTTTCGCGACGCGATTTCCGGCACGACGCCGCCGTAAAGCGCGTGCATATCCGCCTGCGAAAAAATCTCGTCGGAAAGCACCGTGCGTCCGCCGCGCGTCACCGCGACGGCGGTCTCGTCGCACGAGGATTCGATTGAAAGTATAATCATTTTTCTCCCCCGCCGCACAAAATTTCCGCAACCTCGTTCAAACTTCCGCACACAAAATCCGCGTCACACGGCGTGTCGTTATGCACCAAAATCGTCGTCATTCCCGCGTTTTTGCCGCCCCGAATGTCGGCGACCGGATTGTCGCCGACCATATAGCGCGTCTGCGGATTGCCCGCCAAATTCAGCGCGTACTCAAACAATTCCCGCCGCGGCTTGTCGTACCCAACCTGCCCCGAAACGGCAAATTTTTTGAAATATCCGTGCAATCCCAACGCTTTTATGACGTCCTCCATCTCCGGATAATTGTTGGATAATATGTAATTCTCGTACCCCGCCTCCGCGCACCTTTGTAACGCCGAAGCCGCGTCATCGTACACGATATAGCTGTCCGTACTCAAAACAATCTCCCGCACCGCGCGGTTTATCTCCATTGTGTCCGCGGAAATGTTGAGCTTCCTGTAAAGCGCGTCGAAGTGCGCGAACAGCCGCTCCCACCACTTGTAGCCGACCGCGTCCGTCCAAGCGTCCTCCGTCGCGTGCCACGGGAAGCCCGTGTGCATATGCGCGTAGACGGTTTCATAATCCGCATCAATCCCGAATCGCGCGAGCGTCCGGTGCATCGTACCCGTCCAAAGCGATTCGGAACGTGCGAGCGTCCCGTCAAAATCCCAAAATACGGCTCTGTTCATTTTCCCCACCTCATAACCGCCGCGTCCTCAACGGGCGCGTCGTAGTAACCGCGCCGCCGTCCGACGGCGGCGAAGCCGTGCTTTTCGTAGAGCGCGATTGCGGCCGCGTTCGACGCGCGAACTTCGAGAAAAACGCTTTCAATCTCTGCGTTTTCGGCCGCGCTCAGCACATTTTCCATTAACGCCGACGCAATCCCGCGCCGCCGCGCGGCGGCTTGAACCGCGACGCGGAAAAGCTCCGCCTCGCCGCC
>JAISJC010000050.1 GCA_031261745.1 Oscillospiraceae bacterium
CTTGAAATTTATGTGTCCGGTTCTCTTAATGTATTCAATCACCATACAAACGTCGATCTCACAAGCCGGCTCGTTTGCTATGACATCAAAGAACTCGGTAAAAGCCTAAAGAAGATTGCAATGCTTATCATGCAGGATCAGGTCTGGAACCGTGTCACTATAAACCGCGCAGAGGGCAAGACGACTTGGTACTATTGCGATGAATTTCATATGTCGCTGAATAGCTGGAGCGTCGAGATTTGGAAGCGATTCAGAAAATGGGGTGGAATACCGACCGGCATCACGCAAAATGTCAAGGATTTACTCGCAAGCCGCGAGATTGAAAACATCTTTGAAAACTCGGACTTCATATATATGCTCTCTCAGGCGGCGGGTGATCGGCAGATTCTCGCAAAGCAACTCGGCATCTCGCCGCACCAACTCAGCTATGTCACGCACTCTAACGCGGGCGAGGGCTTGCTGTTTTACGGCAACACAATCATTCCGTTCACAGACCATTTTCCCAAGGATACGGAGCTGTATAGCTTACTCACGACGAAGCCGAGCGAGATGTCTTGACGGTAAAAACAGAAGATTTAGGAGGTAAATATTATGAGCGAAACAATGCAATCCGCGCCGCTGATGGGAAATGAGTATGTTATCGGGCTGCTCGACATGATGCGTGAAAATAGAACAGATACGTCCGAACTCACCGCGGTGATTGACTATGTCGTCACGATAGAGAGGGGTCTCAACACGGCTGTCGCGGAGCTCGCCAATATGCGCCGCGAACTCGCCGAGATGCGCGAGATACAGGGACACCCGGTCAAGACCGAACTGCAAAACGCCATTCGGTCGCTCGAGAGCAAAATAAATGCGGCGCGGGAGCGCATCGGCGAGGTGAAGGACGCGATTATTGATGGCTGCAAGCGGGCTTTGACCGCGTTCAAGGAAAAGGGCGAGTCCGCGCTGAACGACGTTATGTCGTTCTTCCATCTCAAAGGCGGCTTGAAAGCTGTAAACAAGAGTTTGAACGAGGGTATCCGCGAGTGCGACAGTGCGATTATGAAGATAGACAACTTCAGCCGCGAGTATCACTCGGCGGGGCGACATCTGAAAAATATGGCGCGCGTCGCTGTGGGCAAGGAGGCTATATCCTCGGCCAACGCGATCGGCAAGCTGGCGTGGACGTTTAATGCGCCTTACCGCGCGAGTAAGACCTGTCTGCTCGGCGCGAAGCGCGCTGTCAACGCCGCCATTCGCAAACTGGAACAGCTTGAGCAGTCGGTGTCGGCGCGTGCCGAAAAGAAACCGTCCACGCGCGAGAATATGAAGGTGCTGAAATCTCAGCTTGAACAGGCTAAGAAGGACGCGCCCGTGCCGAAACACGACAAGAAACGGGAAAACACGATATGAGGGTAGAAATCCTTTGCGTGGGAGGTGAAATTTCGTATGCCGAGAGAGGATGAACGTCGGGCGCGCACAAAATCAGAGAAATCGTTCCGAACCTCCGACTCGGGCGAAGCGGATTTGGATTTCAACACCGCGCTTTCGCGGCACAGGTCGCGCCAAGCGGCGGCGTCCTCGACAGGCGCATCCCCGCCCGAGGAGTCGCAGATTATCGCGGACGAGCGCGAACAGCGCGGAGATTCGGCGTCACTGTCGGGCGAGGACACACACAGAAGCCCGCTGAAGGACAGCCACGACAGACTTCGCGTTGATACTTTGGAGCGCGGCGAGCCGCGCCCGCAGTCAACGCCGAAACAGAGAGCGCAGCGGGAACGTTTGCGGCAACGTCTTGACCCTGCGGCGCGACCCGACGCTCCCGACGTTGCAGAGTTGCCGATTCTGCAACCCGCGCCGGAGCATCGCGTCGATGGTGATTTGCCCGAGGATATTACCGAGGGTTCGGATGTGCCGACGGACGGTTCGGAGCGGTTGCGCTTTGGTACGCCGGGTACTGATGGCGACAGACCTCAGTCCGCGCCGTCGTCGGCAACTGCGCCGGGAAAACGCGGGAGACTGCAATTTACCGAAAACGAGGACGCGCCGCCTGTCACCGCGCGGCAGAGCAAAAAACTCGCCGTCGCACAGAACCGTTCAGACCGCGCGAACTCGAAAGCTGCGGCGGCACACAGGAAACTCCCGAAAAAGCACAGCATAAAAGTGAGTAAGGGATTCAGCGCGGAGTCCGGTAAGGTCAAGCGAACACTCCGTTTTGAAAGCGAAGTTAAGAGCAAACACGCGCACGTCAAGGGATCGCTCCCGCTCCGTCCTGTCAAGTTCGCCGGCAACGCGATTATTGGACAGGGACACAGAAAGCTGTATCAGGTCGAACAAGAGAACGTCGGCGCACAAGCGGCGCACAAGGGCGAGCTTGCCGCCGAGAGCGGACTTCGCACAGCATACCGCCTGCACAAGACCGCGCCTTACCGTAAGGCGGAACGATTGGAGCGGTCGGCGGCGAGGAAATCCGTGAAACTGTCGTATCAGAAGACTGTCGCGGACAATCCGAAATTGCAAAGCAATGTGTTTTCCCGAATATCGCAGAAGCGGAAGATAAAGAAGGAGTACGCGAAAGCCGTCCGCGAGTCGAAGCGCGCGGGTAAAGCCGCGAAAAAAGCCGCGGAAGCGACGGAAAAGACCGTCGTGCGGATAGTTTCGGCAGTAAATAGCCACCCTGTCGTTATCGCGGCGATTGCGGGCATCGCCCTGATTGCCGTCATCATCTCATCGCTTGTCGCGTCCTTTACAAATATGGCGTCGGGCGGCGTATCCACCGCGCTGGCGGCAAGCTATCTCGCGGCGGACGCGGAGATTGAAAGCGCGGAACTCTCCTACACCGAATGGGAGACGGATTTGCAAATCCAAATCGCAAGCGCGGAGGCTTCGCACCCCGGCTTTGACGAGTACCGTTACAACATCGGAGATATTTCGCACGACCCTTACGAATTGATGGCGTATCTGACGGCGAAGTATCAGGGGTTCGCCTCGGCGACGGCGCAATCTGAGTTGACCGCGCTGTTCGGGGAGCAGTATCAGCTCACATTTGCGGAGACGACCGAAACACGCTATGCCGACCCCACAGACTCGGACGACGATGGGGATTACGAGCCTTATGATTGGCGCGTTCTCTCCGTCACGCTCACGACGCGCTCATTCACCGTTGTCATATCAAACCGCATGACCGGCGAGCAGTTGCAGTCCTTCGACATTCTGATGCTGACGAACGGGAGTCGTCAGTACATCGCAAACCCCTTCGATTTCGATTGGCTGCCCTATGTCACAAGCTACTACGGTTGGCGAGTCCACCCGATCAGCGGCGCGAAGGACTTACACCGAGGCATAGACATCGGCGTACCTGTCGGCACGGAGGTTCGTTCGGGGCAGGACGGCACGGTGACGTTCGCGGGCTATTCAGGCGACTACGGCAACGTGGTTGTTATTGAGAACGACAAGGGGCTTATTTCAAAATATGCCCACTGCGACAGCTTGCTCGTCACAGTCGGACAGACCGTTAGTGTCGGAGAGGTCATTGCGAAATCCGGCAACACGGGCAGCTCCATGGGACCGCATCTGCATCTTGAAATACTGAAGGACGGGCAGTATTTGAACCCGCTCTACTTCGCCCTGACGGGCAATGAGGGCGTATCGTCCATACCTCCGGGCAGACCGGGCGGCGTCGCGTTCCCCGAATACCCCGGTGAGCCGATGACGGACGCCGTCTTTACCGCGCTGATGGAGGAGGCGCAGAAGCACCTCGGCAAGCCGTACATCTTCGGCGCGTCGGGGCCGAGCGCGTTTGATTGTTCGGGCTTCGCCTGTTATGTAATCAACACGAGCGGTATTGCAAGCGTCGGGCGCGTGGGAGCGACTGACTTGTTCTTCAACTACACGACTCCCGTGTCGCGCGAGAACGCAAAGCCGGGCGACCTCATTTTCTTTGAGAAAACCTACAGTGTTTCAAAGCCCATCACCCACGTCGGAATCTACATAGGCAACGGAATGATGATTCACGCAGGCAGTCCCGTACAGTATGCGAGCATTGACAGCGCATATTTTACGGAGCATTTTTACTCGTTCGGCAGACTATCCGTTGGGTAGTCTGCCGTAATATTTTACGAGGAGGCATCGAATGAACCCGAAATTGCAAAAGACCATTGCGGATATTGAGCGCACAAAGGCGAAAATCTCGGAGTTGCAGGAGCTTCTGCCCGAACTTGAACGGCAGAAAACAGACCTTGAAAACACGGAGATTATTAAGGCGGTGCGCTCGGCTTACGTCAAGCCCGGCGATGTTGACGCCTTCATCGCCTCGCTACGGGTCAAACCCCCGACGAATATTAAAAATGAAAGAGAGGAAATTCACGATGAACAGGAATAAGGTGCTGACGATTATATTCGCGCTCGCGCTCTGCGTCGGCGCAATGCTCTATACCGGCGTGACGGCGCTCGCCGCCGACGAGACCGAGACGCTGTCGGTGGACGAGGTGTGGCTGACGGACGACACGCTCCACATCGCAGTCACGGATAAGAACAGCGGCGCAAGTCAGACGTTGGAGCTGAAATTGAGCGATTACGCGAAATCCGGCGACGAGTACATAACGGTACAGGCGACGGACGCGAACGGCAACAAGTCCAACGCGGTGCAATTCAAAAATCCGTACTACACGGCGGCGCGCGAGGACGAGCCGAGCGCCGTCACCGCCGCGCCGAGCGAGTCGGTTGTGTCTGACGGAAACCCCTTTACGCCAGATGGTACGGGTCAGGTCTTGGATAACGCGACGGACGGAGACGGCAAGGAGTTTTTTACGGTGGAAACCGCAGACGGCAATGTATTTTTCTTGATTGTAGACCGCGAGCGCACGTCAGATAATGTGTATTTGCTCAATGCCGTGACGGAGGATGACCTCGCATCGCTCGCAAAGGCGGGAGACGGACTTTCCGAGAGCGCGGTACCCACGGCGGCGCCCATGCCGATTGTCCCGCCGACACCCGAAGCTCCCGCGACGCCGGATATTCCCGACGTTCCCGTAAAGAGCGACGGTAACGGCGGAGCGGTTATCTTTATCATTCTCGCCGTGCTCGCTGTCGGCGGCGCAGGCTACTACTTCAAAATTCTGCGCCCGAAACGTCAGACGGTCGAGGACGCCGACGAGGGCGAGGATTATGACGAGGACGACGATGACGGCGATGCGGGAGATTATCCCGACTACGGCGACGAGGAGGACGACGAATGAAACGAATAATTTCGGTATTTTGCTTGGCGTTTATTCTGCTCTCATCGGTCGTTCCCGTCCTCGCTCTCGCGGCTGACTCGGAACCGGAGGGTAATACCGCCGACCCGAGCAATGTCACAATCACGGTCGTGATACCCGAGCCGGCGCCCGCACCGGTGTCGGAGCCGTCCGTTCCAGCGTTCATTAATGTGTACCCATCCGACGTGACGGAGACGCGCGAGAACGGCGGGCGGCAGATAGTTAAGACGTATGACCTGAATGCGGACGAAAATCCCGCGGACATTCCGCGCGAGGACTTCGAGCGCGACGGCTGGCGGTACACGCTCACGGACATTACGCGCCGCGAAACCGCCGCCGCCGACACGCGGGAGCGCATTGAGGTCGTGACAGTGAACACCGACACGAAGGAGCTTGAAGCGATTCTGCCCTTGCTCGCGCCGACGCTGGAATTCACCGACGAGGATGGTTACATCGGAATACTCACGCTCGACATTGCGAGTATTAAGGTCGAGGCGGCGGGGACGAAAACGTCAAGCTACACGATGACCGTCACGCGCGAGTACCCGCATCTGTCAAGCAACGACACCGCGCTCGTTCCGAAAACCGTCGAGGAAAAGGGCAAGACCTACGCGCTCGCGGATATTGACTGGCGTGCCGGAAACACCGTCGCGGTGGACTATGACAGTCTGCCCGAATACTTTACAGCCGTCGCAAATTACACAGCGACAGGTACGTCCACAAAGGTGACGGGCTACACGACGACCGCCGAATACGCGGGCAGTCTTACAAAGCTCTTGCAGGGTCGGACGTTCTACACGGCGTACTTTCTCGGCACTGAGATCGTGCCGGAGAAAATCCCGCTCGATGTTGTTGACGAAACACCCTCGGTATCGCAAGAAACTCCCGAACAGGCGGCAACCGCAGAACCCACTGGCGCACCGATAACGACCACCGAGCCTGTGATTGACTCCGATATTACGAAGCAAAATCACAGCGGTGAGTGGCTTGTGATTATACCCTTTGTCGGGATAGTCTGCGGCGTGGCGTACTACTTTATAAAGAAAATGAGAAAGAAGAAGGAGGAAACGACCATTGAAAAAACTCATAACCCTGCTGTTGACGCTGGTGATGATGGCGGCAATGACTGTCCCTACACTCGCCGCGACTGACTACATTTTTGAGAGCGGCAACGACACACTCAACGGCTTCGGCGGTTCCACAAGCTACGATGAACCCGTCGCGCCGAACCCCGAAACAACGAACACGCGCCGCAACAAGGACGCGGCGTCTTTCCCGCCGCCCTTCGGCGTGTTTTCGGGCGATATTCCCACCGACTCGACAAGTCCGTATCACGACAATCTGCCGCAGAGCAGATTCGTGTCTGTCAATCAGGACTTGCCGAAAACAGGCAGCGAGGACTACGCGCCGGGGATTAACGGTGTGACCACAGGGCTTCTGCCGTCCACCTCGCAGACCGCCGCGCAGAACACCGCGCCGTGGTACTACGAGGACGGGAGCATCGGTACTCTGTATGTCGCGCGCACGAAAAAGACGATTAAAGTCTACGAGGGCGAGGACTTGGCTAACCTCAAAATAGGCGCGGGACACTTCGCGTCAACCTCCGCTTGGGACGGCAACGTCGCCCTCGCGGGACACAATCGCGGCGGCTCGGCGTATTTCTCGTTCGTCAAGGATTTGCAAAACGGCGATGTCCTTACCTACACGACAAAGTACGGTACTCGTACCTACACGGTTTATTCAAAGACGCAGATTAACGAGTATGACAATCTGCCGCTGTCGTGGTCGAGCGAGAATATTCTGACGCTCATTACCTGCGTCGCCGACGTGCCGGAGCTGCGCTATTGCGTACAGGCGCGTGAAGTGAAGTAAAATAGCCAATTTCCAAACAAAACACTTGACAACGCGCTCCCGCTATGGTAACACAACACAAGCGATAAAATAATCTTTCAGCAAGGAGCGTATTCAAAGTAATGAAAAAGTCAGGTATTTTCAGGCTCGTCGCGGGCATTGTCGCGGGAGCGGCTATCCTCGGCGGCGCGTCGGCGTATGCCGCGAGTGAAACCGATACCGCCGTCGCTTACCTCGTCAACCAAGGAATATACGCGGGAGACGAGAATGGCAACCTTATGCTCGACAAGAGCCTCACCCGCGCGGAGCTTACCGTCATTCTCACGCGCCTCGATTTCGCCGACGCGCCGGGCGGTCTTGCCGAGTGGAGCGAGTGGGGTTCGGCGCACTTCGGAGATCCCGCGAACAGATATAACACGTTCACAGACCTGCCGCAGTGGGCTGCGCCGTACATTGAGTATTGCTATCAGCGGTCATTGATGGTGGGCATCGGGGACAACAAATTCGACCCGAACAGTACGGTCAGTCCGAAACAGGTTTGCACGGTGATTCTGCGCTACTGCGGTGTTCCGACGACCGATTGGGGTTATGACACCGCGATAGCAAAGGCGAAAGCACTCGGGTTGACTCCCGAGATGGGCATCGACGGCGATGTGATTCTGCGCGATACTATGGCGGTTGTCATTTATCGCGGGATTAACTACAAGCCGAGCGGCGAGACCGTTTCCGACGCGCCTTCCTCGCAGACCCCGTCGCAACCAACCACGCCCGCGTCGGACAATGCGACCGCAATGACAATCGATGAGATGAAAGCCGAGATTGTTCGGCTCACGAATATTGAGCGCGTGAACGCGAGCGTTCCCGAACTGACCGCCCTGCCGGAACTGATGAACTCGGCGCAAGCAAAAGCGCAAGACTTTTTAGACAATCATTATTTCGGACACAATTCTCCGAAATACGGGACACCGGGCGAGATGATTAAGTCCTATGTTCCAAAAGCAAAATCGGCAGCGGAGAATCTATCAGGGTGGGCGAAAACGCCTACGGAGGCCTTCAACGCAATTACCGACTCGACCGAGCATTATGGAATAATGGTAAACAACAAATACACCCACATCGGAATCGGTATCGTCGAGGGCGCGGATGGCGGGTACTGGTGGGTTCAGCATTTCGCGGCACTGTAAACTTAAGCACTCTTTAACCAAATAGAATTGCGACCGAGGCAGTCATTTAATTGACTGCCTCGGTCTTTTTTTGTGTCCATTTTCAAAAAACAAGGAGGATTTTGATGAATTTCAAGAGGATTTTGACCGCGTTTCTCGCGGTTGTGATGGTACTCGGCATTCTGCCGTTCTCGGTGTTTGCCGCCGATTGGGGCGCGGGCGACACGCTTGACGACGCGCTCTCCGAGTTGAAAGTCGGCTTTGCCGACACTCAGCTCGACTGGCTCGTTCTGCCGAGCCTCGGCGTGATTAAACTGCGCTACACATATTATATGTACAAAAACGAGCGCACAGGAACCGTCGATGAAACGCCCGTGTATTGCATTGACCCGACAAAGGGCGGCGCGCACGAGATTGTGAACGCTGTCGGGTCGAACGACGACGGAAGCAATACCGCGACGTACATTCGCGGTGAGAAAGTCGGCGACGCCCGATACAGGGCGATTCTCGCGGCGGGTTATCCGCACAACCGCTTTCCGGGGCTTGGTCTGCAGAGCATTGAGGAGGCGTATTACGCAACAAAACTCGCCCTGTGGCTTTACATTCGCGGGAACGATCCCACGAAACTGACAATCAATCCCGCCTACGGCGACAATGATCCTGTCGCGTTGAGGGTGAGAAGCGCGGCGGTCAATATTTACAACAACGGTACAAAAATTAATCCGCCCGCAGAGCCTAAAATCTCTATGACGGGCAAGCCGAACGCAATCGCAAAACTCGATGCGGGCGGCGAGTATTACGTCCAGGAGATTGAGGTATACGCCTCCGGCTGGATTGGAACGAACCCCACGACCATCGGCGACGTTCAACTCTCTTGGGGCAGTGCGCCCCCTGCCGGTACTATCGTCCTCGGCACGAATGGCGAGGACATCACCTCCGCTCTAAATGTAAAAATGGGTTACGTTGACGGACGCTCCGGCAACTACGGAAAGGTCACAGTCAAGTATCCGGCGACAGGGTTGGACGCAAATTCGTTTTCACCGCCGACACTTACCGCAGAGGCAATCGTACCGAATAACGACATTTATGTCGCTTACGCACAGGTCAACAAAGACAAATACCAGCGTTACCTTGTCGAACGCGATCCTAAAGTTTTGCTGAGAGCGGACTTTGTTTCTCAACTCAGCGCACCGTTTGAGGAGGACTTCCCCGAGGACACGGGTTTGCGTATCCGCAAGGTTGAGGCGGGAACGAATATTCCGCTCGCCGGCGCGGTCTTCGAAATCCGCGATCCTGACGGAAAGCTAATCTATTCACTCACCACGTCCGACAGCGGGATTATTGACATCCCTTTGTATGTCATCGGAAATTACACCGTAACGGAGAAAACACCGCCGCAGTATCACCTGCTCCCCAACGAGCGGACGCAGAGCGTCACCGTGCGTTACGGTGAGGTCGCGGAGGTCACGTTTGCCGATGATCCCTACGGCACTTTGCGCGTTATCAAGCTCGGCGCGGCGGACGGCAGACCTCTCGGCGGCGCGGCTGTCCGCATCCGTCATATTACGACCAACACAACGCGGGAGGGCATTACCGATTCCTCCGGCTCCGCCGTGTTCGACCTGCTTCCCATCGGCGCGTGGGAGATTGTCGAGTTGGTCGCTCCGAACGGGTTCGCGCTTGACTCCACCGTTCACACGGTTAATGTCACGCCGCTTAGTGACGGCGAAACCTCGTACACATTGACAAATAAAGAAAATCCGGGGCTGCGAATTATAAAGTTCGACCGCCAGACTATGACCGCTATCGCGGGCGTCACCTTTGAGGTGTGGCGCGACGGCGAGTTGTTCGGCGAGTTTGTCACGAATGATTGGGGCGAGATAGAGATTCTTAACGCGCCCGCAGGCACATATACGGCGCGCGAAAAGTCCACGATTTCGCCCTACGTTCTCGACACGACAGCGCAATGGATTGAATTGACGGCGGGCGGCGGAATTCAGCAACTGATATTCCTCAATGACCGCAAGCCGGGAATTTGGCTCGTCAAGCTGGATTCGAGCAGCCTCACCGCAGTCGTAAACGCCAAGTTCCGCATCCGCGAAATCGGCGGAGCGTTCGACAAGGAGTTTACGACGAACGAGTTGGGCGAGATTGACCTCTCCGCGCTCGACCCCGCGACCTATGAGATTTCGGAGGTGTCGGTTGCGGAGCCATACCTGATTGACGACGCAATTCGCACCGTGAAAATATCTGCCGGAGAGAACGCGCAATTTGTCTTTACGAACACGAAGAAACCAATACTTGAAGTCGTGAAGTACGACGCGCAGAATAACCTCTACCTCGCGGGCGCGACCTTCCGCATCGCCCGAATCGAGGACGGCAGCCACTACCTCGACCGCGTGACGGACACTTCGGGGCGCATCTCAATCGTCGCGGAGCCGGGCATTTTCTCGGTACAGGAGCTTGCCGCGCCGTCAGGCTATGTTCTCAATGATACCGAGTATCACGTCGAATTGTTCCCCGGCAAGACCTCACAGCTTGTGGTTCTGAATGAGAAAAAGCCGTCGCTCATAATCAAGAAATATGACTACGATACCGCGCTGCCGTTGCCTGGGGCGGAGTTCTCCGTCGCCACGATGGGCGGTGAGATTATTTGGCAGGGCGTCATCAGCGGCGCGAACGCGACCGTGCAACTCGACAACCTCGACGTGGGTTGGGTAAAAATTACCGAACTCGCGCCGCCGCCGTCCTACCTCATGATGACCGAGAGCAAGGACGTGTACCTCGGCGCGGGCAAGACAGTCGAGGTCAAATTCGATAACCGCAAAAAGCCCGACCTACTCATTGTCAAGACCGACGCCGTGACGGGAGAGCCTGTTGCAAACGTCACTTTCGACGTGAAAAAGGTTGACAGCACGGAGGTCAAGTCCGTCAAGACGGATTCCAAAGGTGAGGCACTCTTGAAGGCTGTCGATGTCGGCGTGTGGACGGTGACAGAAAAGTCCGTACCCGATGCGTACCTGCTCGCAAAAGAGCCGACGCAGACAATCACGCTCTCGCCCGCGATGACAGGCACGGTGCGGTTTCAGAATTACAGGAAGCCGACACTCACGATTAACAAAATAGACAGCACCACCGGCGACCCGATTAAGGGCGCGAAGTTCCATATAACCTACGCAAGCAATAACACATTTTCGGGCGAAATTAACGACCTCGGAACATACTACACCGACGCGGCTGGGCAGATTGTCCTCGACAAGCAGAAGGACGGTTGGTTCCGCATAACCGAGGAGACTCCGGCGGCGGGATACACAATAAAAGCGCCAGCTGTGCAGGAGGTCTACATCGCGGCGGGTACGAATAAAACCGTTGTGTTCGAGAATGTACCCAAGTCCGCAATCATCATCAAGAAGATTGACAGCGACACGGGGCTGCCCGTGTCCGGCGCGACGTTCACCGTCCGCTACCTCGGCGGCACGAGCGGTTCGAGCGGCACAATAATCTTTGAAGGTGTGACCTCGAAAAACGGCACGATTGTTCTCGCAGGACTGAACCCCGGCACCTATGTCTGCGAGGAAACCCGCCCCGCGAACGCCTACGAAATTAGCAATCCGAGCGTTCAGACGGCGTATATCACAGAGGACGAACAGGCTGTCGTTCAGCTCACGTTTTCTAACGCGCACAAGGGCAACCTCATTATTCTCAAAAAGGATTCCGTCACGAAACAACCGCTATCAGGTGCGACATTCAAGGTCACGTTTTCGGACGGGAGCGTTATAGGCTCGTCAAATGGCGAGTACACCACCGACGCCGAGGGCGTGATCAACCTGCACGAGAACCTGCCTGTTGGTTCGACGGTGATTGTTCAGGAACTCATTGCGCCGCAGGGCTACTTGCTCGACAGCACGGCGCAGACTGTGAAAATCAGGGAGAACACCACGCACAGCCTGACGTTTTATGACAAGCCGATGTCGGGTCTGCAAATAATCAAGGTTGACGCGGTGACAAAGACTCCGCTCAAAGACGCGCAATTCACGGTTTATATGAAATCCGGCGAGATCGTCGGCACATATACCACGAACGGCGACGGCGTTATTATCCTCGACAACCTCGAACCCGGCTGGCTGAAAATCGTCGAATCGCAAGCACCCGCGGGCTACCACCTCACAGATATTCCGCAGGACGTGGAGATTACGAGCAACCAGTTCGTCAAGGTGGTCTTTGAGAACACGCCTATGTCGGGACTGCTCATCGTCAAAACGGACGAAGCCACGGGCAAACCCCTCAAAGGCGTCGTCTTTGACGTGAAGCGCGCGGACGGTCAGTTTGTCGCGGGAAATATCCTCGACGGCAATCAACCGAACACCGAGAACAATTCTCCCAACGGCACATTCGGAGAAAACGGCTCGGTCACAGGCAGTTACACCACCGACGCGAACGGGCGTATTCAGATTAACGGACTGGACGCGGGGCAGTATATGGTCGTTGAGCGCAAGGCGTTGGACGGCTACGAACTCGACACCGAGGTTCACGCCGTCACGGTCACGCCGGGTAAGCTGGCGACGCTCCAACTCACGAACCGACAAAAGGCGGGATTGAGAATCCTCAAAATTGACAGCGTGACGAAAAAGGGCATTTACGACGTTGAGTTTATGGTGTTCGACGCGAATAACAAGGTCGTCGGCACCTACCTCACGGACAACAACGGAGTGATTGACTTCGCGGGTATTCTCACCGAGGGTCGCTACACCCTGCGCGAGACGCGCGCCGCAGACGGCTACTACCGCGACGATATGCCGCGCACAGTCGAGTTCAAGAGCGGCAAGGTCACGGAGATTGTGTGGGAAAACACGCCGCAGATGGGGCAAATACAAATCCTCAAAAAGTCCGGCGACGACAACGAGGTAAACGGACTCCCAGCGGGTACTCCGCTCGCGGGCGCGATTTTCGAGGTCTACAACTACAAATCCGGCAACCTCGTTGACCGCTTCATCAGCGGCACGGACGGCAGAGCGATAAGCAAGCCGCTCCCGCTGGGTCGCTACACGGTCAAGGAGGTGCAGGCTCCGTCTTGGTACAGGCTCTCGACTGAGACGCTCGACATTGAGATTGAGTTCGCCACGCAAATCATTAAGCGCGAGTTCCTCAACTACGCGGCGAACACGGGCGTAAAAATCCGCAAGGTCGGCAACTATGAGGCGATGCCCGGTGACACGATAACTTACACGATTAAGGAGATTGCGAACACGTCCACCGTGCCGCTGACCGACTTCTATTGGCGCGACGTTCTCCCGACAGACGCGGTGCGGCTGAACAAAATCGTCACGGGGACGTACAACCAGTCGCTGAAATACAAAATCCTCGTCACGACGAACAAAGGCGATACGAAAATCATCGCCGACAACCTCTCGACCACGCAGAACAATGTCATAGACTGCCGCAACGCCGCGCTCGGCTTGGCGAACGACGAGTATATCACCTCGTTCACGCTTGTGTTCGGCACGGTCAAAGTGGGATTCACGAAAGTGACTGAGCCGCAGGTGTTTGTCACGGTAAACAAAAATCTGATAAACGGGTATCAGTTTGCGAACAAGGCCGATGTCGGCGGCAAATACGGCTCGGAGTGGGTCGTCGGCGCGACGAGCTGGGTCACACAGGTCTACGCGCAGCCCGTGAAACTGCCGAGAACGGGGTACTAAGCAAAACGCAGAAAGGGGCGAGCAATCGCCCCTTTCTGCATAATTTTCGATTCATTTTATGCAGAAACAAAAATTAGGTGTGCAGAAAGCAGATGGTCGTGCACTGTGTTTGTTTACATAATGTAACATCATAGTTGACAACAATGTTTTCCATTGCTATAATTGGCTCATACAATGTAAACGAAAATGGGTGGTAATAGCGTGAAATTCTTTAAGAAACGCAATATTATAAGACTTTTCAGCGTACTGTTAGTCGCTTTGATTCTTGTGGGCGCGTCTGCGGCGGCACTGGCGGCGGGCGATGCCTCAGATGTCCGCGACACGGGAATAACAATCAAGAAAATTGACAGCGTGACAGGACTCCCGATAGAAACGAGTATGAAATACGAATCCATATGGACGTGGCACTCTGTTAAAGAAGTAATATATAGGGTAGCGTATGTTATTTGGATAGTTTCTATCGTCGGGCTAATGCTCTGTGCTATCGCGCGGATTTTCATAACTCATTTTGAACGCCGCGAGTTTCGCCACGCGGAAACCGAAACCGCAGAATCTCCACACCGCACTACTGAATAGACATTTACAATTACAGACACGCACACCTACGCAGACGTTCAAGCCCTCGGATTGGCAACCGCCGATTCGGGGGCTTTTCGTTTTGCGCGTGGTGCCGTGCAGCGGCAAAATTCACTGCACATTTATGGCTTATCCAAGCGCCTTAACCCAATAGAAGAAGGCTTCGGGATTGCTGTATTTGTAGTCGTTGAAGTCTGCAAACTCCTTACCCGAAATCTCCCACTGCAATATATCTACCGTATTATCGTACTTTTCCAACGTGTTGCCGTCTGAGAGCAGTATTTTCACCAGATAAGCAACTTTCGCCGCCGCCAATATTGCCTGATTCTCATCGAAAGACAGGTCGGAGACAAACTTGTTGAAGTCCTTGAAGCCCTTTGCGATTGTGTCATATTGCTGCTTTTCCGTTTTGCCGCCGTGACCGATAATAAGCGCATAGTGTGCGCTGTCTTTCAGCACGTCCTCCGGCGTAATGGTAAGACCGAATTTCTCGATTTCGTGTGTTGCGACGGCGTTGTAGCTCGCGAGGATTGCCGAGGCGTTTTCGGCGCGATCAAAGAGATTCCCAATGTCATAGAGTTGTTTTAAGACTTCGACGCGCTTTGGACGATGCCCCGGCTCCGCCGAAAGCGAAATACCGATTGTGGTCGGAGCAAATGCCGTCAGCTTATCTCCGAGAATGGAGTCAATATCCGGCGTCCGCACCCGCGCATTCGTGCCGTCCGTGCTGAGAATATCTGAGGTGATTTCCAATTCCATCGTTTTCGCGTATGGGCTGGCGATGTAGTATAAATCCAAAAGAATGTATGACTCGTCTGCGTCATCGGCGAATGGCTGATAATAGAATTTGTAGTGTTCCGTGTCGAACACTTCGTCTATTTCCCTCTCCTGCTTTTCCACACGAGAGAATATTTTGCTTTCGGTGCAGACGCGGGAAAAGGTTGCTTCCGTATTGACAATCGGTTCCTCAACAATAACGTCAATGTCAACAGATAGCCTGTGGATTTTGTCGAGCAACAGAATGAGCGATGTGCCGCCTTTGAATATGAAGTTTAGTTCCGCATTGACGAGGCACTCCAAAAGATGGAGCGCGGCGATGGCTTTTTCAAGATTCTTCAGCTGTGCCTCCTGCCTGTTCCACCCGAGTTTCGTATTAACCGTGAGAAGCCAGTCTTTTGTAAACGAGGTTTCTGCGATCATAACAATTCACTCACTTTCGCAAATTCGTCAGTATCCCGTAGCAATTCCGTTACCGCCGCTTTCTTCTTCCGCGCAGACGCATATTTCAACATCTGCGAGTAGTTCACGGCATATTTTTCGGTGGCGTTGCGGTAGATGTTTTGCAGTTCTGCGCCCTGATACTGCCCGTATATGTCGTCATCGCACACCAAGTCCACCAGCGTCTTTTCGAGATTCGCGGCGCGGATATTTTTCTCTTGCGTAAGGCTCGGATTTACGGAAAGCTCCGCGCGAACCACAAACGGCTGAGATGACGATACATACTTCTCCATCTGTGTGAAGTCGCTTTTTGCGTAAGCGTCCACGCCGTCTTTGCGAAGCGCGGACAGCACCGCGCCTGTCGCCGCGCGTTTCATTTCAAGCGACACAACCGTGGCAAATGGCTGTAAGTTCATAAACTGACCGAGTGCGCCGGTGTCGGTAACGGTCACGTCAAGGTATTTGAATTGCTCTGACAACAGGGAGCAAACGTCCAAAGCCGCGTCACTGATAATCTGTTGAAATCTCGGCTTTGACGCAAAACTGTACACCCCCCTGCCGACGCGAGTAACCGCGCCTTGCTTTACGAGGTCGTTCACATTCCATATCACGGTCTTGCGGGAAATGCCGGCGTCGGTCTCTATCGCAAACGCAACTATTTCGTCAATGGTACAATACTGCCCACTGAACCGTTCCATAATTTCTTTCTTCATTTGACACACTCCGTTCAAATTATCGCAACTATTCACTTATTTTCTCCGATAATTTGAATACAGTATACCGCTGATTTTGCGGTTTGTCAAGCGTTTGAGCAGAGGAAAATAAATTTTGCAAACGCGAGCTGCGGGAGGGCAACACGCTCCGCTCCCGCATTACTTTATCTCCTGTTCCAGATTGCGAAACACGTCCGTGTCGAAAAATTCGACGAGCGGAATGTTCAGACCGTCGCACAGTTTCTTGAGCGTAATCACCGACAAGTCTTTTCTTTTCGGGTCGAGCAGACTGTAAACTGTGGAGGGCGTTATGCCGGATCGCACCGCTAAATCGTTTGGTTTAATCGCTTTCGCCTCGCAAATTTCTTGCAGACGTTGCACGATTGCTGACTTTATCGTCATATTCATCACCCGCATAAGTTTACCCAAATATGCGCTATTGCGTATACGCAGTTGCGTATACTATCAGAATTTGCTACAATATACGCAGGTGCGTAAATTGTAGGGGTGATGATTTTGGATGACAAACGATTTAGAACAGCGTGCTTTACAGGTCATCGGACTATTGCATCGGAGGACTTGCCGGAACTCACGCGGCGTTTGGAGGAAACAATCACGGGGCTGATACGGCGGGGCGTTGTGTGCTTCGGTTCGGGCGGCGCGATAGGGTTTGACACGCTGGCGGCGCAAGCGGTATTGAAACAGCGGGAAACGAATCCGGCCGTCAAACTCATAATGGTGTTGCCCTGCCGCGAACAGGACGCGAAATGGAGTGCGAGCGACAAGCGCGAGTACAAGCGACTGCTCGACAGCGCGGACAAGGTGGTGTGCCTTGCCGAGCATTACTACGACGGTTGTATGGCGAAGCGCAATCTGCACCTCGTCGAGAACAGCGGCGTGTGCGTCGCGTATATGAAACACGGGCGGAGCGGCACAGCACAGACCGTTCGACTTGCGCGGGAGCGCGGGTTGACGGTGGTAAATCTCGCGGAAAATTAAATAAAATTACAAACGTGCGGGACGGTTCATCTTTATGGTGAGCCGTCCCGCTTTTTTCAATTTAAGGAGGTATTTTGACAGAGACAGAATTTGAAACACTTATTAAAACCGCGCCGCCGAATTTGAGCATCGTTGACGGTATGACAAAGGCGCGGGCAGTCCTGTCGCAACATAGGCGCGTCGCAGTCTCGGTGAGCGGCGGGAGTGATAGCGACACCATATTAGACCTGATTGAAACCGTGAAGCCCGATGATTGCGAAATCGCCTATGTGTTCTTCGACACGGGGCTTGAATACGCCGCGAGTAAGCATCAGCTTGAATACTTGGAAATGAGATATGACATAAAAATAGAACGACGCCGCGCAAAAAAGACGGTTGCGGTGGCTTGCCGCGAGTACGGAGTACCGTTTATCAGCAAGGACGTGAGTAGTTATTTATCGCGTCTGCAAACACACAAATTCGATTGGCGCGACAGCGCGGAGATCGCAACGCCGGAAAAGTACGGGGCGTGCAAATCCGCGCTCGACTGGTATTTTGACCGCCGTAGCGCATCTGCGACAGGTAAAGCAATGTTCAGCATCGGGCGGTATAATATGCTCCGCGACTTCGTATCCGCAAATCCCCCGACTTTCGCGGTGTCCGACAAGTGCTGTTACTACGCAAAGAAACGTGTCGCTTATGAGTTTAACAGGGAATACAAGCCCGACCTTATTGTGACGGGTATGCGCCGCGCCGAGGGCGGCAGACGCGCGGGCAGTATTAAGACGTGCTTTTCGCAGGGAAAAAACAGCGAACCCGACAATTACCGCCCGATTTGGTATTGGACTGATGCGGACAAAGCCGCGTATAAGGACTGGCGCGGTCTGCGCTATTCCGATTGCTATGAAGTATGGGGTATGAAACGCACCGGCTGTGTCGGCTGTCCCTGCAACAGCGCGGCGGAGCGCGAGCTTGAGATCGTCGAACAGTACGAGCCGCAACTCGTAAAGGCGGCAAGGAACATATTTGGCGCGTCCTACGAGTATAGGACGGCATACACAGAGTTTAAGCAACAAAATCGCAAGTAAATCGTTGACATTATACACATACACGCCGCCCAAACTTTGTGACAAATACGTCACTTCAAACACTTGCAATTACAGCACGAAGAGTTAACATACAACAACCGCGAGAGCGGAATAAATAATTTTTCGGAGGTAATATTCTATGGAATGCAAGTATAACATAACGGGCGATTCGAGGAAGCATCTCGTCAATGCCATCGGCATCGAAACGAAAACCGCAGCCAAGTATCTCGGCGCACCGACCTTCGCTTATGAAGTCGGCGGCTACACCATCGACAGAAACGGCACGCTTACCGGCTCGGATAACCGCGCAATGGTCGGATGCCTCAAAAGGGTTTACGGACTAATTGCGGAAAGCGAGGAGTATGACGCTCCCGCTTTCGAGGTTCCGGTGACGGCAATCGCCACCGACAAGCTCGTCATCGAAATCCCGCTTGAGGGGTTCACCGAGACGGCACTCGCCAATCTTGAACAGCTTGTGGCGAACAAGACGGAGATTATTAAAAAGGCTCTCGGTGCGGACTCACTCCCGATTGAGCGGACGGAAAGCACACTTGCGTTTCCGTGGTTTGCGCTGACCGGTGCGCCGGGTGAAGCCGATGTGTACTCTCGTTTCGCAACCGCACTCTGTGAGACCGCGAAAAAGCAAAAGCGCGTCATCGCAAAAGAGACGGACGTGGACTCTGAAAAGTTCGCAATGCGTTGTTTTCTGCTCCGGTTGGGTTTCATCGGCAAGGAGTTCGCTCCCGCGCGAAAACTGCTCACGGCGAAGCTGTTCGGCAACGGTTCGTTCAAGAGCGGCAACGGCAAAAAGAGCGCGGAGGAGAATAATCCTACGCTGAATTCAATAAAGGGTGGTGATTGATGTGTTTTTCAAGCGTAAAGGCTACGGCCGCATTTATTCAGATTCAGACGAAAACATTGCTAAAATTCACGAATTGATTCGAGCGATGGATGCGTTTGAGTTCGATTATCTTCCCGATGCCCTGATTGCTGTATATACGGGTTTTGACGAACCCGTATATGTGGGTAAATTCTGCGCTTTGGATTTGACTGAATTGCAGAAGAGGTGCAATAGTGTCGGGATTCCGTGCAGGATTGTTATTGCGGAGGAGGGTGCAGATGCGTAAATTCTCTACTCCCTCCAACACGGATTTGGTGAGCGGATTATTCTTGGAATTGCTGGCTGATGGCTGTGAGCATTCCACCGCCGAAATACTGAAATATGTCAATGAAAAGGCAGGCGGTATGGGCCTTGACGGCAAACGGCTCACGGATGAAACAGTAAGAGGCGCCATTTGGCAAAAGCTCAGATATGGAATCGCGTCATATATTCAGACACGACGAGGTTTTTTTCAGTCTCTGCCGAAATTTCAGCCGGATGGAGCGCAATGGTACAAAATCCAGCCGGGTTATATTGCCGCCGACTTGAAAACCGGCGAGAAAGAATATGTCTTTGATACGGCGAAAGGATCGCTTCATGTTTTGCAGTCCGCGTTTTTCGATACACAAGCCGAAGCCACAGCAAAGGGCTTTAAGCCATATTTTGTGGCAGACAGCGGCCTATGTCTGTATGCATCAGGGCCTATTGTAGCCAATGGCAGGTCTGGAAACGCAAGGTTTGCTGTCGTTGGAAACGGAAAACCAGAGCTATCTGTTCCGCAGGCGCCGAAATTGCCGGGAATGACCAGGGGGCGGCTCCTTGCCGCATTGGATACGCTTCAGGACGGCGGGGAGTCCGGCTATTTCAACGACGAGCTGGTCACGCTCATATCGCTGGTGTACTTTGTGACCAAAACGGATATCGACAGGGCATGGGCAGATTGCAGCGATGCTTAATTAGAAGTAAACTGAAAAAACAGGCGCGGAGGGTTTTCCTCCGCGCCCGTTTGATGCCTGCGCTTACACGTTAAAGGCGAGGGCGAGTTGCTCCGTCAGTTTGAGTCCGTCGTTGTGATAAATGCCGAGCAGAATTGCGGTTCGCAGCATAAGGCTGCGCGTTTCGGAGGGGTTGCTCTCGTCGGCGGCTCGGCTTGCCAAGTCGCCCATCGCGGCGGCGAGGTCGCCGCTCTGCGCGACTTCCGCTGTTCCATCGCTGTCACCGAGGGCGTCCTCGATTTGCTCCGCGAACCGCGCGATTATCTCGGTGTCGCCGTCCGCGAGGTGTTCAACCGCCTGTTTGCACAGCCCGATTATTGCGTCGTCGTTCGCGTTGCCGTCGAAGACCGTCTGAATGTACGAGTGCGCGGCTGCCGTAATTACCTCGAGTGTGTTCTTTGTTTTTTCCGTTGTCATAGTCTTTTGCTCCTGTTACTATAGTTATCGGTTGATGAAACGGCAACCAGCCGTGCCATTTTCCATTTTGTTGCCCAAGCTGTTAGAATGAGAGAGCAATGGCCTGACGGTTTTCTCCAAGGACTTCGCGTCCGCAAGTTAGTCAGTCAGCCATCCTCTCATTCGCAGCGTTCGATTTGTGCAGGTAGAGCCGCCGTCCGGCGCGTTCGTGTCATCAAACAGATAGAATCGGCAATGAAAAAAGGGTGGTTCGCCAATTGTAAATCTGTAATAGGAGCGTGTGTTATGAACGCAGTCGGAATTGATGTTTCAAAAGGAAAGAGCATGGTCGCTGTCGTCCGTCCCTTTGGTGAATTGGTAGTAAAGCCCTACGAGGTGCGTCACACCGCCAGTGAACTCGGGGAGCTGGCAAACTCGCTGAAAAGTCTAGAGGGCGAGACGCGTGTTATTCTGGAACATACCGGGCGTTATTACGAGCCGGTTGCGTCGCTACTCCATAACGCAGGGATTTTTGTCAGCGCGGTAAATCCCTTGCTTATCAAGCAATACGGGAATAATTCTATCCGTAAGGTCAAAACGGATAAGGCTGATTCGTTGAAAATTGCCCGATATGGTCTTGACAACTGGTCGGAATTGAGAGAACATACGCCTATGGACACTATCCGCTATCAACTCAAGAGTATGAACCGGCAATATGGTCTGTACTCAAAGAACAAGGTCACATTCAAGAACAACCTAATCGCGCTGCTTGACCAGACCTATCCCGGTGTGAACTCCCTCTTTGACAGCCCTGCCCGTGAGGACGGGAGTCAGAAGTGGGTGGATTTTGCTGCCTCCTTTTGGCACACGGACTGCGTGCGGAGTATGAGTCAGTCCGCGTTCGCCGAGCGTTACCGCAAGTGGTGCAAGAAGCACGGGTACAACTTCAACGCTGCCAAGGCCTCCGTGATTCACGCGGACTCCAAAGAACTGGTCTCCATGCTGCCAAAAAGTCCGCTGACGAAAGTGATGGTTCAGGAAGCTATTACCCAACTCAATACTGTCTCCAGAGCCGTTGAGGTGTTCCGCTCCGAAATGAATCGGCTTGCTGAAAAACTCCCGGAATACCCTGTCGTGATGGGGTTATACGGCGTCGGCAAAGCCCTCGGTCCGCAGCTTATGGCTGAGATTGGTGATGTGCGCCGCTTCGCTCACAAGGGTTCGCTGACAGCTTTTGCCGGAGTTGACCCCGGCGCGAACCAGTCTGGCACTTATGAGGCCGCGAGCGTTCGCTCATCGAAACGAGGCTCTCCCGCGTTGCGAAAGACGCTTTTCCTTGTGATGACGGTGTTGCTTCAGAACGCACCACCCGAAGACCCTGTCTTTCAATTCTTGGACAAGAAACGTGCCGAGGGCAAGCCTTACTATGTCTACATGACCGCAGGTGCTAACAAGTTCCTGCGTGTCTACTTCGGCAGGGTGAAAGAGTATTTAGCGACTCTGGACATCGTCGAATAACACACACTCAATCCTTTCCAATCAGCGCTACCGGCGGTGGTCTATTTGCGTTGCTCATTTTTCTTCTCCTTCTTTCTCGATTTCCTATTGACTTTTTATTTGCAGGCTAACTTATTTATATTCGGGTTGATACCCGCGACAACAATACCCTACCACCTGCCCGAAGTCTATTCACAGATACTGACAAAGATATAGCGCACAATTTGGGTATACCTAACATAACCTCGCGGCTGTGCTGCAATAGAAAATTAGAAGGAGATATTTATGGTTTTAGTAATTGCCGAGAAACCCTCGGTAGCGAAATCCATCGCGGCTGTCCTCGGCGCGACCGAGCGGCGCGACGGGTGCCTTGCCGGGGGTGGGTACATCGTGTCGTGGTGCTTCGGTCACCTCGTCGGTCTTGCCGGCGCGGGAGCGTATGGCGAGCAGTACAAGCGGTGGAGCGTCGCCGCTCTGCCCATTCTGCCGGAGCGATGGGAGTATGCCTCGTCAGCGGACAAGGGAAAGCAACTCAAAATTCTGCGCGGACTGATGAACAGCCCCGATGTGGATAGCATCGTCTGCGCGACCGACGCGGGGCGCGAGGGCGAGCTTATCTTTCGGCTCGCGTATCACTACTGCAAATGCAAGAAACCCGTTAAGCGGCTGTGGATTTCCTCGATGGAGGACTCCGCTATCCGCGAGGGCTTCGCCCATCTCCGCGACGGCGCGGAGTACGACGCGCTGTACCGCTCCGCGCTCTGCCGCGCGCAGGCGGACTGGCTCGTCGGGATTAACGCCACACGGCTGTTCTCCTGCCTTTACGGGGCGACGCTGAGCGTCGGGCGGGTTCAGTCGCCGACACTGGCGATGATTGCCGCGCGTGATGCCGCTATTGCCGCGTTCGTGCCTGTGCCGTTCTATACCCCTGAACTTGATTGCACGTCGTTTACCGCCGCAGGCGAGCGATTGCCGGACTCGGAGGTTGCCGAGAGTGTCCGCGCCGCCTGTGACGGGCGCGACGCGCGCGTCCTGTCGGTGGGAAAGCGCGAAAAGACTGCCGCGCCGCCGAAGCTGTATGACTTGACCACGCTCCAGCGCGACGCGAACCGCCTTTGCGGGTTCACGGCGCAGCAGACGCTCGACTACGCACAAGCACTGTATGAGCGCAAGCTGTTATCCTACCCGCGCACGGACTCGCGTTACCTAACCTCGGATATGAAGGACACAGCAGGAGCGATGGCGACGTGGCTGATGCTCAATCTGACGTGCGCCGGCGCGTCGTTTACACCTGAAATATCCCGTGTCATTGACGATGCAGGGGTGTCCGACCACCACGCGCTCATTCCCACGGCGGAGTTTATTACGGCTGACTTGGACGCGCTGCCGTCCGGGGAGCGTGACATTCTGAACCTCGTCGCCGTGCGACTTCTCTGCGCCGTCGCGCCGCCGCACACGTTTGAAACCGTCACGGCGATTTTGGACTGTGCCGGTCACACCTTCACGGCAAAGGGCAAGACCATACTTCGTGACGGCTGGAAAGCTATCGACACGGCGTTCCGCGCCGCGCTGAAAAGCAAGCCCGACAAGGACGAAGAGGATGACGAGAATAAAACTCTGCCCGAACTTGCCGTGGGTCAGGTGTTTACGTCTGTCACGGTTTCCGTCCGCGAGGGCAAAACCAGCGCGCCGCGTCCGTTCACCGAGGACACGCTCCTTGCCGCGATGGAAACTACCGGAGCCGACGAGACCCCGGACGACGCCGAACGCAAGGGCTTGGGAACACCGGCTACCCGCGCCGGAATCATCGAAAAGCTCGTCAAGGGCGGCTTTGTTGAGCGCAAAAAACGACAGCTTCGCGTGACGGAAAAGGGCGCGAACCTCGTCACGATCCTGCCGGAGATGCTCACCTCGCCGTTACTCACCGCCGAGTGGGAGACGAAGCTGAAAGCTGTGGAGCGCGGCAATCTCGCCGATACCGCATTTATGGCGGAGATTGCGGCGATGACGCGAGAACTTGTGGCGGGGCATAGCGCACCGATTGCCGAGTACCGCGCCCTGTTCGCGCCGCCGAGGGGCGAGCCTGTCGGAAAATGCCCGCGCTGCGGGTCCGACGTATACGAGGGTAAAAAGGGTTTTTTCTGTTCCGGCGCGGCGTGCAAATTCGCCGTGTGGAAGGACAATCGTTTCTTCGCCGTGAAACGCAAAACCATAGATAAAAAGACCGTGTCCGCGTTTCTGTCAGAGGGGCGCGTTTTCATACCCGACCTGTACAGTGAAAAGACGGGCAAGACCTACGGTGCAACGGTCGCGCTTGATGACACGGGCAAATATGTGAATTTCAGACTTGAATTTGAGAAAGGTAAACAATAATGAGCAATAATTTTCCGTCAAAAGAGACAGTTGCGCGGATTCGGGCGCAATATCCCCTCGACACTCGCGTGGAACTCGTTTCGATGAACGATCCATATTCCAAGCTGATGCCCGGCGACCGCGGCAACGTGACAGGTGTTGACGATGCCGGTACGATTTTTGTGGATTGGGACTCCGGTTCGGGGCTTGGCATCGTCTACGGCGAGGACAGTGTGAAGAAAATTGAGCGTGAAATCCGGTACGCCACAGGCAAGGAATTTTGGTTGGACACCGTTGAACGCTACGGATTTGAGGAAGCGACAGGTATCTGTCAGCGGTATCTCGGCGTACATCTTCGCAATTTATTAGGACACGAGGTGGAGTTTTGTCACGAGCTTTTCGTCGCAATGGTGGAGGACCCGTTCACAAAGGCTGACCCCGCAAAAATCGTCTATCCGTATGATTTTGCAACCGCAAAAGACCGCGCGGAGGAGCAACTCTATCACGACAGCAGAAAGCGGAACAACGACTGCGCGGAGTCTATCGATGCCGCGATTCGTGATAGCCACGACTTAGCGAGCAATTACAATCTGCACGGAGCCGTGCGAAAAGTTGTCAGTGAGTACGGATTTGAACGTGTAAATCGCGTTATGGCGCGGCTGATTCAGCGTCACGACTATGACGGGCGATACTCGTATGCGAATAAAAAGTGGGCGGCTGAATTCATTGTGCCGGAGGCGGCGTTTGACAGGGCGGTTATGAACGCGCATCCCACATTGCTTAATGATTTTGTAAAGTATTTGCGCGAGATGTATACAGGAATTAACGCTATTCACTTCGCCCCGCCCTCTAATCCCGTTGCCGTCGAGCCGACTCAGATAAGTGTGCGGCTTGTAAACGCCGAACAGCGCGAGGCTGACGGTGCGTGGTTGAAGCTTCCCGCCACGGTTGAAGACCTTCAAGCCGTGTTTGAGCATATCCGACTTTTCGGTCCGTATGACGAGGGGTATATCGCTGTGGAGTTCAGCAGTCCGTACAAGGGCATTGCCGAAAATCTCTCGCCGAACGACAGCCTTGACGAGCTGAATATGCTGGCGTCGTATATTAAAGATATGGAATCGTGGGAAATTGACAAGCTGCAAGCGATTCTCACGGGCAAGGTTGCTGACGGAGTGGGCAACGCATCGGGGCTGATTAACTTGCTTGCCGCAGACAATTTCGCGTCATTCGATATTATTGGCGCAAATAATGCGGAGGAACTTGGTGCGTACTGGCTGCGCGAGCTGCCCGACGCCGTTCCGGAAAGTGTGACCGCCGCCGAATACGGCGCGCAATGCATCTCTGAGGAAAAAGGAGCGTTCACCGAATGGGGATACGCCTATCGCCGATATGACACAACCGATGAGTACGACGGCATCGTCCCGCAGGAGTACCTCATTGTGAAGAACGCGCTGTTTGACCTGCCAAGGAGGGTGGACGACGATTATATGAAACCTAATTCTACGATAGCGCAGTTGAGGGCGTCACGGCAAGCGTCGCCAGTGCCGCGAAAAAAGAAAGATGACAAAGATAAAGACAGGCACAAGCCGGAAAGGTAGAGATTATGGACGACGAGATTATTGGTGCGGAAATCGCGCCGTGGAAACCGGGTGAGGACAAAATGTTATACAGACAAAGCCCCGGTGAGGGCTTCCACCGTTGGATAGGTCGCCTGCGCGGCGACTTCGGAAGCGCGGGCGACCAATTCTATCACGCTTGGTTCGACCCGCGCGACGGCGAGAGCAACGCGAATAAATCGCCGGAATTTCAGGCGGAGTTTCAGAGCGTTATGACCACGTTGCGGCAGAGCGTCCTCAAAAACTATGAGGCGATGGCGTTGTATTGCTGCGCTAATCCCGACGCGAAACTGCCGGGGCGCGACGGTCGATTCGGCTTTAAGCTGGAGACGGAGAGCCGCCAATATTTCATAAATTGTACGACGCTTCGGGACGATTACTTTTACATTTTTGCCTACGACAAACCCGCGCGCGAACGTGAGCAGCCCTCGGTACACGAAACGATAACGGCGGCGCGCAGTGCGCCGCCCGCACCGAGAAAGACAAAATCTGAGGACAAGCACAAAACGGATATTGAGCATTGAGGAGGGATTTGTGTTGGAGATGAAGGCAGTATTTGCAAGGAAAGAGAACAATTTCGAGCCGAAGGATTGCGTAATTGAGAAGGTCATCACATTATCCGCGGTTAAGTATGATGAATTTACGCGGAATATGCTCCGCAACCGCGACTTCATAAGGGATAACAAGCAGTCAATGTTTCACGACGGGGAAAACAAACTGCACGGACTGCTTGTAATCGGCGACGGGCGACGCGATGGTGTATTCATCGACTCGTCGGGGGCTGACTACGCGAGATACGCGGCGTTCATTCCGAATGCCGCAGACATTGTGACCGCGCTCCGCTATCCGTCGCTCACCGCGATGACACAGAAATTAGAGAAAGCGGTTGACCACGTCGTAGATAACGCGCGCAATCGCGCGGCGGACAACCTGTCCGGCAATCGGGTATATGTCGATTTAGACGATTTAGGCAGCAAGTTCGGCTTGGATATACCGTGGAGTGTTGGAATCACAAACATATTTACGGATATGCTCGCGGAGAGAGCGGAGGTTTTGGAAATGGACTATGACGGTGAAAATCTGCGTATTTCAGTTGAACCTCTCGAAGTCACGCGCGAGCAGAAAAAGGAGCAAACAGATCTGTCCGACCCAACTACAACAATCGCAGATATGCACGAGTACGGCTACCACTACGACGGAATGATTCCGTTCGGGAAAGAGCGAGCATTGGAGCTTTTCGATGCGGGCAATGAGGTTTACATGCTCTACGAGGATAACACCGAGGGTGCGGCCTTTGAGCGTGCGGATATTGAGAAATTCAAGGGCATATTCGGCGTTGAAAAAAGAAGTGAACCCGGACAGCCTGAATCGGAACCTGTTCACGACGAACACACTTCCGTTCACGAGAAAATTGTGGCGGCGCGCAGTGCGCCGTCCGCACCGAGGAAGGCAAAATCTGAGAACAAGGAGGATATTGGACGATGACGGATGAAGAAGCCGCGCTGTGGACGGCGCGGACGGAGAGCAGCCGCTACCGCTGGACTGAGGACGAAATCGTTAGTCTGAGCAAGCGCGGCGCGATGTACTATTTAGGCGGCGTGGACGGCTTTTATATGAGAATCGAGAAGGACGGACTCCTGACTGTCGGCGACTACGAGGGTGCGATTCCTCACATCGGCGAGGCATTTTTCACGATTCGGGCGACAAAGCAGTATAAGAATTTCGACGCTGCGTTCACAGCGGTGCTTGAACTCGGCGGGAAGAAGTTTCTCGTGGATATGTTCAGCGGCGATCCTCTCGTCGGCTATTCGGAACAGCCTTCGGTTCACAAACAGATAGAGGCATCGCGCAGTGCGCCGCCCGTGCCGAGAAAGACAAAATCTGAGAACAAGGAGGATATTGGGCGATGACATTTACATCCGAGGAGCGCAGATTGATTGCACTGTACAGTTCTGACACGCGGGAGGACACCGCCGCGCAACTTCGGGAGGCGATTGACTACATTGACGAGCGCGACGTTCGCGCCGCCGCCGAGAGTGCCGCGCGAAAGCTGACCGCTATGACTGACCTCGCGTTCGCAGACGAATTCGCCGGGAGGTACGCATCGTGAGCGGTAAAAGCCCGAACCGCGTTCGCTCCGTGCAATTCCACTTTGCGGCGACAGAGGAGGAGTCCGCGCTGATCCGCAAGCGTATGGAGGAGATGGGCGTCACGAGCCTCGGCGCGTATATGAGAAAAATGTGCATTGACGGCTACCTCATTAACATTGACCTGTCGGACATCCGCGCGCTGGTGTCACTTTTGCGCCGTTGCTCAAACAACCTCAACCAAATCGCCAAGCGCGCGAACGAGACACGCAGCATCTATGCCGAGGATATTGAGGACTTGCGGCGGCGGTACGATACGCTGTGGGAAGCGGCGTCGGGGATTCTCTCGGGACTGGCGGAGATAAAATAGAATTAATATTGAAAAGCAGTGATTTTTGATGTATAATAACGTCAGTAAAACAGCGCGAGGAGATAATCAATCCTTTGAAAGGTAAAAACAATGACCATTGAAAACAAGCACCATATGACGGTTGATGACAACATTTTCTTTGCGAAAAGAAATATTGTTGACCTGATATTCAAAAGTGCATTGTTGGAGGGTCTTGAGGTCACATTTTCCGACACCTACTCCGTCGTGAACGGCGGCGTGATTAACGGGATGAGCTTTGAGGACGCGCAAATCATTAATAACCTCAAACACGCTTGGCAGTTCGTTCTGTCCACCACTGATTACCCGATGAGTTTGAGTTACGTCTGTCAGATTCACAGGTACGTCGGCGCATCGCTCGACGAGTACAACGCGGGATTTCTTCGCAACCGCAACATCTTCGTGACGATGGGCGACGAGGAACCGTTCACGCCCGACCTGCTGAGTGAGGCAGACGCGCGTGACGAGATTGACCGCATCATGCAAACCGAGAACGAAACGGACAGAGCAATTTCGCTGATGCTCCACATTATGCGCCGTCAGATGTTCAACGACGGGAACAAGCGCGTCGCTATGCTCGCGGCAAATCAGGTGATGATAGCGAACGGAGCGGGAGTCATTTCAGTGCCGCCGTCGAAGCTCGGCGGGTTCATCGGAAACCTGACGGAGTATTACAGGAGCGGTGATATGGCTGACGCAAAACAATTCGTGTTCGAGCATTGCATCAGCGGGAACGGTGTTGAAAAGCACACCGAGCAACCCGAAGAAGCGAACCCGTCCGTCCACGACGCAATCCTCGCGGACAAAGAGGCAAGGCGCAATCAGCCGCCGACGACGAAACCCGAGGGCAAGAGCAAGGATGACCCGTTGCTGTGATTTGACTTTGACTTTGCAACCGTTCGGGGCATAATAAGTTCATAAAATCGCTGTTGACATTGTGAGGCTCGGAGTGTATAATAAGGATGTACCGATGAGGTACGCGCACAAGTAATGCGGGTGTTTCGCCGCCGTAAGTGCGAATCATATATTCACAGTGTTTCGCCGCTGCAAGCGCGAATCATATATTCACGGCGTTTCGCCGCCGTAAGTGCGAATGATAATGCAGAGGGCGGGTTATCCCGCCCTCTATGTTTTTGTACCGGAGGGCATTCAATGTCAAAGCTGATGTTTTACGAAGTTGACCGCGAGTACATAGAGTTTCTTACTCACGTCGATGATAAGGTGCCGAAAATCGACTACTCGGTAACAGGTGGTCACGAGAAATTTCTCTGCGGAATCGTTCTCGCTGTCAACGGGTTTAATTACTTTGCGCCCATATCCTCTTTCAACATTCCGCAACGTACAAATTATATAATACTCAGCGAGAGCGGAAAAGCAGTGAGCAGTATTCGGTTTTCATTTATGATTCCAATACCGCCCGGCGTCGCGGCGGTTAAAAATATTGCCGCAGAACCATCAATCCAGTATCGCCGCTTGTTAGAACAAGAGTGGCGATTCTGTGTGAAAAATTCTGATGAAATTCATCGCAGAGCGAGAGCGATATATAACATTGTCGTAAACAGAGAGAATGAGTTTATCTCAAAAAACTGTTGCGACTTCAAAGCTCTCGAAGCCGCCTGTGCTGAGTACGCCAAGGCGCACCCCGCGAAGGAACAGCCAGCAACCGAATTAGGCAAACCCTCTGTCCACGACGCAATCCTCGCGGATCGAGAAGCAAAACGCAATCAGCCGCCAAAACCACCCGCGCCGGACAAGGGCAAAGATGATCCCGCGCGCTAACCGAATACCGAAACCAGCCGCCGACAGTTCAAACGCTGTCGGCGGCTGCTTTTGTTATTCGTATTTTTTGTTGGAGGTGAATGTTAATGGCGACTACACGGTTGATGGCGCTGCACGCTGGTAGCGGTCGGAGCATTGCGAAAGCGTTACAAGACAACGTGGATTATTTGGAGAACCCTTTGAAGACAGACGACGGAGAGCTTGTCACGGGCTATGAGTGCGACCCGCGCCTTGCCGACGAACAGTTTATGCTTTCCAAGCGCGAGTACATAACCGCCACCGGGCGCAGTCAGGACAAACACGATGTGATTGCTTATCATTTGCGGCAGAGTTTTAAGCCCGGCGAGGTCACGCCGGAGGAGGCTAACCGCATCGGCGTGGAACTTGCGATGCGCTTCACAAAAGGCCGCCACGCCTTTATCGTCGCCACGCATATAGATAAATCACATATTCACAACCACATTTGTTTCAACTCCACGACACTTGATTGTAAACACAAATTCCGCAATTTTCATTTCTCGGCGTTCGCCGTGCGGCGCATCAGCGATTTACTTTGCGCCGAGAACAGTCTGTCGGTGGTACAAGACCCGAAGCCATCGCCGGGGAAGGATTACGGCGAGTGGCTTGGCGACAACAGAACGCCATCGGCTGCTGAACTTGTTCGCCGCGGCATAGACTCCGCGCTGGAACGCAAGCCCGCGACCTTCGAGGGCTTCCTCGCGCTGATTGAGGCGGCAGGCTTCGCCGTCAAGCGCGGAGCGCACGTCAAATTCACCGCACCGGGGTTTACGAAAGGGACGCGCTGTGACACCCTGCGCGGAAACTATACGGAGGAAGCTATACGAGAACGCATCGCCGGTCGGCGCGCCGCTCCCGCGGGGAGATCTGTCGACGCAACTAAAAAGCCGGGGTTACTCATTGACATTCAAGCGAAGATGCGCGAGGGTAAGGGAGCGGGCTATGAGCGTTGGGCGAAGGTTCACAATCTAAAACAGATGGCGCAGACCCTCATCTACTTACAGGAACACGGTATGGACGACTACGACGCTCTCGCGGAGAAGACGGCGGCGGCGACCGCGCGGTTCAATGATCTGTCAGATAAAATGAAAAGTCTTGACGAGAGGCTTGCCGCCAACGCCGCTCTGCAAAAGAACATCGTCAACTACTCCAAGACCCGCGCCGTCTATGTTGAGTACCGCAAGGCGGGCTACTCCAAGAAGTTCAAAGAGTTGCACGAGGCGGACATTCTGATTCACCAAACCGCAAAGAAAGCCTTCGACGAACTCGGCTTGAAAAAGATTCCGACCGTCGCGTCGCTCCGCGCGGACTACGCGCCCCTGCTCGAAGAAAAGAGAAACACCTACCGCGAATACACGGAGGCGCGGAGTGAGATGCGCGAACTTTTAATTGCGAAATCCAATGTTGACAGGCTTCTGAACATCACGGATTCGCGTCCCGAACGCGAACAAACCGAACAGAATTTGTGACCACCTCTCGAAATAAAATAGCGGGCAACGCCCGCGCAGCCGTCCCCGCAACGCGGGGGCGATCGATGGGGGTTTGGGGTTCTCCCCAGCGAGCAGCAGACCGGTGTGTACCGGTCTGCACTGCTCGCCACGTGTTGCAACAGAGGAAAACCCTTGCGAATAAAGGGTTATTACGAGAGTGCAAAAGCGTAAAAACTGTCGAAGTCACGATAACTTTTTCAACGCAGATACAAAATACGAGAGAGCAAGACAACGTGGATTGCGGAATGACGAGGCATTGAGATAATAATCACTTGACAAGCTAAAGCCTCCGCTATATAATATCTAATTGTATAAGATACTTACCGAGCGTTGTTATCTAACGGTTTAACACCCACGAGGGCAACGCCTGAGCCAAAATAATTCTTGCGCTCACGAGGTTTCTCCGGAAACGGAATACCTTTCCCTATGAAAAGGTAAGCCAATAAACCCGCACGGCTTGCCGCGCTGAGATGTTGTGTTCTGCCTTTTTGGTAGGACATATTATTTTTGCGAGGAAACACAATGAAAAAGAAACTACTCGCCGCGGTTATCGTGCTTGTGTTGGTTGTCACGTTCACCGCACCCGCCTTCGCGCTTGATGCGCCCTCGCGCGTTATGCTCTCGTGGACTGCGGAACCCGCGACGACGATGACCGTCACTTGGGTTGACGCAGACGCCGTGACCGCGGGAGCCGTGCGCTACTCGACGGACAAATCCCTCACGGACGCTGCGGAGGTTAAAGCGACCGCCGCGCCGAACAAGAGCGTCATAGACAACGACGGAGCGAGGTTCACGGCGACGCTCTCGGGCTTGACACCTGCCACGACGTACTGGTACAGCGTCGGAAATGGCGATGCTTGGACTGCGGCGCAGTCGTTCACAACAGCCGAAGCCGAAACGGACAACTTCTCATTTGCTTTTTTCGGAGATATTCAAGTGACCAAAACAGCCGCCGAGGATTTCGCGGCTTGGGGCAAGCTCGCCGAGGCCGCATACGCGAAAAATCCCGGCTTGGCGTTTGCTCTGCAAGCCGGAGATATTGTCGAGAGCGGAATCAATACAGAACATTGGAGCGAGTTTTTGAACGCGGCAACGCCCGTGTTCTCGAAAATTCCGTTCCTGCCGACGAACGGCAACCACGAATCAAATTTCCTGTCCGGTAAGCCGGAGTTGTACCGCGACACGTTCACGCTCCCGACAAACGCGCCGGAGGGTTTCAGCGAGGAATTTTACTCGTTCGACTACGGCAACGCGCACGTCTTGGTTGTGAACTCTTGGGTGTTTTCGGGCGAGCAAAAACTCACGGACGCGCAGCTTGACGCGCTCGACGCTTGGGTTGCGCTCGACCTCGCATCGTCAAACGCGACGTGGAAAATAGTGTTGACGCACGTTCCGCTGTACCCCGTTCACAGCGACACGACGGGCGTAAAAGCGCGTGAGCATTGGGTTTCAATATTTGAAAAGTACGGTGTTGACCTAATGCTCGTCGGGCATCAGCACGTCTACTCGCGCCTGCAACCGATGACGGGCGGCGCGCCGGACTACGAGGACGGCATCGTGCAGATAATGGGCAATTCGGGGCTGAAATATTATGATAGCGCAGATGAGACTTACGCCGAGCGCACGATATATAATGTAAGTAACTACGAGGTCATTTCCATTGACGGCAATAATCTCACGGTGCAGGCGTTTGACATTGACGGCACCGAATTAGACTATCTCGCGCTGTCGCCGCGTGAAAGCAAGGGCGCGACGCGCGCCGAGTTTGTGGATTTGCTGTGGCGCTCGATTGGCTCTCCGACCGCAACGGGCGGCGATGCGTTTTCCGACGTTCCCGCGAACTCGCCGTATGCCGCCGCGCTACTATGGGCGCGGAGCGTCGGCATTGTGAACGGCGTCGGCGGCAACAGGTTTGACCCCGACAGTAAGATACTGCCGGAGCATATGCGGCTAATACTTGACAGATACAATACAATCGGAGGCGCGGCGAAATGAAAAAACTACTATCCCTACTCCTCGCGCTGACGCTCCTGTTTGCGCTTATTGTAGTCCCCGCATCAGCCAAAACGCTCGAATCCGCAAAAGCCGAAAAGATATTCTTCTACGCGACGAACGCCGACGGCAAAGACGTGCTGATGAAGGTCATTCCGCTCGCCGACCTCAAAGCAATCTCGCACGGTCAAGCGGACGGCAAAAACTACTACATTTCCTCAACCGACAATTACCCGACGACGCAATACTGCGAGGCGCGCGGAGTCACAATCCCCGAACTCGTGGATTACGTCAAAAAGGTCACGACCGTCAAGGGCGCGTCCGCGCTCGGCTACACGGGCGAGGATGCGTTGCGCCTTATGGCGACCGACAGCTACGGCAATTACAACAAAATCTGGACGTACAACGAGCTGTACGGCGTGAAGCGGTACTACTTCGAGGGGCTGTTCAAGTCGTGGAGTACCGCGTGGGAAATCGCGGGTGAGGACAACAGCAAATTCGGCTTGACTATGGCTGAATACAACTCGAAATACAAGGATTCCGACCCGAACTACGCGGCAAAAAAAGCCGTATTCGACGGCGGCGTTGTGAGCGTCCCGATTCTCGCAACCGAATCGTTCTCCGGGCGCACGACGACGGACACGCTCGTCGCGTCTACGGAAATTGGGATCGCGGACTACATCAAAGCGAACGGCGGTATTGCTGCCGGTAGTCTGAAGAATATGCTGTCGGATACTTGGTCGCTGCGCCTTGCGCTGCCGATGACGGAGGCGGACCTGTACGCCGCGCACAGAACCTCGTTCGACAACTTCAAGTGGACGTACAACGTGAAGCTCGAACAGGCGAACGCCCCGGCGTTCAAATCCCTCGGAACAGTCGCGGAACCCGTGGCGAGCGTCGCGGCCAGCGGAAATACGCTCACAATCACACTCACTTGCGCGACGGCGGGCGCGGACATCTATTACGGCGACGACGGCGCGCCTCAACAACTCTACACGAAACCGATTGCCATTGACATCACGGGTCGCAACCTCGCCTCGAACCCCGTGACGTTCTACATGACCGCCGTGAAAGAGGGCTACGACGACGCGGGAATCATCACGGCGAAATATCCGGGCCTCGCCCCGGCGTTCAAGACGATATACAGCGGCATGACGAGCGCACCGCTCGTGTTCGAGGCAAACGACGCCGTTTCCGCGTCCGACTGGACGGCGTGGACTTGAACCCGCGAGAGGTGATTGTGGCACAACGAAAAACGGAGAGCATACGACATCTATCTAATATTAGAAAGATATTCGTTGAGCTTGTTGGCGGTGTCGCGGCGGCGCATTTCGCGAATGTGAGTGTATACGTCGCGTGTCATTGCCTCGGTAGAGTGGCCGAGAATGTCCTGCGCGTCCTTGACGTCGATACCCGCGTCGAAGAGCAGCGTCGCGAAGCTGTGTCGGAGCTGATGCGCTGTGCAGGTAATTCCGGTTTTGCGCGTGAAACGCTCCCACGCGCGCTGAAACTCTGATTTTGTTAATGGTTTTGTCGGGTTCAACGAATGGAATAAATAATCGTCCGGGTCGCCCTCCGGGAGCTTGGGGAGCAGGGGCGCGAGGATTGGCACGGTGCGGACGCCCGCGATTGTTTTCGGAGTTTTAATATGCGGGTTGTTGACCTCGTGATAAAGCGATTTTGTGATATGAATAATACCGTGCTCGCGGTCGATATCTTTTTGTTGAATTGCCAACGCCTCGCCCTTGCGAAGTCCGGTATAAAGCAGAAAAAAAGGTAAGAGCCAAATATCCGCGCTCGCTTTGATAATAGCCTCGTCCTCCTCTCCGGCCGGCTGCCTCTTTACGGTGGCTTTCTGCGCGCGCGGCATTTTCAGCGCGTTCGCGGGGTTGACGGAGATGTCACCCTGCTCCGCAGCGTAGCCGAGAATGAGGCTGTAAATAAGCTGTTGCGCTTTCAGCGTCTTGGCGGAATATTGCATTGGTTTAAGCGTCGTCGGAGATTGCTTTTGCGCCGCCATACGCGACAGGTGTGCCTTGATATCGAGCGTTGTGATATTCTTGACAGGCACGTCGCCGAACTCGTCGAGAGCGCGGTTGTAGGACGCCTCATAGCCGCGCTGTGTCGTGTACGCGAGGTTTTCGTAGTGCGTGTTGCGCCATTCCGCCGCGACCTCGCTGAATGTGCGGCCGCGCTCCTGCTTACCTGTGTACTCCATAATCTTGCGGGTCAACTCACGCTCTGACTTCGCATAGAAATGAACGCGCTTGCCGGTCCGCGCGTCAGTCAGTGACTTTTCAAAATATCCGTCCTTGCGGCGTGGTGATTTTGGCATTGGGGCGGCTCCTTGTTATATCCACGAGGAGAATTTTTGTCAAGCGAAAACTATATCAAAACTTAAAATTAATTCCACTTTGCGCCAGCACCGCATTTGCGGTATGGCGTGATTTGATTTTAGTATCTACGGTGACGTTTCTTTTCGTGATAGGGCTGTACCAGATATCGTGGTCGCCTTTGCCGCGACGCGCGAAATAGCAACCGTTTTGTTGCAATATATCGCGGACTTTCTTCTCGTAAGCCGCCACTACGCGCGTACCTGCTCGTGACGCTCTGACCGCAGACACAAGCCCCACGCCGCGGAGTTACTGCCGTTCAGCGTCAATAATTCGGGAACGGCATTGCGGACGCGTTCAATCAGCGCGTCGAGGGAACCGGATTCAAGCACGAGGCCGGGAATATCCTCGCTTGTAGCAACCCACACATCGGCCTCGGTGTCCCACGAAAGTGTTACGTTGTATTCAGACATATAAATCCTCCTAATCTATAGGGGGAGCGCGTTTCCGCACTCATCCCTCTTTGGCTGCTGACAGGAGACGGGCTCGAAAGACAACTCCCGCACCCTTAGTATACTCCGAAACGGGTGAAAATCAATAGAAAAGTGCGAAATAATTATTAAAAATGCTCCATTTATCCGGTTGTTTTCTCAAAAATTAAAGAGGGATATTTAGCGACGGTTCCCGACTGGGACATTGACACGTTCGGAGAGGATTTTCCGACGGCTATTGAAATGGCGCGCGACGCTATCGGCATCGCGGGGATTGATATGCAGGACGAACAAAAGCGACTGCCGGAGCCGTCGGAAATTGGTAACGTGGCGTGCGAGTTCGGCGAGGTCGTGTCGATGGTCGATATCGACTTTGACGCGTACCGCCGAGCGAATGAGCGGCGCACCGTCCGGCGTAATGTGTCGCTGCCGTCGTATCTCAACGAGGCCGCCGACCGCGCCGGAGTGAATGTTTCGGCTCTCCTCGCCGCCGCGCTGAAACAAGAATTGAATTTATCCGACAGACCGTAATCGACGCGCCGTTGACCGCCCCGAAAGGGGCGGTTTTTATTTTGGGGGCTTGCAGACCTCGCAAGGGGCATAGCTCTTGCGGGCGATTTTGAGCGACACCTCGATTTTACTGTCGCGCAGATACTGGCAGTCCTCGGTGTGGTAGTGCGTTCCCGTCGCCGTAACGTACACTATCGTGCTGCCCGACGCGGTGCAGCCGGACACGAGAACCGCGACGCAGATGATGAGTAAAAGTAGTTTTTTTATTTTTAATACATCGAAAATAAAAAGGTCTTTCATAAGTCAAGCCAGCCGTCTTTATGTATTTGCCGTAGTATTTCTCTGTGCTTTTCATAATAAGGCCAAAGAGTAGTTGAAGTTGATTTGTTTAATTGCTTGCCGCAATAATTAAGTATTCTTAGCGAAACTTCTCTATCGTACCAACTGTGATGTCCATATCTATAAATATTCAAATCGTCAAAATAGTAAAAGGTACCTAATTGAATTGTCCCATACATATCGGTATACTCTTTTTGCTCTTTGCTTAACTCTTGGAGTGCTCTCTCAAATGCACAAAGATATGCGAATTCGCGGTAATTTGTAAAACTCTGAGCTAATTCACATAGCCTATCGCGCTCTCTTGAATCTAAATTTTTTTGATTTTTGCAATAGCTTTTTTTAATTATATAGGTTAACCTTAACGTAGCATATATATCTAAGTATTCAGAGTTGATATAATTGCTACGATGTACATAATCGTAACTACGGGTATAATATATTGGTAAATTAAATTCGATTTCTTTAATGATTTCGCTGTTTACTGTTGCGATGTCGCGTAAATAGAGATTTTTAGGCAATAAATATTTAAGTTGAAATTTAAGCCTGTGCTTATAACTTTCGTGCCATAAATCCAAAATGATTAGTAAACAAAGAATACCGGCAATTACATACTGCATTTTTTCTCACACTCCTTTCGCTTGTTTTAGACTTCGGACACTTTCCCAAGAACAACGCCGCGCGAGAACAGGGATTCGGGATTTGTAATCTTGATGTTTTCGCTCTCCGGATTAAGGCTTATAAGCTCTCCGTCGCCTGCCACTTTTATATAGCGTTCGCCCTCATAGTCGAAGATACCTATTTCGCCGGGTTCGACGAATTCGGTGAAATGCACGAAAACTCTGTCGCCGTCGCTGAAATTAGGCTCCATTGAATCACCGCGAACGCGCATAATACAGTTCGCGCTGTCCGGCACCTCGTCGAAAAGCGTATCAACATATTCAACGTCCTCGCCGGTGATGTAAATGCCTGGGCCGGCACTCACGGGGAGGTCTATTTCCGGAAGCCGAATAAATCTAATAAGTTGCGGCTCCGGTTGTACGATATTCACGTCGGACAATCCGAAAAGGTCAATGAACGCTAGCGGGAGGTCTTTATATTTCGTTTCTCGTTGCCACTCTTTGAGAAAATCGGCTGATGATACATAATTCCTCATTCCGACAATAGAATTCCACAAACTTGGATTTTTTCTGAAAAGCGGAAGTAACTCTTTTGCGACAAGAGTGTTTCTCCACCGCACTCTGTCAATGACTTCGCCGATACAATCGTTTTCAAAAGCAGAAAGATTATTGATAAAATAGCCATTTAGGTTTTTCTCGGTATCTTGAAGTTGGCCTTTTTTGACGGCTTGATAAATTTCGCTTAAATAATTATCAACGGACTGTTTGACAAAAGGCACATAATTGCCGTCCGCAACCTCCGATACCTTTTCTAAAAAATACAATGAAGCTACGTCGCAAATACATTCCGGAATCCACTTTAAGTTATTTATATCCGGATATGCGTTCATTATGAGATGACATAATTCGTGTGATAGTTGATAGAACACTTGTAAATATGCTTGTGCATCAAGGCGTAACTGTATTTGAAAGTTCTTTGTTATATTTTGGGTAATTCTTCTTGGGGTTGTCCTTGGGGTTAAATCCCATTCTGGTGCTTTATGAATAAGGACATTAATAGAATTAAAATCGTATTCAGTAAATGCATTACTGAAAAGGTCAATTACAGCGTTTGCTGTTTTTACTAAGTGAATTTCATCTTCAGCGGTAAAATCGTCCCATAAATTGAGATTGATATAGATTGCGTTTGCGTTTAATTTTGCCTTTTTTGCTGTAATCTTATTTACGTCTTCGCCGCGCCCAAGTAGAAAGTCTGTTGTAACATTGAAATAGTCGGCAATTTTAGAGAGAGTTTCACCGTTGGGGGTTTGATTTTTTTTAGTCCAGTCGTTTATTGCGTTGTGGTTGATTCCGATGTCCGTGAGAATTTTGTTTTTGGAAATGCCGCTTTCGCTGATAAGAGTATTGAGGATTTCTATGAACATAGTAAATTTCTCCTTGACTTTCAGTTAAAACTGAATATAATGATTGATATGAAAGGTGGTTACATTATGAAACTTGAAAATTTTGAACGAATAAAAGAGCTTAAAAGAAACATTGATTTTTTTGATATGAAAAAATATAAACTTTCGGAAGAGCTTGTCGGCGTGAATTTGATAATGAGAAACGGCGATAATATATGCTTTTCAAATGATGACAATGAAGTAAGTTTGCTGCTTAACAAGGTTTTTGCCCTCGCAAAACAACTTGTAGACAAAAAATTAAAAGAGCTTTTAGACGAATTGGAAACCTTGTAGGCGGAAAAGAAAGGCGGGTGCGGGTGATGTTTAATTGGCGGAAACGCGAACGGGAGCGACTAAAGAAGTTAGAAATAGCGGATAATATAGTTTCTCTGCGGAAGATGGAAATGGAGGCGCGAAAAAGCTGTGCTGAAATCCTCGAAAAATATCTTGAAATAATTAATGATGCCGAGGTTGGAACTCAATGCGTGTTCATCGATGACAGGAGTCAACAGATAAGCGTGAACGATTATCTTGCGAGGGGTTATGTCGTGAAGTGGGCGCGGGAGCGAACCGTTTTAATAGGCGTTTTTGCGCCGCATTACGGAATGTGTAGTGAGTATTTGCTGGAAAAAGTTAAGTAGGCTTATTCTTGTGTAAGGGTCTGTATCAGTTTTAATATCGGCTCCAACAAGTAGGAGCTTGCGATTGCCGTAGCGAGAGTTGTTATTATCGCGACGACAACGGGGACAAAAATGCTCTTGTAAAAATCGTTATCGCCGTTTGAAATATAGCTGACATAATCATAAAATTCGAGATGTCTTTTTGTGTCGCTGTCGAGGTTAAGCGATTTCAGCAAGACCGAACCGACTAATGTATCGTGTTCTACGGCGTCGGGATAATTGTGAAATTTGTTGTAGGCGTTGATTGTTTTCTTGAGCGCGCGTTCGTATTTGCGTAGCATAGCGAAATCTCCTTTGGGATTAGTATAAAGGTTCAAGTTGGTTGAAGGTCAAGAAAAATTTCGGGAGGTGAAAACTTGAATATCGTAGATAAAATAATAGTAATTGTTAATTTAGTTTCGGGATTGACCGGCTTTATATTAACAATGAAATTAACTATTTCAACTGCGAGAGAAAGACGAAAACTCAAAGGTCGTTTGAATATTCCGCCTCGTGAAACACAGACATAAGCGTTCCCTCTTTAATAGAAAATCGCATTGTATTTCTTTCTGTTTCTACAATGAATTCTGCATCGTAACGCCCGTCCATTATAAAGTTTCCTGTTGCAACAACTTTGATGTTAAAGTGGGACGAGTTATAAGAACCTACAATTACCGGAGTGTCGAAGTGCGCTTCGCATTCGTGGCCGTGCATACGGATACGGATTTTATTTATTGCAAACGGAGCGTTAGAGATGTTGGTTGCGACGAGATTAATACTGTGAAATGACGAATCGGGAATTTTTGCAAATATCACATTTTCAATTTTTAGTTGCATTTTTGGCACACGTCCCTTTTTTGCTTGGATATCAAGCTTTACAGCCAATATCGTAGCAAACGCACCGAGAATAGCACCTATTGCACTTAGGGATTCCCATATTATATTCATATCTATATCTCCTTTTGCGATTATGGTCGCCCATATTACATTCATAGTAGAAATCTCCTTTATATTGCCCTGCGGGAGACCGCGGGGCATTCTTTTTTGCAAAATTATCAGTAAAAACTGAAAATAATGCTTGACATTCAGTTTTAACTGAATTATACTCAAGAAAAAGGGGGGGGTTGCAGGTGCGCGGCGGGAGTGAGTTCTCCGCCGAACCGGTTCAAGTCCGGTACCCTCACGGAAAACGGCAGATGACCGCGTGACAGCGGGCTGTCGGCGGAAAATGGTGGTGTTTGGTTTTTGTGGTGATTACACAATACCACCATTTCCGACAGATGTAAAGCAAAAAGTGATTGGAGTGAATGAGTATGGCGCGGGAAAAAGAGGGCTTTCGCGAGGCGTTGGAACAGTTAAGCGCGCGGTTTCCGGAGCGTGAGGCGATATCGCTCGCGGAGTGCGCCGAAATCCTCGGACTGCACAAAGAAACGATTGCGGGCGACAAGACGTTTCCTGTGATGAAAATAGGAAACAGGCGGCTCGTGTCGCTCGTCGCGTTGGCGAGGAGAATGGTATGAGTTTTGTACGGTCGGTGAAAAAGGTTCAGCTCGTGTGCGCGGACTGCGGGACTGAGTTTGAGGTGACGATTTACGGCGCGCGGCGGAAACGCTGCCCGGCGTGTACCGAAAAACGCGACGCAAAAATGGTTGCAGCAATCAATAAAAAACGACACGCCGCAGAAAAGCTAAGTAAATCGTATTGCGCGCAAGTCGAAAAGAAGTCGCCGACGTCGGGATACTGCCCGCATACGAATTGCAAGTGGTTCGGCGTGACGAGTTCAAGCTGCGACTACCGCCTGCGGACGGGCGCGGGGCGCGGGTGTCCGGGCGGCCGTGACTGCGCGAAATTTGAGGTCAGAACCGAGCGGACGCCCGTGTCGTGGGAGTTTGCGGGACTGTTCGGAAAAGCGGAAGAGGAGTTGTACTTATGAGGCATTACAAGGGGCGCAAGGCGGAATCGCCGCTGTGGGGCGCGCTGGTGGTTCTGCTTGCGCTGGCGATTGTGTTCGTCCTCGCGTGGCCGAACAGCGACGCGGCGCGGGACAGGGCGGCGCGGGAGGCGGAGCCGGTCGTTGAGGTCGTCGAGGTCGTGCGGTATGTAGAGATTGACCTCGCGGAGCTGTCAACGGAGAAACTGCTGAACGAGGTATGGGACCGGCTCGACAGAGCGGGGGGGGTTTATTAAATGAGCAGGATTGACGAGGCGATTGCGAAAATCAACGGTGAAATGCAGGCGGACGCGGAGAACCGGTATCTTGAAATCGTCGGCCAATACATAATCGACCGCGTGCGTGATGAGGCCGCGGCCGGACGCGTGCTTGACGGCGCGAAAAGCCTCGATGGGGCCTGCAAGGCGATTGAGGACCTCGCGCGAAAAAACAAGCGCGGCCGCGTGGGCGTGGTGTCGGATACGGAGTGCTTCGCCGCGGTGGACACGTATTTCGGATTCGGCGCGGCACCCGCGGAGAAGCGGCGCGCGGCGCGCGTGGCTCTTGAGGACTTTCTGTGAACGCGTCGAGGGCCTTCGTCGCGGAGGACCTGCGGCTCTGCCCCGACGGGCTGCCGGACTTTGTAATTCCCGCCGTGCTTGAGCGCGTGGTCGCGCACAATCGCGGTCTGCAAAAGGTCATCACCTATACGAGAGAGAGCCGCGGCCGCGAGGGCGTCTGTCACGAGTGCGGGAACATTACGTCCGCGCCGCATATCGGCGGAGAGTATCAGCGGTTTTATCACGCGCAGAATACGCGGTGCCAGGTGTGCGACACGGAGGTTATTTCGGTAACGGAGGGGAATGTCAACGAGCGGTGGGCAATCGTCGCGGGGGTTTTCTCGTTCGCGCAGCTCGGCGGGGACGGTACGCTATGGATACGGGAGTTTGAGGTTGCGCGCGACAGGTATGCGCAATATACCGCGGAGAGCCTGCGGAAGCAGATAATGGAGTGCACGCGGTACGCGTTCCGCGGGCCGAACCGCGGCAAATGGCTGTACGTCGTGCGCAGCGCGTATACCGCCGAGGGCTGGAAAAGCATATTGGAGTGGCGAAAGACGAAATTCGCGGCGCACTATACGACAACACCGTGGGTCGCGAATATTTTCTTCGCGCCGGAGAGCGCGGAGGCGTTGGCGGGAACGGTTCTCGCGACGGCAAACCTCGCGCCGTATATCGGGAAAACGCATATCGTTGACCTGCTGAGCCTGTCAATGCGGTATACGGCGTTTGAGTGGCTGATAAAGTCGGGCTACACGAAAATCGTTAAGGACATTTGCAAAGCGGTCAATAAGTCGGAGTACACGGAAATTGTCAACCACAAGGCGAAAAGAAAAAGCGGCGTGTTCACCGTCGGACCGGAGATTATGAGCCTGTTTCCGCGCGGCGAGTGGGATGTTGGAAAACTGCGCGTGGCCTGTGACGCGGTTAATAACGCGCAGATTACGGAGCCGCGCGAGGTGCGCGCAGTCGTGCTGCTGAATGCGACCGAGAAGTATATTGCAATTATTCAGAGAAACGGGTTGTCCTTTACCGTGACGTACGACTATCTCGTTTCGCAGGGCTACAACGACTCTGTCGTGGGGGCATTTAACATCTATATCGACTATATAAAGGAGTGCGAGCAGCTCGGCTATGACCTGCGGGATAAGAGAATTTCGCGGCCGAGGAGCCTTGTTGCCGCGCATCAAGCCACGGCGGCCGAGGTGCTGAGGCAAAGGGACAAAATACAGCAGCGGGAGCGCGCCAAGGCGCGGCGGGGCTGTGCGAAGTATGTGAAATATCTCACGCGGTTTTCGTTCGAGGCGCACGGCGTGACCGCGCGGCCGTGTGCGAGCGAAAAGGAAATGCGCGCGGAGGGGGCGGCATTGCACCACTGCGTCGGGACGTATTTTGAAAGAGCGGCGCGCGGCGACACGAGCATATTCCTTGTGCGGCGTGCAGGGGAACCGGAAAGGCCGTGGTATACGGCGGAGGTCCGCAACGGCGAGCTTATTCAGTGCCGCGGACTGCAAAACAAGAGCTATGCCGACGAGCCGGAGTTGTCCTCGTTTCTGACGCTGTGGCGCAAGCATATAACAAAACAATTAAAAAAGGAGCTTGAAGAGAATGACAGAAGAGCTGACGCGGGAAACAAAACGGACGCTGCCTGAGCTGGGCGCGGAAATCCGCGCGATACACCAGCAGACGCAAAAGACGCTCATCAACGCGTCAATCGAAATCGGGCGGCGGCTCTCCGAGGCAAAGACGCTGTGCGCGCACGGTGACTTTATGGAGTGGATTAAGACGGAAACGCCGTACGGCCAATCGACGGCGAACAACCTTATTCGCATTTTTGAGGAGTACGGGGCCGCGCAATATACGCTGTTCGGGGCCGAGGCGAAGTCGGATACGCTTGGGAATTTGACATATTCGCAGGCGTTAAAGCTGCTCGCGGTGCCGGAGGACGAGCGCGAGGAGTTCGTCGCGGAGAACAGGGTCGAGGAGATGTCCACGCGGGAGCTGGACAAACTCATCAAGGAGCGCGACGAGGCGAAAAAAGCGCAAAAGGACGCGGAGAAACAGCGGAAAAAGGTCGAGACGGAGGCAAAGAACAATGCGGACAAGCTCGCCGCCGCACTGAAAAAGCTCGAAGAGGCACAGACGCCGACGAAGCCGGACGAGGAGCTGTTCAAGGCGGCCGTGGATATCGGGATATCGAACGGCGTTGCCAAGGCGCAGGCTGAGGTCGAGGAGTTGCTGCGGCAAAAGGAGGCGTTGGAGGCGAGGGCGGCCGCGCTCGAAAAATCGGTCAAGACGGCGAACCCGTTCGTCAAGGCGTTTGAGGTGCATTTCGGAATGTTCCAGGAAACCTTTGAAAAGCTGGCGGACCTGCTCTCGGACGCGGCGGCGCAGGACGCGGAAACAGCCGGAAAACTGCGAAAGGCGTTGAATACGGTGTGCGGCGCGTTCGCACAGCAGACGGAGGAAAATTAAATGATTGAGATTAAAGGCACTAAGGAAGAAATCATTGCAATCGCTAAGACGCTTAGGTTCGCGAAGCAGCAACGCGCGAACGCGGACTTCGTGCTTGTGATACCGGAGCAATGCAGCTTTACGCAGTTACCGACACCGTTCGCGGCGGCGGACGTCCGGAGCGGAATGCTCGCGTTTTACGCCGACGGCGAGGTGTCACTTTTCTACCGCGACGGCGACACGGTGGCTCAGATGTATAAAAATGAGTACGGCGAGAATCAGCTCCGGTTTCTGACCGACGAGTGGACGGCGGAAAAGACGAATATCGTTTTGATTGAGGGCTTTCTCCCCGGAGAGCTGGACAAGGGCATTGTAAAGCTGTGGGAGAGGGATGTATTGGAGGAGTGAACGTATGACAACGAAGGAGTACAGGCGCAAGAGGGCGTTTGAGCAGGTGCGGGAGCGGTGCGCGCGAACGGAGCGCGAGAAACCCGTGAGCGCGGCCGACTTTGAGAAGCCGGAACCGGAGTGGGATTATCTCATTCCGAACGAATATTTCAGCAGGGGCGCGGAGAACGCGCCTGCTGCTGCATCCGCGCGCGGTAGGCGGCCGCGGCCGGAGCGGGTCGTGCCGACGCCCTGCCCGTACACCGAGGAGGAGATATTTGAGTTTACGGTCGGCGCGGCGAGGCGCGCGGGGGTGTGCGCGTGAGCGCGCCGGCGGTCGCGGCGCGCGAAATCGGCAAGCGGAGGTTCTGCGTGAGCTGCGGACATATGAACATAAATAAGAAAACCGGCTGTGCGGGCTGCGCGACGGTGACGGCGGGGGCGGCCCGAAAATACGGGTTTGAGACTGTGCGCGTGAGGCTGACGGACACCTGCGAGAGGTGGGTGTACTGGGCTGATTATAATAACGACGGGAGAGATGACGATGTGGAGTAAAGGTTTGCGGGCGTGGGTCACGTCCGGCGGCGTGCGGCTGCCGAAGCCGCGTATTCCGTGCCTTGAATGCGCGCACTGCCCGCGCGGCGAAAAGCTCGTGGTCGAGCAGGGTGGAAAGGTCTCGTGCCGCGCGCGGCAAGAGATGAGCTTCGCGCGGGAGAATAATTGCGAGGTCGTCTCACGCGATGGCGTATTTATAATGGGTCCGTCGAGCGCGTGCGGCCCCACGGGACCACAAGGAGCAACAAAATGAGCACCTGCGGAAAATGTAGCCGTGTTGCTTGGCATAAACAGTCGAGCATTGGCATTTGTTTGTTGCCGGAAACAAAACGCTCCCGTGCGTGCAATAAAACCGATGAGGCTTGCGATAGCTTTTTGCAAATTAGATGGACGGCAGGTGTGCCGCAACCGAAAGGAAAAATAATGGAAGAGAATAAGCAGATACCGAGGCTCGAATTTCACGGTACAAAAGAGCAATGGACCTGCGATAAAAAAGAGAGCTATTGCGGAATAAGAAAAATGCTCGGAATAGACCCGCAAAATTGCAGAGATATACAGTGTGTAGATTGCCATTACGACCATATTGTGTTTGTCGAGGAACAGCCGCCGAGGTGGCGGGCGGTAAACGGTGAGTCTTATTACTGTTTCAAAAAGGAAATGCAAGAAATATGTTGGCAGATTGAATGGGGCGATCCCTGGAATGACAAACACTATAATAGTGGCAACTACCACAAAACGCTCGCTGACGCGGCGCGGGCGTATTTGGAGGGGTTAAATAAGGAGAATGACAATGGCTGAATTAATTTTTAGAGGTAATAAGAAAGAGTATATTAGGGCATTGAAAGAACCTTATGCCTGCTTCGTTAAATTCGCAAAGTCTTTTGAAACGTGTCCTAAATCTGACTGCGTTACTTGCAGAAATACATATATCATATTTGAACAGGACCCCGAATCAATTGAATATTTTGACATAAACGAACTGAAACCGTTTGACGTCGTCACAGTGCTGGTTGGTCCCGATTTTGACAAACAAATAAGATACAGATATTTTGCAGACCCCGCGAATCAGATATTACACCGCCCCTCCGGTTACGTTTTGTTTGGTGATTTGTTAAACTCCCGTATAGAACAGGTATCACGTGGAGGACACACATTTTACGACGCGGAAGATACAATATTCGACTACTACGATGCAAACAGACTAAAACATCCGGAGCACTTTACAATACAAGCACCATATAATGAGGGCCTTTAATGTCTTGGGCTGTTTACGGGAACGGTGAGCGGCACCTGCGGTGCTACGTCTGCGACTGTACATATGACCACGCGCCGGACAGCGAATACCACGACGCGGAGGACGCGGCGGCGGCCGACGGCTGGACGCGCGAGGAGCTTAATGACTTTTGCCCCGAACACGGCGGAATGAGCGACGAGGCGGTTCGGGCGTTCTGGAAGGAGCGGCGGGAGCTGCGGCGAAAATCGGCGTATACATTATAATATATCGCGCGAAAAAATTTGCGCGGGTAGGAGGACCTATGGGGGCTTGGTTAAGGGCGAGGTTTTCAACGAAACTACCGTCAGAGGACAGACCCGGCGGATAACTTGACGCTAATGCGTACCCGCGTGCGCGGTCATTTATAAACACGCGCGCGTTTTTCTTTTGTATAAATGCATAACGGACAGGAGGTGCGGCGTCGCCGTGAGCAAAAAGAAACCGAGATACTCAAAATATTTCTCTCGTAAATACATAAGCGGTCGCGTCGTCGAGGAGATAGTTTTCCGCTTGCCGGAAGATCCGACGGCTCCGCCGCCCCGCCGTTCCGCCAAGGAGCGCGCTCATCGCGTTCAGACAAAGCACGACAAGTCGCTCGTGAACAAGGCGACGCGGCTCATACACTGCAACTTCGGTTCCGAGGATTATTTTGTGACGCTGACCTACGGCGACGCGGAACACGCAAAGCTCGAAATCCGCGCGGCCGCGATTTCCGAGCGGACGGGACAGTATGAGATAGAAACGCCGGGGCTTGGCTCGCACTCACTCTATGAGGCGGGGCGACAGGACTTGACAAACTGGCTCCGGCGCGTGAAATACAAATGCGCCAAGCTCGGTATTGAATTCAAATACTTCGCGACGACCTCAGATATGGGCGTTGAGGCGGGCGAAGAGCGCGACGTGCGCGTTCATCATCACGTTATCATCAATGCCGAGGCGCGGGACATCGCCGTCGCGTGCTGGCGGAGCGAGAACGTGAAAACAACGCGACTGTGGGCGGAACAGACGGACCGCACGCCGTTGCTTAAATATATGCTTGAACAGGTTAGGCACTACACGGACGAAAAGGCGTACAAGCCGAGCCGCAACCTCGCGACGCCGGAGATTGACGAGAAACCCGTGTCGGCCTCGTATGAACCGAAAGTGCCGCGGTGGGCGACAGTCGTGTACCGCGCGGAGTGGCTACCCGGCCGGGCGCAATACGTCCGATACATACTTCCGGAAACACCGGTTCAAAAAAACGCGTGACGCCTCACGCGGCATTTTTGCGCTGCTGGTGTGCCGAAAGGGTTGTAAAAACGCAAATACGAAACAAAAGTGAACCAAAAGTAAATATTACGCCGTTATGGCGCAATAGAAATAATGCGTAAAAAGGGGGTGCCGTTTTTACGCAAAAGAAAGGAACGACATTATGGCAAAAATCGGTTATGTGCGCGTGTCAACGCGCGAGCAGCACACGGAGCGGCAGGAGGCGATGATGGACAGGCTCGGCGTCGAGAAAATCTTTGTCGACAGACTGAGCGGGAAGAACGCGGAGCGGACGGAGCTGCTCGCAATGCTCAACTACGTCCGCGAGGGAGACACGCTCATCGTCGAGAGTTTCAGCCGGTTGTCTCGCTCGCTTAAAGATTTTCTGTGGATTTTGGATATGCTCGAAGAAAAGGGCGTCAAGCTCATCAGTCAAAAGGAGACGGTGGACACGTCCACGCCTATGGGAAAGTTCGTGGTACAGGTTCTCGGCGCACTCGCCGAAATGGAGCGGACGCAAATGCTCGAACGACAGGCGGAGGGAATTGCGATTGCGAAAGCGAACGGCGTGTACGCCGGAAAGGGGCGTCCGGCGCGGACGGATATCGACATCGAAGTGCTGCGCGCGGATATCGAACGTCTCGCGCGCGGCGACGATATGATTTCCCACATTTGCCGACGGCACAAAATCAGCCGGTCAACGTTTTACAGGCTTCAAAAAAATCTTTCGTCAAAATGACGATTTTCGGCAATCGCTTGAAATCATAACATTATGTTATATAATATACATAGTGTTATGATTTTTTTGAGTATTTGCGTATTAATAAACAATTAGTAATATGGTGATTGGAATGGGGCGTAAAAAGAAATATGAAACGGTTAAGGCGTTCGAGCGGGCTGTCGACGCGTATTTCAACAGCATTTCGCGCCAAGTGCCGATGAAAATTCCCGAACTTACGGGGTTCTCAAACGAGGCGAAGCCGATGTACAAGGCCGTTCCGTTCAAGAACGAGGCGGGCGAGCAGGTGATGACGTACGAATACGCCAAGCCTCCGAGCGTTACGGGTCTTTGCATATTTCTCGGAATGACGCGAGAGGCGTTGCGCGGGTACCGGAACCGCGAGGCATTCGCGGACGCGGTAGAGAGCGCGACGTTGCGGATTGAGGATTACCTCGCGGAGGAGCTGATGAGCAGACGGCACGTCGAGGGCGTGAAGTTCAATCTGCAACACAATTACGGGTGGAAAGAGCGGAGCGAGGTTGAGGCGGTGGTGCCGGCGGCGGCACCGATGAGCGCGTCCGAAAAGCTGGCACTCATTGACGAGCTAATCAAAAATGAACAGAACCGATGAACAGCTCGCCGCGCTGACGTGGCTGCGAGACTGGCGGGAGAGCAATAACGACTGGACGGTCGGGCTGCTCGCGGATACGCACCGTTTCCTCGTGATGAAAGGCGGAGCGGGCAGCGGAAAGAGCATATTCGCCGGGCGAAAGCTGCTCGAACGCATATTCACGGAGCGGGGTAACAAGTTCCTCGCGACGCGAAAAACGGCAAAGGAGTTAGAGGGCAGCTGCTGGGCGCAAATGCTCGGCCAGCTCGAAGAGCATTATCCGGACGAGCCGGTCAAAATTAACGGCACCTTGAAGTCGATTACGAGCCTGCGTACCGGGAGCCAAATCGTTATGAGCGGCTTGGACGACGTGCGGAAGCTGAAATCAATTTACGGACTGACGGGCGCGTGGATTGAGGAGGCGGACGAGGTTACGCTGTCGGATTTTCTCGAAATAAACAGGCGTATCCGCGGCCAGTCGGAGAATTATCAGCAAATCATACTGACGTTCAATCCGACGTCCTCGAAGTCGTGGTTAAAGCTCACGTTCTGGGACAAACCGCCGGAGCTTATGCGCGAGGGTATCAGGACCTACGAGAACGTGTACACGGACAACCGTTTTCTGACGGACGAGGACCGCGCGCAGCTTGAAATGCTCCGCGACATATCGCCGTATGACTATGAGGTCTACACGCTCGGCCAATGGGGCGTCGTCGGAAACACCGTGTTTGATAAGGTCGCGGTGAGCGAGCGAATCAAGAACGCGCCGGAGCCGGTCGCCGTCGGATATTACGAATACGACGTACAGTCCGACGACGTGCATATATCAAACGCGAGGTGGGTGGACGACCCGAACGGTTCAATACGCGTTTACAAGCGACCCGAAAAAGGCAAGCGGTACGCAATCGGCGGGGACACAGCGGGCTACGGCTCGGACTTCTTCACGGGGCAGGCTCTCGACGCGGCGAGCGGGGAGCAGGTCGCGGTACTCAAACAGGCTATGGACGAGGATTTGTACGCGAGACAGATGTATTGCCTCGGTAATGACTACAACGAGGCGATTGTCGGCATCGAAACGAACTTCTCGACGTATCCGGTGCAAATCCTGCAAAAAATGGGTTACAGTCACCAGTTCGTGCGCGAGCGCGAGGACGTTTACACGGGAGCGTACGTCAAGAGCTACGGATTTGTGACGAGCAGCAAGTCGCGGAACCGCATTATCGCGAACCTCGTTCAGCTCGTCCGCGAGCATTCGGAGCTGTTCAACGACTTGGAAACGCTCGACGAAATGCTGACGTTCGTCCGGAACGAAAAGGGGCGCGCCGAGGCCGTCGCGGGGGCGCACGACGATCTCGTTATGGCTGCCGCAATCGCATATGACGTCAGACGGCAGGTGCGGGGCGGGGCCGCGAACAGTCCGGATATCAGCAAGCTGGACAAGGACCTGCAACGGTTCTATTACAACGCGAAACCTGAGGAGCGGCAAAATCTGTTAAAGAAGTGGGGGGTTGCACAGTGACGAATAATAAGCTCGTAAAGTGGCAGGAGCGGCTGTCGCGCAACGGCGCGGCATTCGCGCGGGATATTGCCGAGGTGGATAAGTTCGAGCGCGGATATCTGGGCGACTACTATCTGACGCCGCTGACGGACTTTGACGTTGAGAGCGACGGCGACAGCCTGCGGGCGCATTACATACGCCGCATCTGCGCGGAACACGTCGAGAGCATTACCGACAGTACGATTCCCGCCGTAAAGACGCAGGCGGCGCGAAAGAGAGACGAATATCTCGCGACGCTGATTGAGCGCGTGTGCCGGCAGGAGATAGACAGACTTCCGGCGGAACAGATTAACGATATGGCGGAGCGTACGGCGAGCATTGCCGGGGCGACAGGTTTCGGTTTGCAGTGGGATAAAACTCAAAAAAACGGCCGCGGCGCGGTTGTTCTCGAACACGCGCACCCCAAAATGCTTTGCCCGCAGGCGGGCATACATTCCGGCGTTGAGGATATGGACTATTATATTCTCAAACTTCCGACGACGAAGCGCGAGATAAAGGCGCGGTACGGCGTTGACGTGGAGGACGAGGCAGAGAGCGAACCCGCCGTAAACGGCATTGACGGCGTAATGGGCGGCGAATATGAGAGTGACCTCGTGACGTTATATATGGGATACGAGCGGCACGCGGATAACACAATCGGTTTGTACGCGTGGGTGAACGATATCGAGGTTGTTGACGACTCGGATTATATGGCGCGGCACGAAAAGGTCTGCTCGAAGTGCGGCGAGCCGGAGAGCGCGAGCTTACAGCTCACGGCTATGCTTGAAAACACGCAGGACGGCACATATCCTGAGGGCGCGGAACTCGCCACGCCGGAGCGCGGCGTGTGTGCGTTTTGCGGTTCCGATTCCTGGAACGAGGAAACGCTTGATTTTGAGATTCTGCGCGAGCCGGTGCAGCTGGCGAGCGGCGAGATTTTGCCGGAGGGGACGGAGGTTCCGTACTATAAGCCGGACAGATATCCGTTTGTGTGGCAGAAAAATGTTTTCGTTTACGGGAAACTGCTCGGCGAGAGCGACGTCGGGAAAATACTCGACCAGCAGAATGTTATAAGCCGCCTTGACCTCTCGATATCTCAAAAGCTGTTCCGCGGCTCGTCCGTTCTGTTGCCGGAGGGCGTTCCGCTGAAAGTCAACTCGACGGACGACGGGCTGACGTATTACTCGCTCGGCGACATTCCGGCGTTGAACGCGGCACGGGTTATTGACTTCGAGGGGAATATCCAACAGGATATGCAATACCTGCAAGACCAATATCAGGCGTCTCGCAATATCCTCGGCATAACGGACAGCTTTCAGGGGCGGCGCGACACGACGGCGCAGTCGGGCGTTTCAAAGCAATTCGCCGCGGCACAGAGCGCGGGACGCTTAGAGAGCCGCCGCGTGCTGAAACGGGCGGCTTGGGCGGGGATATACGAGCTTATATTCAAATTCCTGCTGGCGTACTGTGACGACGATATATATGTGCTGAACCGGAACGACACCGGCGAGCTTGAAGAGCAGCGGTTTAACCGTCATCTGTTTCTGCGGCGGAATCAATTCGGCGAGTTGGAGTACAATACGGACTTCCAGTTCAGCATTGACCCGGACGGCGAGCGGATTAACAGCCGTGAGAATATGTGGGCGCAGACAATCGAGGCGTTCGCGACCGGACGAATGGGCGATCCGAACGATCCGGGCATTCGCGTGATGATGTACTCGCAGCTCAAATACCTGCACTATCCGAACGCGGACGAGCTGCTGAAAATGGCAATCGAAATCCGTGACAAGACGGAGCAGGCGGCGCAAATGCGAATGCAGCAGGGGCAACAGTCGCAGGCGGCGCAAATGCAGGGACAACAGCAGGCGCAGCAGCTCAACCAGGCAAAGCTCGCGGCCGATGTTCAGCTCCGGCAAAAAGAGGTCGATTTACGCAGGCGCGCACAGGACATTGAACTGACAAAGCTCTCCGAGGAACAGCAGAATAAGCGGCGCGCCGAGGCGAAACAGGAGATACAGGAGCGGTTAATGGCGGCGCAGGCCGCACGGCAGGGAGGATTCGGAAATGAATAAACGCGAGGTTGCCATTGAAATTCTTGCGAATATGGAGGACGAGGCCGACGCGCAGCGCGGTTATCAAAAGCTCCTGACGCTTGAGGGGCTGACGGCCGGCGACCGCAAACAGATTGCGGAGATAATTTCAGACGAGAAAAATCATCTGATTATTCTTCAGGCAATGTTGAGAGATTACGACGGTGACATTTCGCCCGCGGACGACGGACTGAAACAGGCGATATCCGAACTGGATTGATATACAGCCGCGAGGGGCGTTACCCGTCAGCACAGGGAAAACGGCTGAGGTCAGAGGAAAGGAGGACAAGAAAATGGC